>JBAXOZ010000217.1:0-4237 GCA_037132975.1 Comamonadaceae bacterium
GACAAGACCACATCGCTTTTCGGCGCGCAAGCCCAATCCGTGGTGCCTTGTATCTATTTTTTAGGAGAGATCAAACCCCCATGTTTGACTAAACCTCGAATACGTTTGATTGCCGGGATTTATTTTCGGCAAGCCAGAAGATCCTTGCATACTTGATGACGAACGATGAATCGGTATTCAAGGAACGATGGTCGTGAAGATGTAAACGGCACAAATCACCAGATGGACCATACCCTGTAGCACCGTGGTCCGGCCCGTGCCAAGCGACAGCGTAGCGACCATCAGAGTCAGCATAAGCAGCACGCTGGATTTCGCGTCGATGCCCAGCACCAGCGGCCAGCCAGTGAACAGTGCCAGCAGGGCTACCGCCGGAATCGTCAACCCGATACTGGCCAGGGCTGAGCCAATGGCAAGATTCAGACTGGTTTGCAGGCGGTCGGCACGCGCGGCCCGCACCGCTGCCAAGCCCTCGGGAAGCAGCACCAGCAAGGCAATCAGTATGCCGACCACCGACTTCGGCGCACCCGCCGCTGCTACCAGGGCTTCGACGTGCGGGGCCAGCGTCTCCGCCGTCACCACCACCGCAATCAGACTTAATAGCAATAACCCCGCTGCCACCCATCCCTCGCCCGTGCGCGCAGGCTTGACATGAGTAGTTGTGTTGTTCTGGGCATTATCAGGAAGAAAATAATCGCGATGGCGTACGGTTTGGACGAGCGTAAAGGTTGCATACAGCACCAGTGAGACCACCGCAATAAAGGCCAGTTGGGACGATGTGTAAACAGGCCCGGCGGCACTGGTGGTGTAGTCGGGCAGGACCAGCGTCAGTACGGCCACGGCCGCTAGCGTGGCCAGCGAAGCGCTGACTCCGAGCAGGCCGAAGGTCTGTTCACCATGGCGCAGCCCGCCCACCAGCAGGCACAGGCCGACCATGCCATTGAGGATCAGCATGATCGCTGCGAATACCGTGTCACGCGCCAGCGCACTGGTGGCTGGTCCACCCGCCATCATCATGGAGACAATCAGCGAGACCTCGATCACCGTGATGGCCACAGTCAGGGTCAACGTACCCAGCGGCTCACCCAGCCAGTGCGCTACTACTTCTGCGTGATGAACCGCCGCCAGCACGCTGCCAAGCAGTGCAATGCCCAGCAAGATCGTGATCCACCCGCTTGACATGAAATGCGCAAGCACCAGCAAACCACCACTTGCCAGCGGCGCGGCAATGGACCAAAGCGGAAAAAGGGTAGATGTCATGGCGCGAAGTCGCAATCGTAGGCTTGGCGGAAATTCAGTTCAGCCCGATCAAACCCCTTGGCCGCCAGGACAAATACGCCGTCTCCACCAAGCGCAATCGCCGCCACGATTCCATAAACAGGCATGGCTGACTCGCCACCAGGGATCATCTGACGTGCAACTTCAAATGGACTCAGACCTGAAAACGGACCGCCCCCCGGCGCGTTGGGAACATATTTCGCCACAAAGTCATATCCATTCAGGCTAATTCCTTGAGTCAGGGTCGGATCGCGCACCAGCCCATCAATGGCTTGCCGATAGGTATCGGTCAGGGTGCCAATATGGATGTGAAACTGGTGTTGGCCACGGGTGGTTGCGGGCTGAATCGCCAGCGCAAGCGCGACTGTGGCGTAGCTTGGCTGCACTTGCGTTGCGGAGGCAATATAGGCCTGACGCCAGAAATTAAATCGGTCACGCAATGCGGCGTCCTCCACACCAATGACGGGGTCAAGTGCCCAGACCAGGAACCGGCACGATTCGCCCCCCGCGCGTGGAAACCGGACCGGATCGCGATAGCGCAAATCATGCTGCAAGGCAAACTTAAGGCTCGACGAACGATAGAACACGAAGGATCCTTGGTCGTCGCTGCAGGACGGACCGCTGCATGCCTGTGAGCGCAGGAATGCGTCGACACCACAGGCTTTGTGCTCTGCGTTAGCCGGATCAAGACAACTCTTGCATTGATTTGGGACCTGGTCCGAGGCGTTGTTCTCCGAAGGTGAGTACCAATGGCTTGAATCTGGACATACGCCGGTGCGGGAGCTCGAACTGTCTGCCTGCGTGCCGCCACAAGCGGCCAAACTCACACAGAGGGCACTCGCCACGATCGCAAGGAGACATCGCAGCAATTTTCTGAAAAGTTCCTCTCCCAATTGCATATTGCTGGCAGGGAAACTTTCACAGGTTCTTCCAGAACTGACACTGGTGACGCTCAGCCGCATCGATCAACTCAACTGCATTCGGCCTGAGTTGCATGACCGTCTTGCCCCCCGCGTACGTGGGCCACGCCGGCATTCCCACAAGGCCTGCTGGTGCCGGTGCGCCGGTGTAGACAAAGCTTGACCACAACGCGACCATCTGGTTGGACAGCGTTTGTGATGCAGGCGCCAGGTCAGGAGCATCGATGGCTTTGGTGTTGGACAAATTGGGGAACAGGTAATTCAACACAGCAGAGTGCACTGCACCGAGGTCAATCTTTGGATCCATTCCCTTGGCAATGCCGACACCGAGGACGGGTGCATTGGGGTCGGAAAACTCATACTGATAGAGTGCCGGCATCCAGGGCTTGATCGCATCAGCGGTCTTGAGATAAAGACAATTGTTGATTCCCACCAATGGCGTGGAATCCGACACCATTGAGCCAAATTTGGCTCCGTCGAAACCGCTTTGCGCACCGTATTGTTGGATGATGGTGTCGTATTTAGACTCCATGCCGGGGTAGTAAGAGGGCAGCCAAGCCGCTTTCAAGGTGGCTACATCAAAGTTGGTGATATTTGGCGGATACAGCATGGTGTAAGCAACGTAAAGGCGCAGTTCGTTCGTCGCGCCCCCCATCAACACTGGCACACGCACTATTTCTCCGGTGTTTGCGGCCTGCTGCGCCGATTGCGGTACTGTGGCGTTACCGATGCTGGGACTAAACGCCATGATGTCACTGCCTGCAGCTTTGCCCTGCGCTTTGAGCAGGTCAGCGACACTGGCCTTGCGTAGACAGGCCAGCGAAGCCGCACTGCCTGCCGTATCCGTGGTATCGCAGCCAACCTCAGTCGCAATCTTCTTCCAGGTGGGCGAGGAACCGGGTGCGCCTTGCAAGCTGTAGGTTACCGTGGGTATGGGCTGCAGGCACCCTCCGCTGGTGATGACCGCTTTGTGAAACAAACCCTTAACTCGCTGCGGGCTTTGCAAGTGCATGCAGACTGACCCGGCCCCTGCCGACTCGCCGGCCACGGTCACGTTGCTCGGGTCTCCACCGAAGGCAGCGATGTTGCGCTGTACCCACGCCAAGGCGTAGCGTTGATCCTCGATGCCCAGATCGCCGTTGCTGGCTGCATCGAATGCCGGATGCGCCATGAATCCAAACACGCCGAGACGGTAGTTGATCGTCACCACCACCATGCGGCCTTCCCGCGCCAATTTGTCCAGTCGATACAGGTTGGCGCTGCCACCCACAAAGCCACCACCCGGAATCCAGAAGAACACGGGCAGTTTTTCGCCAGGCTTGATATCGGCTGGCACGCCGACATTCAGGGTCAGGCAATCTTCAGACTCGCTGCGTTCAGTCAACCCAAAGCGCGCTTCTTGCGCGCAAGCTGCGCCGGACTGACCGGCATCGCGAACGCTCCAGTGTGCCGGTGCTTGGGGCATCACCCAACGAAGATCGCCTACTGGGGCTGCCGCATACGGAATACCCAGATATTGTTTGGCACCATCTCGCTCCACTCCGAGCACAGATCCTTGTTCAATAGAAACAGTTGGTCGACCTGGACCGCCAGCGCATGCTCCGAGCAACATGGCCATCGAAAGACCTAAACCAATCCGCCTGCTGCTCTTGGCAACAATTGTCTTAATCAATTTCATGTGATTCTCCTTAAAGCCAACAATTTGTGACTATTTTTGGGGAGGAGCCGAGCACTCATGTTTGACCAAACGCCGAAAACGTTTGATTGCCGGAATTTATTTTTTGCAAGCCAGAAGATCCTTGCATACCTGATGTTGAAAACAACGACGCAGCGGGAAGGGACCCAGGTAGCTTGTATGACGACCACGACTCGCAGAAGAGTCAGTGGTGATTCATGCAATATCAGTGACAGCTCAGGCTGAGCGACCGCAATGAAGAATCTCGTCCCATCTGCGTCCGCTATCGTGCACAAGACTCTACTTCCGGACCTGGTCGAGAGGCGGTGCTGCAGTCACCGAAATCAGCGCTACGCTGCCGGCTGTC
>JBAXOZ010000218.1:0-4237 GCA_037132975.1 Comamonadaceae bacterium
CGCACGAGAACGAACTGATCAAGAAGGTCAAGGTCTACCTCAAGGACCACGACACCAGCGGCTTGGACATCCAGATCATGTCGCAGGTGCGCGCCATTCGCTACACCATGGAGCGTGCGATCCGTGGCCTCGATACCATCTCCGTGACTGGCAACATCCTGCGCGACTATCTGACCGATCTGTTCCCGATCATGGAACTCGGTACCAGCGCCAAGATGCTGTCCATCGTGCCGCTGATGGCGGGTGGCGGCATGTATGAAACCGGTGCTGGCGGCTCCGCCCCCAAGCACGTGCAGCAGTTGGTCGAAGAAAACCATCTGCGCTGGGATTCGCTGGGCGAGTTCCTGGCCTTGGCCGTCAGTCTGGAAGATCTGGGCATCAAGACCGGCAACGAAAAGGCCAAGCTTCTGGCCAGGACACTGGACGCGGCGACCGGCAAACTGCTGGACAACAACAAAGGCCCATCACCCAAGACCGGCCAGTTGGACAACCGTGGCAGCCAGTTCTACCTGTCCATGTACTGGGCACAGGAACTGGCGGCGCAGACGGCCGACAAGGAACTGCAGGCGCATTTCGCACCGCTGGCGAAATCACTGGCCGAGAACGAGCAGAAGATCACGGAAGAGTTCAAGGCGGTTCAAGGCAAGCCGGCGGACATTGGTGGCTACTTCCTCGTCGACCAGGAGAAGGTTACCCGTGTGATGCGCCCCAGCGCAACCTTCAATGCAGTATTTGCAGGAATGCCTTCCTAAGAATAGAGGCGAACCAGGCTTGCCAAGAGCGGCCGCTGACAGACCCCAATGTGTTGACTCCATTGGGGTTTTTTGTTGCCCGAAGGCCGTCGGCGGCGGATGGGGTATGCTTTTCTAATTGCCATTACTGAACAAATCATGACAACACTCAGCGTCAAGCAAATCCTGGGAGCTCAGGCGCCAGTCGATACACCGGTTACGGTCAAGGGCTGGGTGCGCACGCGCCGTGATTCCAAGGCCGGAATTTCGTTCGTCAACCTGTCGGACGGGTCGTGCTTTCACCCGATCCAGGTGGTAGCGCCCAGTACGCTGGCCAATTACGCTGATCAGGTCGTGCACCTGACGGCGGGTTGTTCGATCGAGGCCAGCGGCCTGATCGTGCCCTCGCCAGCCAAGGGGCAGCCGTTTGAAATGCAGGCCACTTCAATCAAGATCACCGGCTGGGTGGATGACCCCGATACCTACCCGATCCAGCCCAAAGCGCACAGCATGGAATACCTGCGTGAGGTGGCGCATCTGCGAGCCCGTACCAATGTGATCGGCGCGGTCACACGCCTGCGTCATACGGTGGCTCAGGCGATACACCGCTTCTTCCACGAGCGGGAATTTTTTTGGGTCAATACGCCCATCATTACCGCGTCCGACGCCGAAGGGGCCGGCGAGTTGTTTCGCGTCTCGACGCTCGATCTGGCCAATCTGCCGCGCACTGACAGCGGCAAGATCGATTTTTCCAAGGACTTCTTTGGTCGCGAAGCCTTCCTGACGGTGTCGGGTCAGCTGAATGTCGAGACCTACTGCATGGCGCTGTCCAAGGTTTACACCTTCGGGCCGACCTTCAGGGCCGAGAACTCCAATACCAGCCGCCATCTCGCGGAATTCTGGATGATTGAGCCTGAAATCGCCTTTGCCGATCTGGCAGATGACGCGGCGCTGGCCGAGGCTTTGCTGAAATTTGTCTTTCAGGCGGTGCTCACCGAGCGCGCTGACGACATGGAATTTTTCGAGGAGCGCATCGAAAAGGGCGTGATTGCCAAGTTGCAGGCCATGATTGACTGCAACTTCGTGCGCATGGACTACACGGATGCCATCAAGATTCTGGAAAGCTCCAAAGAAAAGTTCGAATACCCGGTGAAATGGGGCATTGATCTGCAAAGCGAGCATGAGCGCTTTCTGGCAGAGAAGCACGTTCACGGGCCGCTGGTGCTGATGAATTACCCCAAAGAGATCAAGGCCTTCTACATGCGCCTCAACGACGACGGCAAGACCGTGGCGGCGATGGATGTGCTGGCACCCGGTATTGGCGAAATCATTGGCGGTTCCCAGCGTGAAGAGCGGCTCGACGTGCTGGATGGGCGCATGATTGAAGTGGGGCTGGACCCGGCGCACTACGGCTGGTATCGCGATTTGCGCCGCTACGGCACGGTGCCGCATGCCGGCTTTGGGCTGGGCTTTGAGCGCACGATTTCCTACATTTCTGGCCTGTCCAATGTGCGCGACGTGATTCCGTTCCCCCGCACCCCCGGCAACGCCAGGTATTGATATTCGGGCAATGGGTACGATCTATAGAATGAGCGCATGGCAAGCAAACCCCCTGTAACTCCTGTGCCCAAGCCGATCCGTCTGCCGGTTGCCGACGACGGCGGCTCGGTCGTGCTGGAGCGGCGCACGCAAAAGGTCAAGCCACCCCAGATGTACGAGGTCGTCATGCTCAATGATGACTACACGCCGATGGAGTTTGTGGTGGTCGTGATTCAGGAGTTTTTTGGCAAGGATCTGGAGGCGGCGACCAGAATCATGCTGATGATTCACCTGGACGGCAAGGGCGTCTGTGGCGTCTATTCCAAGGATGTGGCCGCCACCAAGGTCGATCAGGTGCTGGATGCGGCTGCCAAAGCGGGGCATCCCCTGCAATGTGTCAGTCAGCCTCTTGATTAATACAGCGGCGAACCCATGGTATTAAATTCGGATTACAGTTAAACATCAAAGCAAGGCTCATAAGGAAATCACATGATTGCCCAGGAACTGGAAGTAAGCCTGCATATGGCGTTCGTTGAGGCGCGCCAGCAGCGCCATGAGTTCATCACGGTGGAACACCTGCTGCTCGCGCTGCTGGACAACCCCAGCGCGGCTGAAGTGCTGCGGGCCTGCTCCGCCAATATTGACGATTTGCGCAAGTCGCTGTCCAACTTCATCAAGGACAACACGCCCCAGGTGGCGGGTCTGGACGATGTCGACACGCAGCCGACGCTGGGCTTCCAGCGGGTGATTCAGCGCGCCATCATGCACGTGCAATCCACCGGCAGCGGCAAGAAAGAAGTCACCGGCGCCAATGTGCTGGTCGCCATCTTTGGCGAAAAGGATTCACATGCCGTCTATTACCTGCATCAGCAGGGCGTCACGCGGCTCGATGTGGTGAACTTCATCGCGCACGGTATCAAGAAAAGTGACCCGGCTGAAGGTCCCAAGTCCAGCGAGACTCCGGCCGAAAGTGAAGAGGCTGGCGGCGACAAGAACGAAAAGCAGTCGCCGCTCGAGCAGTACACGCAGAACCTCAATCAACTCGCCAAGGATGGCAAGATCGACCCCCTGATCGGACGTGAATACGAGGTTGAGCGCGTGATCCAGATTCTGTGTCGCCGGCGCAAGAACAACCCCTTGCTGGTCGGCGAGGCCGGCGTTGGCAAGACGGCCATTGCAGAAGGCCTGGCCTGGCGCATTACCCAAAAAGATGTGCCGGAGATTCTGGCCGAGGCCGTTGTCTATTCGCTCGATATGGGCGCCTTGCTGGCCGGGACCAAATACCGTGGCGACTTTGAGCAGCGCCTCAAAGGCGTCTTGAAGTCCTTGAAAGACAAGCCCAACGCGGTGCTGTTTATTGACGAAATCCATACCCTGATTGGCGCCGGTGCAGCCTCTGGCGGCACGCTCGATGCTTCCAACCTGCTCAAGCCCGGCTTGAGTTCCGGCGCGCTCAAATGCATTGGCGCCACCACCTTCACTGAATACCGCGGCATCTTCGAAAAAGACGCGGCGCTGTCACGGCGCTTCCAGAAGGTCGATGTGGTTGAGCCAACCATCGAGCAGACGGTGGAAATTCTCAAAGGCCTGAAATCCCGTTTTGAAGAGCACCACAACGTCAAGTACGCGTTGGCCGCACTGCAGGCCGCCGCCGAACTCAGTGCCAAGTACATCAATGACCGGCATCTGCCCGACAAGGCGATTGACGTGATCGACGAGGCCGGTGCTGCGCAACGCATTTTGCCGCCATCCAAGCGCAAAAAGATCATCAGCAAGTCGGAGGTCGAGGAGATTGTGGCCAAGATCGCCCGCATCCCGCCAGCCAATGTCTCCAACGATGACCGCGGCAAACTCAAGACGCTGGATCGTGACTTGAAGAACGTCGTCTTCGGGCAGGACAAGGCCATCGACATGCTGGCCTCGGCCGTCAAGATGGCGCGCTCCGGGCTGGGCAAGGGCGACAAGCC
>JBAXOZ010000219.1:0-4215 GCA_037132975.1 Comamonadaceae bacterium
TGGTCGAAGAACTCGCTGCCAGATTTGGCCAGCTGACGCACCGCGATGCAGAATTCGCGGTCAAGGCCATTCTGGATGCCATGAACGCGGCGCTGGTGCGCGGCCATCGAATTGAAATACGGGGTTTCGGCAGCTTTTCCATCAATCACCGCCCGCCTCGCATCGGGCGCAATCCGCGCAGCGGTGCCAGTGTTGAAGTGCCGGAAAAGCGTGTCCCGCACTTCAAACCGGGTAAAGCTCTGCGCGAAGCCGTCGACCTGCGCACGGTCGAACTTGAAGGCAAGCGCAAGTCTTGACCGTTAGAATCAACCCGTCATTGGGGAGATCGATGAAAAACCTCCTGTGGCTGCTTAAGTGGATACTTAAAGCCGCCATTTTTTTTACCTTGTTTGCCTTTGCCCTGAATAACCAGCAAGACACCACGGTGCATTTCTTCTTTGGCACCTACTGGCGCGCGCCTCAGGTTCTGGTGGTGCTGGGCGCCTTCGCTGCTGGAGTGGCTGTCGGTGCGCTGGGTATGGTGCCGCACTGGCTCAAGCAGCGCCGCGCCGCTAAATTGAGTTCACCACCCGGCGTTCAATCACAGCCCGTGCCGGCCGCAAGCCCTCATTTGCCGCATGAACTTTGACTTGAGCTGGATATTGCTGGGCTTGCCCCTGGCCTTCGTGGCAGGATGGCTGGCCTCACGCTTGGACTTGCGCCAGCTTCGCCTTGAAAATCGGCAGGCACCCAAGGCCTATTTCAAGGGATTGAATTTCCTCCTCAATGAACAGCAGGACCAGGCGATTGATGCTTTCATCGAAGCGGTACAAAACGACCCTGACACATCGGAGCTGCACTTCGCGCTGGGAAATCTGTTTCGCCGGCGCGGCGAGTATGAACGTGCCGTTCGCGTGCACGAGCACCTGCTGTCGCGCGGCGACCTGAACCAGGCCGATCATCAGCGTGCTCAGCACGCGCTGGCCCTGGACTATTTGAAAGCCGGTCTGCTCGACCGCGCCGAGACTGCCCTGCTCAAGCTCGAAGGCACGCCTTTTGAGGCGCAGGCGCGCCTCGCCTTGCTGGCCAATTACGAGCGCAGTCGCGACTGGCCACAAGCCGCCCTGGTTGCCCAGAAGCTGACCGTCGCTGGCGAGGGAAACTTCGACACGCGACTGGCCCACTATCTGTGCGAACAGGCTGATGCCTGCTTGTCCCGTCAGGACCGCGCCCAGGCGCTGGCTTTGCTGCGTCAAGCCATTGCGACGGCGCCCGAGGCGCCACGGCCTCGAATCGATCTGGCGCAGCTATTGGCGAGCCAGGGCAATGTGCAGGATGCGTCTGCAGCGCTGGAACTCGCGCTGCAGACCTCAGCGTCAGCCGCGCCCCTGATTGCCATCGCTTTGGCCAAACTGGCCATGGAGTCCGGGCACACCGCGCAGACGCTCATACTGCTCAAGAACCATTACGAAGCGACCCCCTCGCTGGATGTGCTCGACGCCATCGTCGCCCTTGAGGCGACACTCACAACCCCTGCACCAACAGCGCGCGACTGGTACGTGCGCCACCTGGAGCATGAGCCTTCTCTGGTCGCCGCGGCCAAGTGGATCGCCGGTGAAAAACTCGAGCATGAGCAATTTCATCCTCAAGTGCAGCGCGCTCTGGACCATGCAGTCAAGCCGCTGATGCGATACCGCTGCGCCGCGTGCGGATTCGAGGCGAAGCAACATTTCTGGCAATGTCCGGGTTGCCAGGCTTGGGACAGCTATCCGGCCAGACGGGTGGAAGAGTTATGACCAAGCAATGGACCGCCATGAATATTTCGAAAGAAGCCCTGTCCAGGGCACGCGTGCTGGTGGTCGGTGATGTCATGCTGGACCGTTACTGGTACGGAGAGGTGGATCGGATCTCGCCAGAAGCGCCGGTACCCATCGTGCGCATCACGCGCGAAGAGGAACGCAGCGGCGGTGCCGCCAACGTGGCCTACAACGTGGTAACCCTGGGCGCCAGATCCTCGCTTCTGACGGTGGTCGGCGACGACGAGGCCAGCCACAAGCTCGAATCTCTGGTGCTTGGTACCGGCATCAGCGCCCACTTTGGCCGCGACCCGGATCTGAAGACAACGGTCAAGCTGCGCGTCATCGGACGCCAGCAGCAACTCCTTCGACTTGACTTCGAAAACACACCCAAGAACGAAGTGCTGGCCTCCCAGAGTGCTGTTTTTGCCAACTTGTTGCCGGATCACGACGCAGTGCTTTTTTCGGACTATGGCAAAGGGGGACTGGCCCACGTTGCAGACATGATTGCCCGGGCTCGCTCTGCCGGCAAGCCGATTCTGATCGACCCCAAAGGCTCGGACTACTCGCGCTACAAGAATGCCAGCATCATCACACCCAACCGCGCCGAACTGCGACAGGTGATCGGCGCCTGGATTGACGAGTCAGAGCTGCAGACCAAGTGTCAGAACTTGCGCCAGCAACTCGGACTCGATGCCGTGTTGCTGACCCGCAGTGAAGAGGGCATGACGCTGTTTGACGGCGAAGGGCAGTTGCACGTCAACGCCCAGGCGCGCGAAGTCTTTGATGTCACTGGCGCCGGCGACACGGTGATAGCCACCATGGCCACGCTGGTGGCCGCTGGATCGAGTCTGCGTCAGGCTCTACCACTGGCGAACCGCGCTGGCGGGTTGGTCGTTGGCAAGTTTGGCACGGCTTCTGTTTCCTACGAGGAGTTGTTTGCATGAAGCGTATCGTCGTGACCGGTGCGGCCGGCTTTATCGGCAGCAATATTGTCAAGGGTCTAAACGCGCGCGGCATCGACAACATCATCGCCGTCGATGACTTGACGCAGGGTGACAAGTTCCGCAATCTGGCTGACCTGAAAATGGCCGATTACGTCGATGCCGCCGATTTTTATGACATGTTCACGCGCGGCGCTTTCGGCGAGGTTGAAGCCGTCTTTCATGAGGGTGCCTGCAGCGACACGATGGAGAGCAACGGCAAGTTCATGCTCTTCAACAATTACACACTGTCATGTCAGTTGTTCGAAGCCTGCAGCAAGAGCGGAACCCGGCTGCTTTACGCCTCGAGCGCTGCCACTTACGGCGGCTCTGACACGTTCCGCGAGGAGCCCGCCTTTGAGCGCCCACTGAACGTTTACGGTTACTCCAAACTCCTGTTTGACCAGCGCATGCGGCGTGAATGCGGCGTCAATTTTGAGCGCCTGGCTTCTGCCAAGGGGGCCCAGGTGGTGGGCTTTCGCTACTTCAACGTCTACGGAGCACGCGAACAGCACAAGGGTCGCATGGCCAGTGTGGCCTTCCACCAGTTCCATCAGTTTGCGCTGGAGGGACGAGTCAAACTCTTCGGTGACTACGGCGGTTACGCGGCGGGCGCCCAATTGCGCGATTTCGTTTTCATCGACGACGTGGTAGCGGTCAACCTGTGGTTTCTGGATCATCCGGAAGTTTCCGGCATCTTCAATCTCGGTACCGGCCAGGCACAACCCTTCAATGATGTCGCCGATGCGGTGGTGAACGCCATGCGCAGCAACCGGGGTGAGTCGACCCTGACGCATGAGGCCATGGTGGCGGGCGGTCTGATCGAATACGTGAACTTTCCGGAAAGCCTGCGCGGCAAGTACCAGTGCTACACCCAGGCCGACTTGGCCGCTTTGCGCGGGGCTGGTTGCGATCACGTATTTGCCGATGTGCGCGCTGGCGTATCCAAGTACGTGGACTGCCTGCTCAGTCAAACTTGAGGAATTGCGTGATGCTGAAAATGTTCCTGATCCTGATCGCCCTGCTCTACGCCGCCGTCTGCCTCGCAGGCACCGATGTAAACAAGGCCAATGCGGCTGACCTCGACAGCATCAAGGGCATCGGCCCGGCTCTGTCCGGCAAGATCCTGGACGAACGCAAGAAGGGAAGCTTCAAAGACTGGAACGACCTGCTGGCACGGGTCAAGGGAATGGGACAGAAGAACGCCGTCAAGTTCTCGGCGCAGGGCCTGACCGTCAACGAACTGGCTTACAAGGAGTTGCCTGCCGCTCCATTGCCCGATCCGGCCAAGAAATAAGCTGCAAGCAAGGGCCGCGCTCAGGCCCGGCCAATGATGCAGGCGGTGGCCATCAATTCTTCGAGCAGGGCCAGCGACACGCTGCCTGACACCGAGTAGGGGTCAAGCTCAGGTTTTTCGGCGTATTTCAGCAAGATCGATGCATTGATCTTGGACATAT
>JBAXOZ010000220.1:0-4162 GCA_037132975.1 Comamonadaceae bacterium
CCGGTGATGGCCTGGCCGATGGTCGAATGGGTGCTTGATCACCACTATGCCCATCTGCACCGCGTCGCTGCATGGGTCGAAAAGTCTGTCATCGTTTACGGTGCCATGGAAGCCACGCTGACGCCGTTGATGGAGCGCATCGAACAACGCTACGCGGGGGTCAAGGTGTTCAGTCTGCCCAGTGTCGATCACCCGCAATATGGTCGGCATATCGAACTGGGCGTCAAAGGTGAGCCCGATCTGGTGGAGCAGGCCTACCCGGCCTTGTTGACCGGTTTGAAGGCCTTTGACGCGAAATTGGGCCCCGAAGTGGTGCAGAATTGAGGTAACCGTTTTGGTGCGCAATTTTGTGGCACCGTTTTGGTGCCTTAGTTTCTTGCAATGCGGTGGATTGTTCGGTTGCAGGGAGTGAAAAATTGGCAAACTCAGGGCAAAATCGGCGGTTGAGCAGATTTGTCCCATTGCCAGCCTTGGCACAAAAACTGCATCCGCTTAGATGTAAGCTTTTCTACAACGATTCAACCAGGAGTATTTGATGGCCAAGACCGTCGCAGACGTCATGAAGATGGTGAAAGACAACGAAGTCAAGTTTGTTGACTTCCGTTTCACCGATACCCGGGGCAAAGAGCAGCACGTGACCGTGCCGGTTTCCCATTTTGATGAAGACAAGTTCAGCTCCGGTCATGCGTTCGATGGTTCGTCCGTCGCTGGCTGGAAGGGCATTGAAGCATCCGACATGCAGTTGATGCCGGACCCGAACACGGCCAACATTGATCCCTTCTTTGAAGAAACAACGCTGTTCCTGAGCTGCGACGTTGTTGAGCCTGCCGATGGCAAGGCCTACGACCGTGATCCGCGTTCGATCGCCAAGCGCGCCGAAGCCTACCTCAAGGCATCTGGCATGGGTGACACCGCTTTCTTCGGTCCGGAACCCGAATTCTTCATTTTTGATGACGTGCGCTGGAATACCGATATGTCGGGCACCTTCTACAAGATTGATGAAGGCGAAGCGCCCTGGAATTCGGGCAAGAAGATGGAAGGCGGCAACAAGGGCCATCGTCCCACGGTCAAGGGAGGCTACTTTCCGGTGCCGCCGGTTGATAGCACGCAGGACATGCGCGCTGAAATGTCGCTGATCCTGGAGTCGCTGGGCATTCCGGTTGAAGTGTTCCACCACGAGGTGGCGGGCGCCGGTCAGAACGAGCTCGGCACCAAGTTCAGTACGCTGGTGCAGCGCGCCGACTGGACGCAAATTCTCAAGTACGTGGTGCAAAACGTGGCCCATGCCTATGGCAAGACCGCGACCTTCATGCCCAAGCCCATCGTTGGTGACAACGGTTCTGGCATGCACGTGCACCAGTCGATCTGGAAAGACGGCAAGAACCTGTTTGCCGGTGACGGCTATGCCGGTCTGTCCGACTTGGCCCTTTATTACGTGGGCGGCATCATCAAGCACGCTCGCGCCCTCAATGCCATCACCAACCCCGGCACCAACAGCTACAAGCGCCTGGTGCCTGGCTATGAAGCACCGGTCAAGCTCGCTTACTCGGCGAAGAACCGTTCCGCTTCGATCCGCATTCCTTATGTGGCCAACCCGAAGGCGCGTCGCATTGAAGCGCGTTTCCCGGATCCGCTGATGAACCCCTATCTCGGGTTTGCGGCCCTGATGATGGCTGGTCTGGACGGTATCGAGAACAAAATTCACCCGGGCGAAGCTGCGACCAAGGATTTGTATCATTTGCCGCCAGAGGAAAATGCAAAGATCCCGACCGTCTGCCACAGTCTGGACCAGGCGCTGGACTGCCTTAACGCGGACCGCGGCTTCCTGACCAAGGGCGGCGTCTTTACCGACAGCATGCTGGATGCCTACATTGAGCTCAAGATGGGCGAAGTGACACGCCTGCGCATGGCAACGCACCCGATTGAGTTCGACATGTACTACTCTCTGTAATTTTTGCCGTGTGTGACAAAGAAGGACGGCCTGTGCCGTCCTTTTTCATTCCTGCCGCAATGGGCGCATACTGATGGTTATGAAAAATGTCTTGATCGTGACGCTGCTCGGCACTGTGCTGGCAACCAGCGGCTATTGCCAGGACCGCATCTACCGCTGCGGCAATGAATACACGAACACGGTGCCCAGCCCGCAAGTGAAGGGTTGCAAACTGCTCGAAGGCGGTAACGTCACGGTGGTGCAGGGGACGCGCACGGCCGCCCTGGCACCGGCGCGATCGCCAGCTGCATCAGCCGGGCAGCGTGTGGACGCTGCCGATCAGAAGGCACGCGACGCCGATGCCGCGCAAATTCTCGAATCGGAACTCAAGAAGGCACAGGAACGCCAGCTTGAACTGCAAAAGGAATACAACAACGGCGAACCTGAAAAGCGTGCTGACGAGTTGCACAACACGCAAAAGTACCTGGACCGGGTGGCGGCGCTGAAAGCCAGCCTGGCGCGCAATGAAGGCGACATGGCCGGTATCCGCCGTGAACTGGGGCGGGCTTCTTCCATCTCTGCGACAAAATAAACAGTTTGAATCCGCCTGCTACTTCAATTGATTTGCCAGCGGTCGCTGCCTGCGCTATACGCTTTCAGTCTTTCGATCTGTTGGCCACGCTGGTCGCCGTCGTGCACGGCAATGGGGCGGTGTTGTTTGCCAACGCGGCACTGGAAGATGCTCGGGGGCTATCACGGCGCGCTATCGTAGGCTCGGCCTTCGCTGACAGTTTTACCGACGCGACAGGGCTGAACAAGGCCTTGCAGGGCCTCAACGGCAATGAGTTTGCGGCTTTGCGCTATGACGCATGGCTCAAGCGCCTGAACCGCGATCCGCTGTCCGTACATGTGATTGTGACGCCGACCGAGAGAGCAGATGAGATCATCGTCGAGTTGTTGCCGCTGGAACTGCAGGCACGCCAGGATCGTGAAGAGCGGCTTGCCGAGCAGGCACAGGCCAACAAGGAACTGATCCGCAATCTGGCCCATGAGATCAAGAATCCGCTGGGGGGCATCCGGGGTGCAGCGCAACTGCTCGAGATGGAGATCGAGTCGATTGAACTGACCGAGTACACGCAGGTCATCATCCACGAAGCGGACCGCCTGCAGTCGCTGGTGGACCGGCTGCTGGCGCCGCACCGACGCCCGCATTTGGTGGGCGACGTCAATATCCATGAAGTTTGCGAACGGGTGCGTCTGCTGATCCTGGCCGAGTTTCCCAAGGGGCTGACCGTCGTGCGCGACTTTGATACCTCGATTCCGGAGTTTCGGGGGGACCGCGAGCAATTGATACAGACCGTGCTCAATATCGCGCACAACGCCTGCCAGGCGCTGACCGACATGATGGCGCAGGGCAGGGCGACGCTCACATTTCATACCCGAATTGCGCGGCAGACCACTTTTGGCAAACAACGTTACCGGTTGGCACTGGAATTGCATGTGATTGACAACGGGCCTGGTGTACCAGACTCGATCAAGGATCGCATCTTCTATCCCCTGGTATCCGGGCGTGAAGGGGGTTCTGGTTTGGGGTTGACGCTGGCACAGACTTTTGTCCAGCAACACCACGGCTTGATCGAGTGCGACAGTGTGCCAGGCCATACGGATTTCAAGATATTGATACCCTTGCCCTAGTCAGTTGGGGACAGAACTGGCTCGCTGCGCGTAGCTGCGGTCTGTCCCGCAAAATGAGGAATATATGAAGCCGATTTGGATCGTAGATGATGACCAGTCCATCCGCTTCGTGCTGGAAAAAGCACTGCTGCGCGAGAGCCTGCCGACACGCAGCTTCAACAACGCGCGTGATGTGCTGGCTGCACTGGAGGCTGCGACGGACGACAACGGTCCGCAAGTGCTGGTGAGCGACATCCGGATGCCCGGCGGCTCGGGTCTGGACTTGCTGGGCACGGTGAAGGAGCGGTTTCCGGCGCTGCCGGTCATCATCATGACCGCCTACTCCGATCTGGACAGCGCCGTTTCAGCTTTTCAGGGCGGTGCCTTTGAGTACCTGCCCAAGCCTTTTGACTTGCCCAAAGCGGTTGAGTTGATCCGGCGCGCCGTGGAAGAGAGTCAGCGCGAAGAGGTCAGCGAGGTCAGCATGGCCGACACGCCTGAAATGCTGGGGCAGGCACCGGCGATGCAGGACGTGTTTCGTGCCATCGGGCGCTTGAG
>JBAXOZ010000221.1:0-4136 GCA_037132975.1 Comamonadaceae bacterium
ATTGCGCTGTCGGCCGACATCACGGTGACCAAGAGTCAACAGCAGGAACTCGAGCGCATTGCGCACTACGACCCGCTGACCAAGCTGCCCAATCGCGCCCTGCTGGCCGACCGCATGAGCCAGGCCATGACACAAACGCAGCGCCGTGGCCAGCAGTTGGCGGTGGTGTTTCTCGATCTGGACGGTTTCAAGGCCATCAACGACAGCCATGGTCACGACGCGGGAGACTTTTTGCTGGTCAGCGTGGCCGACCGCATGAAGCTCGCGCTGCGCGACGGCGACACGCTGGCGCGTATCGGTGGCGACGAGTTTGTTGCCGTGTTGCTGGACCTGACCGACATCGCCAGCAGTGCGCCGATGCTCAATCGTCTGCTGGCCGCCGCCTCGCAGCCCGTGCTGTTTGGCAGCGTCACGCTGCAGGTCTCGGCCAGCCTGGGTGTCACCTATTTCCCGCAGACGCAGGATATCGATGCCGACCAATTGATGCGCCAGGCCGATCAGGCCATGTACCAGGCCAAGCTGTCCGGCAAGAACCGTTTCCACTTCTTTGATGCAGCGCAAGACCGCAGCGTGCGAGAGCGTCATGCCGTGCGGGACGACATTGGGCGCGCCCTGCGCGAGGGCGAATTTACGCTGCACTATCAGCCCCAGGTCAACCTTCGCACAGCACGGGTGATCGGTGCCGAAGCACTGATTCGTTGGCGCCATCCAGACAAAGGCCTGCTGGAACCGGCTCATTTTCTGCCGCTGATCAAGGACCATCCGCTGGCCATCGAAGTGGGTCAGTGGGTACTGGACAACGCCTTGCAACAGGTCGAGCTTTGGCAGGAGGCAGGCCTGGCGCTGCCGGTCAGCGTCAACGTCGGCGCGCGCCATCTGCAGCAGCCTGATTTTGTGGCGCACCTGCGCCAGACCCTGGCGGCGCACCCGGCGCTGGCGTCCTCCTGCCTGGAACTCGAACTGTTCGAGACCAGCGTTGTGGGTCATCTGGAACATGTCGCACAGATCATCGCCGAGTGCCGCCAGATGGGTGTTCGCTTTGCGCTGGACGGCTTTGGCTGGGGCGGCTCCTCGCTGAGCTATCTCAAACGCCTGCGGCTTGCCCGGCTCAAGCTGGACCGCAGCATCGTCCTGCACATGCTCGAAGACCCGGATGAGCTGGCGATTCTGAAAAGCATTCTCGGGCTGGCGCGCGCCTTCGACCTCGAACTGCTGGCCGAAGGTGTCGAGTCGGCCGAGCAGAGCCAGATGCTGCTGCAACTCGGTTGCGATCTGGCGCAGGGTTTTGGCATTGCACAGCCCATGCTTGGCGCCGATCTGCCCGACTGGGTCGCTGGCTGGCGGGCCGACTCAACCCTGCGCTAATACGCTAAAGTGTGATCTGCCATGATCACGACCGCACTCTTGCAACGGGGCTCACTGAAAGCCCGCTTGACCATTTTCACGCTGGTGATCTTCGTCCTGGGCCTGTGGTCGATGGCTTTTGTTGCCAGCCGCACCCTGTATGAGGCCATGCAGAATCAGTTGTCGCAGCAGCAACGCTCCACGGTATCACTGATGGCCGACCAGTTCGACGACGAATTGCAGCTGCGGATCAAGGCACTCGAAGCCGCCGCTGCCATGATTAGTCCGTTGGCGATGGATAACGCCGTCGCGCTGCAGGCCAGCATGGAAAAAGGTCCGGTGATTCCCCTTTTGTTCAATGGGGGCTCCTACGTGGTTCGGCCCGATGGTACGGCTATCGCTTCGGCGCCGGTATCTGCCGGACGTACCGGTCTCAATTACATGGACCGCAATCATGTGGCCGCTGCGCTCAGGCAGGGCGTGGCCAAGGTCGGCCAGGTGAATATCGGGAAAGGGCTGAAAGCGCCGGTGTTCGGCATCGCCGTGCCCATCCGTGCGGCGCAGGGCGAGGTGATTGGCGCCCTGGTCGGTGCAATTGACCTGAGCCAACCCAACTTCCTGGACCATATGGTCAACAGCCGGTACGGCGAAACCGGTGGCTATCTGCTGGTATCGCCGAAGCAGAGAATGGTGATCACCTCGTCTGACAAGCGGCGCGTCATGGAAGCCTTGCCGGCGCCCGGTGTGCTGCCGGCCATCGACCGCTTTCTGCAAGGTTATGAGGGCAGCGCCGTACTGGTCAATCCGCTCGGACAGGAGGTGCTGGTGACCAACAAGGCCGTTCCCAGCGCAGCTTGGTATGTCACGGTTTCGCTGCCAACCGAAGAAGCCTTCGCCCCTATCCGCTCGACCCAGCAACAGATGCTGTGGTCTGCCGTGCTGCTGACACTTTTGACCGGCGCGCTGATGTGGTGGCTGCTGAAACAGCAGCTCGAACCACTGCAGACGACCGCTGCAAGACTGACCGCGCTGGCTGCCGCCAGACAGTCGGCACAGCCCCTGCCTGTTTCCGGTCACGACGAAATCGGGCAGCTGATCGCCAGTTTCAACGACATGTTGCTGACCCTGAAGGAACGCGAAGACGGGCTACGCCGCAGCGAAGAGCGCTACCGAACTGCATTCGAGACCAGCCCGGACGCCATCAATGTCAACCGCCTGTCCGATGGTCTCTATCTCCATACCAACGACAGCTTTCTGAAGATGATGGGCTGGCGCCGCGAAGAGGTCATTGGCAAGACCTCCATCGAGATCAACATCTGGCGCCATACCGAGGACCGCCAGCGCCTGGTCGAGGCACTGCAGCGCGACGGCTATTGCCGCAATCTGGAAGCCGACTTTGTCACGCGTGACGGCAAGATCAAGACCGCCCTGATGTCGGCGCAGGTACTGACCCTGGACGGAGAGCAAGCCATTTTGTCAATCACCCGCGATATTTCAGAGCGCAAGGAAACCGAGCAACTGATTCAGAGTCTGGCTTACTCCGATCCGATCACCAATTTGCCGAATCGGCGCCACCTGATCTTGCGGCTGCAACAAGCCATGGCGGCCAGTGCGCGCCATCAGCATCAGAGCGCACTGCTGCTGATCGATCTGGATGACTTCAAGGCACTTAACGACACGCTGGGACATCACCAGGGTGACCGGATGCTGGAACAGGTTGCCAAGCGCCTGAATGCCTGCGTGCGCGAAGGTGACACGGTGGCTCGCCTCGGCGGTGACGAATTTGTGGTGATGCTGGAGAACCTCAGCGGCGAGGCGATAGAAGCGGCGACGCAGGCAGAAGCGGTGGCGCAGAAAATTCTGGCGACGCTGAACCAGAGCTACGAACTGAACCAGTCAACACATTACGGCAGCGCCAGCATCGGCATCACGCTGTTTGGCGACCATGCAGAAAACGTTGACGATCCGCTGATACGCGCTGATCTGGCGCTTTACCAGGCCAAAGCGGGCGGTCGCAACACGCTGCGCTTTTTTGACCCGCGCATGCAGGTCGAGATCGCGGGCCGGGTGGCACTGGAGGGCGCGCTGCGTCTGGCAGTGCAGAAGAGTCAGTTCCTGCTGTACTTTCAGGCGCAGGTGGGCGCAAAGCAGCAGATCACGGGCGCAGAAGCGCTGCTGCGCTGGCAGGACCCGATGCACGGCATGGTGTTGCCGGGCGAGTTCATCCCGGTGGCGGAGAAAACCGCTTTGATCCTGCCCATTGGCCAATGGGTTCTGGAAGCGGCCTGCACCCAGCTTGCGCTCTGGGCGACACAGCCAGAGATGGCGCGGCTGAGTATGGCCGTGAACGTGAGCGAGCGCCAATTCCGCCAGGCCGACTTTGTGCAGCAGGTGCTCGCTGCGCTGGAGCACACCGGCGCCCCAGCGCATCGGCTCAAGCTGGAACTGACCGAGAGCCTGCTGATAAGCAACGTGGAGGACGTCGTCACCAAGATGAGAGCGCTCAAGGCGCGGGGCGTGGGCTTTTCGCTGGATGACTTTGGTACCGGCTACTCGTCGCTGGCCTACCTCAAGCGACTGCCGCTGGATCAGCTCAAAATTGACCAGGGTTTTGTGCGCGACATCCTGGTCAACCCCGATGACGCCGCCATCGCCAAAACCGTGATTTCGCTGGCCAGCAGTCTGGAGCTGGGCGTGATCGCCGAAGGCGTGGAGACAGCCGCGCAGCGCGACCTGCTGGCGCAAATGGGCTGTCACGCCTACCAGGGCTATCTGTTCGGCCGGCCGCTGCC
>JBAXOZ010000222.1:0-4116 GCA_037132975.1 Comamonadaceae bacterium
CCGTCACCCATCAGTTTGTCCGCACCGACGGCACCCCGGTGGTCCAGGTTCTCCAGAATCTTGAGCGCGTTCTGGACGATCTCGTGCGACTTGGTGCCTTTGATATGTGCCACAAACCCGACACCGCAGGAGTCATGTTCCTGGGCAGAAGAATACAAACCGTTTTCCTGGAGATACGAGATCTCGGCAGCCGTCGTCATGGCGCGCTCCTAAATATTCAGAACTGAGAAGGTTACCGCAACGCAACAAAAGTGCCAAGCAAATTAATTGGGGTCAGATTCCAATTATTTCTTTAATAAAATTATCAACAAATAATTGGGGACATATTTGATTGAACGTCGATTCAGGGCAGCGAATCGGCATCCCCAAAGGGCTACGGCACTTTTTTGACTGCCACGGGCCGTCCCGCCGTGGCCTTGCTGACTCGACGCTCGGTTCTTCTCTGCAAATCAGCAACAAAATCGGGTTCGCCCAGGGCCCAGCCTCGCAGAGCCGAATCTGTCAAGGCCTGCTGCTGCACCGAACCAATGCCGGCTTGCACCAATTCAGCGTACGCGGCTTCGCGTGCAAAAGGTGTATTGCCCAGTTCCCACACCAAGGGATGCGGCGTGATGAACTTGTCCAGACGCTGTCCCGTGTAGTGTCCAAAACTAGACCAGGGGTAGTCACCCGCCTGCGCAAGCAAACCCGCGCGGACCGGATTGAGGTCGATATAGGCCATGCAAGCCAGCAAATAGCGATCCGTCTGGATCAAAGTTGACTTGTAGCGACCTTCCCACAAGGTCCCACTTCGCTTCTGCGCACCATTGAAATGGCGCACATAGCTTCTGCCAACAGCCTGCATCAGGTGCGGCAGGCCATCGTCTGTCTGCGGTGTGACCAGCAGGTGAAAGTGGTTGCTCATCAGTACGTAGGCATGAATTTGCACGTCGAACTTGATCGCGTTCTCGACCAGCAGACCAAGCAAGGTCTGGTAATCAGAAACTGCTTGAAAAATTGCCTGTCGATTATTCCCACGCTGGATCACATGATGCGGAAAACCGGGCAGTGTGAGTCGGGGAAGTCGGGCCATGATGAATAATTGGAGTCTGACCCCAATTATTAGCCATACCGGGTTGTCAGCAACTGAGTCAGCCCGAATTCCTCCAGCAGGACACGCAGTCGTTGTGCTGAGCTGTGCTTTTTGTGGCCGGTGAAGCGGGCAATGATGAGCTCATTCTTCATGCTGTGCTCCCATCCTACCAATTCGGTGACGCTCACCTGGTAACCTGAGGCTTCAAGATACAGGCAGCGCAGGACATTGGTCAGCTGACTGCCAAACTCGCGCGCGTGCAGCGGATGGCGCCACAGTTCAGCCAGCGTCGTGCGTGACAGGGACAAGGCTTTGTTCTGGTTCAGACAACGCGCCAGTTCCGCTTGACAGCAGGGCACCAACACCATGAAACGCGCCTGCTTTTGCAGGCCAAAGGCAATCGCGTCATCGGTGGCGGTATCGCAGGCGTGCAGTGCCGTCACGATATCGATCCGCTGCGGCAGTTGATCCGATGCACTTGCCTCGGCAACACTCAAATTCAGGAACGACATCCGCTCAAAACCAAGTCTGGCCGCCAAAGCGCGAGATTTCTCGACCAGTTCGGATCGGGTCTCGACACCGTAGATGTGACCGGTCGCACGCAGCTTGAAAAAGAGATCGTAAATGATGAACCCCAGATACGATTTTCCTGCGCCATGATCAGCCAGCGTGATGCCAGCGTCGTATTCCGGCAGTTCGAGCAGCAACTTCTCGATGAATTGATACAGGTGATAGACCTGTTTGAGCTTGCGCCTGGTGTCCTGATTGAGCTTGCCCTCGCGGGTCAGGATGTGCAGTTCCTTGAGCAATTCGATGGATTGACCGGGTCGGATTTCGGGAATCAATGCGTCTGCCGCGGTCGGACCCGTGGCGCCGTTGACTGCATGCGACTTTGTTTTCATGGTGCTTCAGCCACAGAGCTGGATGGCTCGACCAATAGATCGAGTTTCGTCAGGCGTTCATGCTCGCGGGTGGCAAACCGATCCGTCATACCGGCGATATAGTCCGCGATGACGCGGGCCGCACCAGTTGACTCGTGGCAAGCCCCACGCTGTGCTTCGAAGCGTGCCACAAAGCGCGGCTGCATCTCCTGGGGATGGGCGAGGTAAGCGTCGAACAGCGAGCGCAGCATCTGGCGCGCCTGGCCTGTGGTGTGCAGGACTCTTGGATGGCGATAGAGCTGATGCAACAGGAAGTGCTTCAAGCCCTGCGACCTGGCTTTCATGTCATCGCCAAACTGCACCAAAGGTGGCATCTGGCGGACCTCATTGGCGCTGCGCGGCGCCGCCTTCTGCAACGCGCTGCGGGTCGCTCCAATAACATCGTCAACCTGCGCGCTGAGCATGCGGCGAATACTGTCATAGAGCAGCCGCCGGCCGGCCGATGCTTCCTGCAAGTGGGCAAACTCGGTCGACGCCTGTCGTCTGAAATCATCGAACAGGGCCACCTGCTGCAACTGCTCCAGTGTAATGAGGCCGGAACGCACACCATCGTCAATATCGTGGGCGTTGTAGGCAATTTCATCCGCCAGATTGCACAGTTGTGCTTCCAGGCTGGGTTGACCGCCCTGCAGGAAACGCTGGCCAACACCGCCCGGCTCAGCTGCCTCAAGCTCTTGGGCGTGAAGGCGCGAGCAATGCTTGAGAATACCTTCACGCGTCTCGAAAGTCAGGTTCAAGCCGTCAAACTGGGGATAGCGTTCTTCGAGCTGATCGACCACCCTCAAGCTCTGCAGGTTGTGCTCAAAACCACCAAAAGGTGCCATGCATTCATTCAAGGCATCCTGCCCGGCGTGCCCAAAAGGTGTGTGCCCGAGGTCGTGCGCCAAAGCGATCGCCTCGACCAAGTCCTCGTTCAGACCCAGTGAGCGCGCCATCGAGCGCCCCAGTTGCGCCACCTCCAGAGAATGCGTCAGGCGCGTACGAAAAAGGTCACCTTCGTGGTTCAGAAATACCTGGGTTTTGTACACCAGGCGGCGAAACGCCGAGCAATGCACAATGCGGTCCCGATCGCGCTGGTACTCGGTGCGGCCCGGCGCTGGCGCCTGCGCAAAACGGCGGCCACGTGACGCCGCCGGATCACAGGCGTAGGCAGCAAGCATCGATCACTTCACGAACCAGTGCCTCAGGTGCGCCCCGCACAAAGGCCCGGGCAGCGCCGTCGATCAGGACAAACCTGACTTCGCCGTCTTGCGCCTTCTTGTCAATTTGCATCAGTTCAAGGTAGCGCCCGGCGTTGTCGGTAGTTGACAGACAGGGGCCGAGCACCGGCAAACCCGCCTTTTCAATCAACGCCGTGACGCGCTGAACATAGGCGGCATCCACCAGTCCGAGTCGGTGCGACAACGCCATGGCCATTACCATGCCGCAGCCAACCGCTTCGCCATGCAACCACTCACCGTACCCCAGACCCGCCTCGATCGCGTGACCGAAGGTATGACCAAAATTCAGGATGGCGCGCAGACCGCTCTCACGCTCATCCTGTGCCACCACCCAGGCCTTGATCTCGCAACTGCGCCGCACCGCATGTGCCAAAGCAAGCGGTTCACGCGCCAGCAAGGCGTCGATGTTCTCTTCGATCCACCGCAGCAACTTCAGATCAGCGATCGGCCCGTATTTGATCACTTCAGCCAGCCCGGCGCTCAGCTCACGCGAAGGCAAAGTCTTGAGCGTATCGAGATCACACACGACTTTGAGCGGTTGATAAAACGCCCCGATCATGTTCTTGCCCAGCGGATGATTGATGCCGGTCTTGCCGCCAACCGAGGAATCAACCTGCGCCAGCAAAGTCGTTGGAACCTGCACAAAGGGGACACCCCGCATGTAACTGGCCGCCGCAAAGCCTGCCATGTCACCGACCACGCCGCCGCCGAGCGCAAAAATAATGGTCTTCCGGTCGCAACCGTTTTGTAGCAGAGCGTCAAAAATCAGGTTCAAGGTCTGCCAAGTCTTATATTCTTCTCCATCCGGTAGCACCACCGTGTGAATGGCGGCATATTTCACGCGCAACGCCTGTTCCAGCCGTTTGGCATACAGCGGCGCGAC
>JBAXOZ010000223.1:0-4114 GCA_037132975.1 Comamonadaceae bacterium
ACTCCATCATGACGGCGCGCAAGATTGCCGAGACCTTCAATATGGTGGTGGTGATTCTGACCGACTCGGGCCTGGCAACTTCGCAGCAACCGTTCCCGCGCCCGCAGTTCCATGAATCCTGGATGGCGCCACCCATTGACCAGAGTCCGGTGCCCAAGGGCGCACGCCCTTACGACTGGGATGACACCACCGGTCTGGCACGACGCTTTATTCCGGGTCAACCGGGTGGCATGCACACGCTGACCGGTCTCGCGCATGACCGCGACAGCCACGTGGCCTACGACGCCGACATCAACGAGCAGACACTGCGTTTTCGCAGCCTGAAACTGGCCACGCTGCAAAAGACGCTGAAGGCGCCGACGCCCTTTGGCGCCGCCAAGGGTGACCTGCTGGTCGTCGGTTGGGGCAGCACCAAGGGTGCGATCGAAGAAGCGATTGGCGCCATGCGCGCCGACGGCTACAAGGTGTCGTCACTGCATCTGCAGTTCCTGCAGCCGCTGCCCCCGGGCATCAAGGAAATCATGCAAGGCTTCAAAAAGGTGATGACGATTGAGAGCAACTGGAGCGATCGCCCGGAGGACAAGGTGATTGATGAAAACAACCGGCGCTACTCGTCGGTGGCGATCCTGCTGCGCTCGCGCTACCTGGTCGATGTGGACTGCTGGAGCGAGGTGCGGGGCCAACCGATCAAGCCCAGCACGATCCGTCGCGTGATACTCAAACAACTGCAAAAGTAAAAAGTACAGAAAGGTGAAAACACCATGAACATGATGTCCGCCACGGAGTGTCTGCTGGAAATGTGCGACGAGCACTTCGAACTTGAAGACTATCAAAGCGGGGTACCACGCTGGTGCACCGGTTGCGGCGACAACGCCATTCTGGCTGCCGTACAACGCCTGTGCCGCGATGAAGCACTGGCGCCGGAGAAGACCGTGTTTGTCTCTGGCATTGGCTGCTCCAGCCGCTTTCCGCACTACATGAAGACCTACGGCTTTCACGGCATTCACGGTCGTGCGCTGCCGGTGGCCGAGGGTGTCAAGATGGCCCGGCCCGACCTCACCGTGTTCGTTAACACCGGCGACGGCGACTGCTGCAGCATTGGCGCGGCGCACTGGATTCACGCCATCCGCTACAACATGAACATCACCGTGTTCCTGCACGACAACCAGATCTATGGCCTGACCAAGAAACAGGCCTCACCGACCTCGCCGATCGGCACCAAGAGCAACACGACGCCGCGTGGCAGTTACCTCGAAGCGATGAACCCGCTGACGGTGACGCTGGGTGTGCAGAACGTCTCTTTCGTGGCGCAGGCGGTGGACTGGATTCCGGAGGTTTTGTACGACGTTGTCAAAGCCGCCTACCACCACAAGGGCCTGTCTTTTGTGCGCATCGTGCAGCGTTGCCCGGAGTGGCTGCCGGTGTCACTCGACCCCTGGCTGAACGACCCGGCTCGCGTGCAGTTGCTCAACCATGAAGACGGCCTGCAAACCAGCGCCGGCATGTCGCGCATCTACAAGAACCAGTTACAGCATGACCCGGCGAACATCGACCGGGCGCGCGAAATCGCCTCTGGCACCGACACCATTCCGGTCGGCATCCTGTACCGCAATCCCTATGTTCCTTGCTATGAGGACTTGCGTCTCACCGACAAGTTGCGCACAGCGGAACTCACGCGCACCGGTTTGAACGCTGAACTGGACAAGTACACGGTCTGGCCAGCAGATCAGAAGGCAGGGAAGTAAGAACATGCAAGCAGAAACACAAGCACAAGTTGCCTTCTACCTGACAGGCAGACGCGCCAGCGCGCAACTCGATGCGGTTGACACATTGAACCTGCGCCCTGCCCTTTTTGCCGGCTACCGGAACCTGTCCGAACTGCGCTACGATTTTCCATTGGTGCTGGTCGACGGCGGCGGCGCTGACAAGCCAGTCCAGTCCTTGTCGGGAATTTTCGACAATGCACTGGCGGGCGCAGCCAAGGGCGCTGACGGCGAGCGCATCAGAAAGCATGCACTGCGCATCGAGCAGGAAATTCGCACCCTGGCCGCAGCTGGCACGGGCGCGGCGTTCTCTGCGCTGTGGACCAAGGCAACAGCCACACTTGGCAAGTCGGCAGACAAATCGTTCGACGACAGCGCACGGCGCACGCTGGCCGCGATCAAGGTGGACGGTGCTGTGGTGGATTGCGACGGCGCGCTGCCAGCGCGCCTCTTGCAGCATGCCTGGGCCGCCGTGCAGAGACAAAAAGCACAGGGCTTTCGCAAAAACCTGGACCGCCTGGCGCTCAAGCTCTCTGACATCCTGAAGGCCGACCATGAACGCTCGGCTGCCGGACGCAGCGCCAAGAATCTGCAGGCCGCCGTGGGCCTCGGATTTGGTGGCGCTTTCGACTTTGATGCGATGTCACGCGTGCTTGCCAAAGCACTGCCAAAGGACGCTTTTCCGGAGAGCCGGCGCAAGCGCATCAATGATTTGCTGGCCACGCTGAACGCACAGCAGTTCATTCCACCGAGCGGCAAGACTGGCGCCGGCAAGCCCTACTCTTTCCTGTTCACCAGCTGTGCTGAAGCGCTCAGCGCTTTTCGCCAGCGCAGCGCCAAGCTGATGGCGCTGGCCAAGGCGATCGCCATGGCTGAACTCGAAATTTCCGGCCAGTACAGCGAAGCCCGGCACGACGCCCTGTTTGCACAGTTTGGCGCCAATGGCCTCGATCCACAGGAACTCGCACAGTTCCCCGACTATCTGGTCTGCGTCAATGCCACCAAGATGGACGCCGTGGAGCAGGCACAGTTGATGGAAATCCTGTCCTCCGGTCTGCCGATCAAGGTGCTGCTGCAGATTGACGACATTCTGGAGCTCTCACCACACGGTGAAGGTGGCCTGACCACGGGCCTGAGCAGCCAGAAGATCGCCAGCATGGCGATGGGGCTGAACGAAGTCTATGTCCTGCAGACGAGCAGTTCCAACCTGCTGCGCTCGCGCGATCGCCTGTTGTGCGGCCTCGCCTACCGTGGCCCGGCACTGTTCAGCGTGTTTTCTGGCGCCAGTGCCAAGGCCTCTGATCTGCCACCCTATCTGGTGGCGGCGGCGGCGATGGAGTCACGTGCCTTCCCCGCCTTCAGCTACGACCCGTCGGCGGGTCCGAACTGGGCTACGCGTTTTTACCTCGACGCCAACGCACAGGTCGATCAGGACTGGCCGGTCCAGTCCTTCAGCTACGAAGACGAACTGCACCAGCGGGTATCCGAGAATCTGGCCTTCACGCTGGTCGATTTTGTGG
Source organism: Comamonadaceae bacterium (assembly GCA_037132975.1). Lineage (GTDB taxonomy): Bacteria > Pseudomonadota > Gammaproteobacteria > Burkholderiales > Burkholderiaceae_C > Rhodoferax. The sequence goes on from JBAXOZ010000223.1 coordinate 3,284, forward strand.
CCAGCGATCGCCGCTACGCCGCGCACCTGGCTCGTGTGCCACGCGCGCAGTGGAACGGCAGCCTGATCACGGTCAGCGAGGGCCTGGCCAGCGAGCGCAAAGGCTTGCCCGACAAGGTACCCAGCCTGGCGATGGTCGATGCCGACAATGTGCTGCAAAAGGTCATTGTTGACGAGCGCCTGATCCGCGAAGCCCGCCGTTGCCTGGAAGCCTGGCACAGCCTGCAGGAACTCGCTGGCGTCCACAATTCGCACGCCAAAAAACTGCTGGCGCGCGAAAAGAGACTCTGGGAAGACAGCATGGAGCAGGCAGCGCAAGCGCTTGCCGCCAGTGCGCCCGCCCCGGTTGCGGTTGCGGCGAGCGCTGCAGCGGCTGCGCCAGCAAGCGCGGTGGTAGCAGAGGCCGAACCGGAAAGATCGCCCGACGAAGCCTATATCGAGACGGCACGCTGCTCAACCTGCAACGAGTGCATCACACTCAATGGCAAGATGTTTGCCTACGACAACAACCAGCAGGCACGCATCATCGACATCAATGCCGGCACCTACGCCCAACTGGTCGAAGCTGCCGAAAGTTGCCAGGTGTCCGTCATTCATCCGGGCAAGCCACGCAACCCCAAGGAAGCGGGCCTGGAAGAACTGATCAAGCGCGCTGAAGCGTTCCAGTAAGCTCACCTTCGTCACTGCGAGCCCTTGCGTCGTCACTGCGAGCGCAGCGTGGCAGTCCATGCATGGATTGCCACGGCCTGCGGCCTCGCAATGACCGGAAGAAGTACTCTAATGCAAGAGGCGTCATGCCGCCGCCTGTCGGTTGCCTTGTATAAATCGGTAC
>JBAXOZ010000224.1:0-4108 GCA_037132975.1 Comamonadaceae bacterium
CCGCGGTGCATCAGGTAGTTGAGGCAGGCCACACTCTCGCCCGTGGCCAGACTCAGCAAACCGATATCGGTCTCGTCGATGGCGCGGCCAAAGAGGGCGGCAAACACATCGATGACACGCCGCGGTTCCTGCAGCGTCTTGCGCAGGCGATCGAGCGTGCGCTGCTGGGACGCAGCCAGATAGTCCAGGCGCGCGTGCAATCCGCGAAAACACTCGTTGTGCGAAGGCAGCACCAGCACATCGTCGGGTACCTCCCGCTTCATTTTGGCCAGTGACTGCAGCCAGTCCTGCATCGGGTTGGCGTCCGGCTCGGTCGGGTGCACCGAGACATTGGAAGAAATGCGCGGCAAGACCTGGTCGCCCGAGATCAGCAGTTTCAGGCTCGCGCAATACAGGCAGGCATGCTCGGGCGAGTGGCCGGTGCCAACGATGACACGCCAGCTGTTGGCGCCAATCCGGATTTCTTCGCCATCCTTGATGCGCCGATAGCTGTCGGGCAGGGCGTGCACGCCCTTGCCAAAGTTGCCGAAGCGGGTCTGGTACTTCTCGATCGCCTCATCGCTCCAGCCAGAGCGCCGGTAGAACATCACGCCATCCTCGGGCGCGGCGCGGCCCGTGTCTGCGGTCAGCACGCGGCAGTTCAAATATTCCAGTTGCGTCATCCACAGCTGGCACTTGAACTTGCGCGTCAACCAGCCGGCCATGCCGATATGGTCTGGGTGCATGTGCGTGCCAAACACACGTGTCAGGGGTCGCTGCTCGGTGGCGTTGGCAAACAGCTCACGCCAGGCCGCCAGCGTCTCGTCGGTGCGCATACCGGTGTCCACGATGGCCCAGCCCTTGTCATCTTCCAGCGCCCAGACGTTGATGTGCGTCAGCACAAAGGGCAGCGGCATGCGCATCCAGACCACGCCCGGCATCACCGTGATGGTCTTGCCGGCCTCAGGCGCGTTCGGGAACGGATAGAGGAGGGTGGGCTTCTCAAGCCGTTCTCTGGGAGTCGGGGTGCTGGTCATGGTTGCGTCGGGGTGCTGGCAGGTTGATGCGGCCATGTTAATGGATGGACGGTCTAGTTCCAAGGAACTATGGCTGGTGCGCATCGGGTAGTTCCAAAGAGTCTGCCTGCCGCTCCTTCAGAGGGATGGCGCCCTGAAGTCCAGCCACCTAGAGTCATCGCATGGACAACAGGAGTCTTTGACATGACAAAAAAAGGGCAGGCGCTCTCGGTGCTGATTGTCAGCACGCTGGCATTTACCGTGTGCTTCATGGTGTGGATGATGTTCGGCGTGATTGGCATCCCGATCAAGAAGACCCTCGGGCTCAATGCCACGGAGTTTGGCCTGCTCACCGCCACGCCGGTTCTGACGGGTTCGCTGATCCGGGTTCCGCTGGGCATCTGGACCGACAAGTACGGCGGGCGCATCGTCATGGCCTTGCTGATGGCGGCGACGGTTCCGGCGATCTGGCTGATGAGCTACGCCACCCTCTACTGGCATTTCCTGGTCATCGGCCTGTTTGTCGGCCTGGCCGGCGGTTCTTTCTCGGTCGGAACGCCGTACGTGGCACGCTGGTTTCCCAAGAGCCAGCAGGGTTTTGCCATGGGCATCTACGGTGCCGGCAACTCGGGTGCTGCCGTCAACAAGTTTCTCGCGCCGGCGTTGGTGGTGGCCTTTGGCTGGACGCTGGTGCCGCAGGTCTACGCGGGGATCATGCTTGGAACGGTCGTTCTGTTCTGGTTCTTCAGTCACAGCGACCCGGCTCATCTGGTGCCCAGCCACACCAAGTTCTCCGACCAGCTCAAGTCCTTGAAAGATCCAAAAGTGCTGAAGTACTGCCAGTACTACAGCATCGTGTTTGGTGGCTACGTCGCCTTGTCACTGTGGATGGTGCAGTACTACGTCGGCGAGTTTGGCCTGGACATTCGCGCCGCTGCGCTGCTGGCGGCCTGCTTCTCGCTGCCCGGTGGTGTGCTGCGCGCGGTCGGTGGCTGGATGTCGGACAAATGGGGTGCGCACAGCGTCACCTGGTGGGTGCTGTGGGTCAGCTGGGTCTGCCTGTTCCTGCTGAGCTATCCGCAGTTTGATTTCACTGTGGCCACCGTGAATGGTCCCAAGACCTTTCATATTGGCCTGAACGTCTATCTGTTTACGGCGCTGATGTTCATTCTGGGCATTGCTTTCGCCTTCGGCAAGGCCAGCGTCTTCAAGTACATCAGCGACGACTATCCGACCAACATCGGCACCATCAGCGGCATCGTGGGTCTGGCCGGCGGCCTCGGCGGCTTTGTGCTGCCCATCATGTTTGGCGCCCTGATGGACCTCACCGGCATCCGCTCCAGCGCCTTCATGCTGATGTACGGCGTGGTCTGGGTCTCGCTGATCTGGATGTTCTGGACCGAAGTACGGGGCCGCGAAATGATGGGCCAGAACGCGAAGCCGTTTGCCCTGTGATGCCTGGATGACCTCTATTTTTGAAAGACAAGCATGACCAACCCAAGCTATTCCCGCGCCGATATCGCTGACTGGCGTCCTGAAGATCAGCAATTCTGGGATTCAACCGGCAAGAGCATCGCCAACCGCAATCTGTGGATCTCGATTCCCAACCTGCTGTGCGGCTTTGCCGTCTGGGCCATGTGGGGCATCATCACCGTGCAGATGCTCAATCTCGGCTTCCCGTTCAAGCCGGCTGACATGTTCACGCTGACCGCGATCTCGGGCCTGATGGGCGCCACCATGCGGATTCCGGCCTCCTTTTTCATCCGCCTGGCCGGCGGTCGCAACACCATCTTCCTGACCTCGGCGCTGCTCATCATCCCTGCCGTCTGGACCGGCATCGCCCTGCAGGACAAGAACACGCCGCTGTGGGTGTTTCAGGCCTGTGCCTTTCTCTCCGGCATTGGCGGCGGCAACTTTGCCTGCTCCATGTCGAACATCACCGGCTTCTTTCCGAAGCGCCTGCAAGGCACCGGCCTGGGCCTCAACGCTGGCCTGGGCAACTTCGGCGTTACCACCATGCAGGTGCTGATTCCGCTGGTCATGACGGTCGGCCTGTTTGGCGCGGCGGGTGGTGGCTCCATGGTGCTGCTCAAGGACAGCGGCTGGATCATGGGCAAGATCGTCGCCGGCACACCGACTTTCATCCAGAATGCTGGCTTCATCTGGGCCGCCATCCTGTTGCCGCTGGTGATTGCTGCCTGGTTTGGCATGAACAACCTGCTGCCGCTCTCACCCAACTACGGTGGCACGCTGGCGGCCTTCAGCAAGATCCTCTACCTCTGGGGCATTGCCTGCGTCATTGGCCTGGTCGGTCTGTACCTCTATTTGCCGGCACCGACCGGGCTGGGCTTGCTCAATATGTGGGTCGCGCTGCCGCTGACGATTGTCGCCACGCTGGCGGCGATGAAGTTGGCAGCCTTCGGTGAGATGAAGGGCAATATTGCCAAGCAGTTCGAGATCTTCAAGAACAAGCACACCTGGTCTCTCACCCTGCTCTACATCGTCACCTTCGGCTCCTTTATTGGTTTCTCGATGGCGCTGCCGCTGTCGATCACCGTGATCTTCGGCGTCAGTCATGTGCCGGATGCGGCCGGTGTCATGCAGCACGCCCTGAAAAACCCGAACGCCCCGTCGGCCCTGACCTACGCCTGGATCGGCCCCTTTGTTGGCGCGCTGATCCGCCCGGTGGGCGGCTGGATTGCCGACAAGGTGGGCGGCTCCATCGTGACGCAAGTGATTTCGGCGGTGATGGTGGTCGCCTCGGGCTCGGTGGGCTACGTGATGATGCAGGCCTACGGCTCGGCCACGCCGGAGCAGTATTTCGCGACCTTCATGTGGCTTTTTGTGCTGCTGTTTGCTGCCAGCGGCATCGGCAACGGTTCCACCTTCCGCACCATCGGCGTCATCTTCGACCGGCAACAGGCCGGCCCGGTGCTGGGCTGGACTTCCGCCGTGGCGGCCTACGGCGCGTTCATTGCGCCGGTGGTGATCGGCGCCCAGATCAAGGCCGGTACACCCGAGATGGCGATGTACGGCTTTGCCATCTTCTATGCCCTGTGCCTGGTGCTGAACTGGTGGTTCTACCTGCGCGCCGGCTCGGAAATAAAAAACCC
>JBAXOZ010000225.1:0-4089 GCA_037132975.1 Comamonadaceae bacterium
ATCTCACCATCCCGAAACACCAGCTTGCGCCGGGCCCAGTTGGCAATGTCGCTCTCGTGGGTGACGATCACCACCGTCATGCCCTGCGCATTGAGTTCGGTCAGCAGTCGCATGATGTCTTCGCTGGTCTTGGTGTCCAGCGCCCCGGTCGGCTCATCGGCCAGAATCAGTTGCGGATTGTTGACCAGGGCCCGTGCAATCGCTACCCGCTGCTGCTGCCCACCCGACAACTCGGAGGGTGTGTGGTCGCCGCGTTCACCCAGTCCCACCCGCTGCAGCGCTGCCAGGGAACGCACGCGGCGTTCCGCCGCTTTGACGCCCGCATAAACCATCGGCAATTCGACATTTTCCAAGGCGCTGGTACGAGGTAACAGGTTGAACTGCTGAAAGACAAAACCAATGCGCCGGTTGCGGATCGAGGCCAGCTGATCCTGCGCCATCGCCTCGACCTCCTCACCAGCCAGCCGGTATTCGCCCGTGCTGGGTAAATCCAGGCAACCAAGAATATTCATCAAGGTCGATTTGCCGGAGCCCGAGGCGCCCATGATGGCCACGAAGTCGCCCTCGGCGATGTCCAGTGAAACGCCGCGCAGAGCGTGCACGGTCTGCTCGCCCATGGTGTAGGTCTTGACCAGATCACGCGCCTCGATCAGCGTGGCGGCAGCCATGGTGACTGCCGCAGCGCCGGGCCGCCCCAAGCAAGGCACGGCCCCCTCGGGGGGCAGCGCAGTACGCGAAGCGACAAGCGTGGGGGTACTCATGCTAGAAGGGCATGCGCGGGCCGGTGCCGGAGGGCTTGGGCTGACCGGCACCCTGCGAAGCGGTTCCCACGATGACCAGCGCCCCCTCCTTGAACAAAGCAGCATCCGGCGAGTTCGGGTCCACCAGCAATTCGGTGCTGGTGCCGTCGGTGATGCCCAGTCTGACGTTGTAGGCACGCGGCTCACCATCCGAGCCCAGCAGATAGATCCGTCCACGGGTGTTCTGCCGGCCCGCGGCCTGTGCCACTAAAGCCGCAAACTTTGGTTTCTGCTCAGGCGTGAGCAGGTCACCGATGCGGGCACGGATGTCGGCAGTGATGCGCTCGCGTGCCTTGGTGCGCTCTTCGGGCGCCAACTCACGCAGAGCCATGAATTTCGAGCGGGCATCGGCATAAATGGCATCCACTTTTTCCACCTGCGACGCACTCATGGCGAGTTCAGCGACGACACGATTGCGAAATTCGGATGCCGGGTTACCACCACCCGCCGCTGGCGGCGCAGCCACAGCATCGGGTGCTCGGGGTGCACTGGCAGCGGTGCCGGGCGCAGGCCTCGGTTTGCTGGCACCAGGGACCGGCGCTGCAGCCGGACGCGCTGCTACGGCGGATGCGGAAGCGCCAGCGCCGGTCTGCATCTCCTGATACTTGAGGCGCTGCGACGGCGTCAGCATGGCACTGATCCGATCGCGCATCTCGGCGCTGACTTTCTCGCGCGCCGCAGCCCTTGCCTCCTCCGGCAGTTCACGCATCGCTGCAAACCTGGGACGCAACTCGGCGCTGATCCCATCAAGCTGAGCCTGTTGCGCCGTACTGAGCTGCAGTTCAGTCTGCAGGCGTTCACGCAATGCGGCCAGACCAGCGCCAGCAGCAGGTTGCGCCTGCGCCTGACTGAACCAGCTCCAGCTCCCGGCCTGCCCCACGCTCGCACCCGAGGCGCGACCGCCCGGCGCCGATGCCGCAGCGGCCGGCTCCACACCGGCAATGCGCACGCGCAGCGCTGCGTTGGGAATCTTCAGCACATTGTCACGCGACTCGATCACGACGCGCACATTGGCTGTCATGCCGGGTAGCAGACGCCCACCGGTATTGGAAAACCCGACCACTGCCACGTAGGTCACGACATTGGCCACGTTTTGCGCCGCCTTGCGCACCTGGCGCACTTCGCCCTCAAAAGTCTGTCCGGGGAACGCATCCACGGTGAACGTAGCCTTCTGGCCAGTGCGGATGCGTCCGACGTCCGACTCATCGATGCTGGCATCCACCTGCATGTCCTGCAGATTCTGCGCTATCACGAACAGCTCCGGCGACTGCAAACTGGCCGCCACAGTCTGCCCTTTTTCGATGGCGCGCTTGATGACGATGCCATTGACCGGTGAGGTAATCCGGGTGCGTTCCAGATCAATCCGTGCCTGCGCCAGCGCGGCCTCGCGCTGCGCCACGTTGGCCTGCGCACTCTTGATTTGGGCCTCGGTCACGCCAAGCTGCGCCTGTGTTGATTTCAAAGCCTCGGTCGAGGTGTTGACCAGAGCACGCGCCTTGTCGGCCTCGCTCTGGGTGATGAACTGCTTTTCCACCAGCATCTGCTTGCGCTCCAGGTCACGCTGCGCTTCCGTCAAATCGACCTGAGCGCGCGAGACACCCGCGCGGCTGGCAGCCGAGTTGGCCTGCGCCGTCAGCACCGTGGCGCGCGCCGCGTCCACATCGGCCTGCGCAGAGCGGACTCGGTATTCGAAGGTTTCGGGATCGATCACGGCGATCAGCTGACCCGCCTTGACTTCCGAATTGAAGTCCACGAACAAGTCCTTGATCTGGCCCGACACCTGGGTGCCGACCGACACCTGCGTCACCGGGTTGACCGCACCGCTGGCAGACACCGTGGCCAACAGTGAGCCGCGTTCGATCTTCGCGCTGCGGTATTGCACGGCATCGGCCGCCGAGCGTTGACTCCACCACCAGTACGCGCCTGAACCCAGCAGCGCGACACCCAGTGCACCCACAATCCAGTATGACTTTTTCATGTGACCCATTGTAGGAAGCGCAAGAAGGCGCTTGGTTTCCGGATGGTAAAGAGTGGCGCCACCGTGACTTCCCGATACGTGGTTCAATGGCAGCCTTTACCTCCAACACAGCTTTCATGAAAATCTCTCTTGCCATCGGTCTGGGATTACTGACCACTTCGATCTTCGCCCAGGCTCAGGATTCAACACTGCCGCTTTGGGAGGCTGGAATGCTGGGCGGGTTTGCCTCTACCCCGTCCTACCCGGCTGCATCAGATCGCGCCACGCGTGCCATCGTGCTGCCGTATCTGATCTACCGTGGCGAAGTGTTGCGCGCGGACCGGGACGGCATTGGCGCCCGCGTCGTTCACACCACCGATGTGGAGCTTGATGTCGGCTTCGCTGCGTCTCTGCCGTCGCGCGCCACCGACAACGTTGCTCGCACCGGCATGACCGACCTGGGCACGCTGCTTGAATTTGGTCCGCGCCTGAAATGGACCCTGGCACGACCCTCGGCAACGAGTCGGGTCCGCCTGGAGTTGCCTATGCGTGGCGTGCTGGAATTCAACAGTGGGCTGAACGCGCAAGGCCTTGTGGTCGAGCCCGAGCTGATTTATGAAACGCGCGACGCGCTGGCTGGCTGGGGCTTTTCCGCCAGCAGCAGTCTGGTCTGGGGCGACCGCCGACTGAACAACTTCTTCTACGGTGTTTCACCGCAATTTGCCACAGCGGCGCGCCCGGCCTACGACGCCCAAAGCGGGCTGATTGCCAGCCGGCTGTCGCTCAGCACGTCCAGACATTTCGGTGACGACCTGCGCCTGTTCGCCTTTGTCCGGTTGGAGTCCTACGCTGGCGCTGCCAACCAGGACAGTCCGCTTCATCTGCAATCCAGCGGCACCTCGGTCGGTCTGGCACTGGCCTGGACGCTGGGCCGCTCCGAGCAGCGTGCGCGCAATTAGCCGTCCGCTGACCCACATCAACATAGGCCACGGCTCAAACCGGTATAAATTGCGAAGTTTCTCCCATCCAGGCAACCGTGGTCGCAACCATCATCCATCCCGAGACACCTGCAGCGAGGGTCAACGCTGAAAGCGACAGCCCCATTTCACTGGAGCAGTCGCGGGTATTTCTTGAGTATTCCATCACAGCGTTGATGGCTGGCACCCTTCTGGCCTTGATCGTGCTGCAGCTTATCGCTCCGGAACAGATGGAACGCACTTTTGCGCCGCTGCTGGTGTCGCTGATTGCGCTGACCGGCTGGTATTTTCTGCGTCGCGGCAAGATTCGCGCGAGCAAGGTCGTGCTGGCGCTCGGCGCCTGGACGGCGGTGAC
>JBAXOZ010000226.1:0-4074 GCA_037132975.1 Comamonadaceae bacterium
GTGCAGAACGCTGCGGGGACCTGGACTTCGCGTAGCGACGTGCCAGTGGATGGACAAGGCCTGCGTCTTGTGGTGCTGAGCGCTGACAGCGCGGCGGCTGCCTCGCCTTTGAATGTGACACTGGACAATCCCGCCGCAACAAGCAAAAAGTCGCAACCCACTGCCGTGGCGCTCAAGTCGATCTCGCGTGGTCTGGCAGTTCAGGATGTGCTGGGGGACGTTTACCAGGTCAGTGGGCTCACACCCGGGAAGCGCCAACTCGTCGTTGAATCGGCCGTGCCGGCTCGGCGCATGTTGCGTATGGAAAGCCAAGGCCCAACTGAGCTGATCTCGCAGCTGGCTGAGCGCAATCAGCGGGTCGGGCAGCGCATCCGGCTGCTGGCACGCCTGCATGATCGCGCTGCAGCCGCAGACGCGCCGAGCGGCGCCAGCATCACCAGCGCGACACTGCAACTGACCACACCTGACGGGCGTGCGCTCAAACAAGTCATGCGACCGGATGCTGCCATGGGCAACGGCGTCTTCAGTGGCGACTTTCTGGCCGACCAAGCGGGGAACTTCAACGCTCAGCTTGTCGTCGAGGGAACCGACCCGTTTGGCAATGCGTTCCTGCGTACCAGTGAGCACCTGATCCCGGTCGTGCCGGACAGCCTGCGCCTGCGCAGCACAAAACTGGCGGCAAAGATGGTCGCACAGCAGCGCATGAAGATCGGTATCGACGTGCTTGAACTCGCACCCAACAGGCACGTCCGTGTCTTCGGTGAGGTCTGGGGCACCGACGCGGCGGGCGCAGCGGTCTCTGTTCCGGTGGCCTGGGTCGGCGGTATGTCGGTTGTCAATGACGGCGCGCTGACCTTGGGCCTGGACACCCGCTGGATCGCCAAGGCGGGGGCGAGGGCACCCTTTGAACTGCGCAAGGTGCGCATCGAGGATCCAGACCACTCCATCGAGCTTGCCTCGGCGCCAGTCTTGCCGCTGTCTATGCCGGATTTGCCAGCAGCGGGTGTGACCAGCGCGCCAGTCGTCGTGGATGAGGAGATGCTCGCGGGCCCGCGACCCGTGCGCAACGCTGCTGCAGCCAGCACCGGCTCAGGTCACACGCTGCTCCTGGTGCACGGCTACTGCTCGGACAATGTCTGGGGCCCCAACCTCAGCCGTTTCGGCAACGCCAGCGCCGACAGCGTCTTTCTTGACCTCAACGCCAACCGCAGTCACGATGAGTTCGCTCAACGCATTCTCGAATTCGGCAAGAAGTGGAAGTCCTACGCCATCGTGGCCCACAGCCAGGGTGGCGCAGCCGCCCTGCACCTGAAGACGTACTACTGGAGCGGCCTCGACGAAGCCGGGCCGGGGCGACTCATCCAGTCGGTGGGCACGCCTTACCAGGGAACGGCGCTTGCTGGCGTGCTCGCCGCCATCGGCTCGGTGTTCGGACAGGGTTGTGGCCTGAACAATTCCCTCACCTACGACGGGTCCAAGGCGTGGCTTGCAAACATCCCGCCCGAGGCGCGCAGCAAGGTCCACTACTACACAACGACGTACGCAGACAACGGCTTTTGGACGCGCGACTATTGCAACCTCATCAGCGACACCTTTCTTTCTGATCCGAATGACGGCGTCGTCGAACTCGAGAGCGCGCAGTTGCCTGGTGGCGTCAACCAGGGCAACACCACCGGCCAGTGCCACACAGCGACCATGCGTGACCCCTCGCAGGTCAACGATGCGGCCCGTAACGTCATCATGAACAACGCCGCTGCTGTGGCGCCGCCGATTGTGGCCGCAGGAGGCAAACCATGATGCGCACGCGGACGGCCGCACTCGCCCTGACTGCCGTGCTGTCAGCCTGCGGTGGCGGCCATGATGTACCTGTGCCCATCCCGACACCGGCAACCGCCCAGGTCAGCGAGAGCAACCACCTGGATGCTGCCGCGGTAGGCAAGCTCGCAGCAAACCGCATTCTGGAGTGGCTACTGAACGCAACCGTGCGCGCGACCGAAATCTTCGTGAGCCCAGGCGTAGAAGCTTGCTCGGCCGGCGGTACGGCAACCGTATCGATCATCGGCGATGTCAGGAAGATTGTTTTCAACGCTTGCCAGGTCGGTCAGCGCATTGGGGTCTCAGGCTCGGTGTCGGTCTCTGGCGCCGTATATGACGCGCAAGGCAAGTTGCAGTCGTCTGACGTTGCCATCGTTGAGCTGGCCTACCAGTCGCCCTCGACCCAAGGCGTAACGGAAGTCATGAACGGCTCCACTACCTACCGAACCCTGAGCGCCGGCTTTGTTGACCTCACGGGTCAGGTGACGGTGACAAGAAATGCAAGGACCGACACCTACACAAAAATCAGTTCCCGTTTGACCGCTAACGGGGTGCTCGAGAAACTCACCGTCGCGGTCGATTCGCCGCGCTTCCCCTATGGGCCGTTGCAAGTGACCGACACCGACACTTCGACCGTGGTCATCGCGCCGGATGGCTCCCGGGTCACGCTGACGGATGTCCTGAGCGCAAGTTCCGTCGGACTGCGCTTTGACCTGCGCTTGGCCGAAGCTCTGACACCGTACTACACACGCACGCTTGGCAGCAACGACCCCCTGCTGCAGGAGGCCGTAATGCGGGCCATGAAATGAAAAACCAAAAAACATTCTCTCCATCCATCACGCGGCAATAGCAATCTACCCAGGAGCCCAATATGAAACTACCTAACAGTGCCCTAGCCCCCATGGTTCTGGCAACCCTGAGCCTCGTTGGCTGTGGTGGCGGGGAAAAAACCATCCCGCCTGAAGCTGGCCAGATTCATGTTCTCAGCACCTTGCTGAACGATGTTGAAGTCGGCTCGACCACCTACAAGGTCTATAGCGTCAGTGATGATCAGGGTACGCTGTCGGACCAGGCTCTGCCCAAGTCCGAAGAAATCAAGCTACCCCATGTCCTCGTTCTGGAGAGTGAGTCCGGGCCAGTGCCCAAGGCAGCCTACGCCCGATACCCTGATGGCGGAGTCATACCACGCCTGGCTGCGGCCGTCCCACTGCAAGATGTCGCAGCCTGCTACAAAGATCTTTTTGCCGCAGTGAAAACTGTGAATCCGGCTTTGAAATCACGCGACCAGATTGCCAAGAGACTGCGGGATCTGGACATGACGGCCGATGAAATATGTACGCAGATACCGAGCTCTGGCCTGAGCATGGTCGACTATTTGAGTCTCTTTGACAAGATCGACACCTATTGGCCCGGCCAGGATGATATTGATGGGAAGGCGGCGATATTTTTCATGCGCATCAAAGTACGCCCCGTCACATTCCAGCAGGCGTTGCTGGATAACGGTTACACGTGGGACGCCTTTCTAAAGCGTCTGTCTGGGCGCGACAACGGTTTGGACGAGTTCTACAGACTGTACGAAGACTCGGATCTGACCATCAGACCGTTCTTGGCCTATTACATGCAAACCGCAACGCAGCCCAAGGTGGCTCAGGCCAAATCACAGGTCATGTTTTTTGCGAACTGGTTAAGCGACAGACTCCTGCCGAGTGCATTTGCACAGTCTGATATGGGTCAATACATGGAAGCAATATCCAAGAGCGCGAATACGATCAATCAATATATTGAAATCGCCAAGACGGTCTGGAGTGTTGTTCAAAATAGCGTAGGGTCGACCAAGGTTGACCGCGCTATTCCCCAGTCCTATGTGATTTCAAGTCAGGACAAGGATTTCCTCAATTACTACGGTGCAAAAGAGTCAGCTACACCTGTGGTTTCGTTTATCGGAAAAACCTATGCCTTTGGCTGGTGGGAAAACTACCGTGTCGATATGCAGGCGACGTGCGATTTTGACGCCAAGCACAAGACCATCCCGGGGCAGTGGCTGCCGAACATCGCCATCAAGACACCAACCGTCAATGCAAGCTGGGGACTGGGCAAAGGTTATGTCGTCAATGGCTCGGTGGTTGCCAGCAATGCGGCTAACCGCGGCACGCCCGAAAGCCCCATTCCATCGATTGACATGACGGTGGAGTTGTCTGCCACTGCCTTTACGACGACTCGAAGAAATTACGTCTTTCAGTGCCGAGGGGATACCGGTGC
>JBAXOZ010000227.1:0-4070 GCA_037132975.1 Comamonadaceae bacterium
GCCAACAATTTTGCACTGGATGACGGCCTGTCCGTCAACCGTGTATTCGGTCAGCATCCAGCCGCCGCCCGCGTTGGCGGCCAGCCGGTCAAGCGTTGCAAAACCGTACTCAGAACGGGCTGCGTAGTCCTCTACATCTGTGCCCGGATACAGTTTCGCACCGGGCGGCAATACCTCTGGAACCAGCCCTTCGTTGGCCGAGCCCGAGTTGCCCATCACCAGCGACACGGGATGTGCGCTCTTGAAACTGATGGCCTCGAACAAATGCACATGGCCGTGCATCGCCACCGTGACGCCGTCGGGAAACAATCGCTGCGGATACAAGGCGCCAAAAACCGACTGCAGGCCCTCGTTGCCAGCGGGCTTGAATTGACTCTGTTTTTTGACCGGTGCCACTGCCAGCAGGGGATGGTGACTCATGAAGAAACTGTTGGTTTTCTGCTGCGTCAGTTCGGCCACCGTCTTCAATTGCTGCAGGTACTTGTCATAGGCAGTGTCCGTGCTGGCGAAGGGCTTGCCATTGGTTCTGGACGAGTCGAAAACAATCAACTGTGTATCGACTGCCAAAGGCACCGCATACGGCATCGAATAATCGGCGTCGGCATCGAGCGCCGGATCATTGCAGGAGCGCTGTTCACGCCAGGCCTGCGTGTCGATGAAGCGGAACCAGCCCTGCCCGGCTCGGAAACACGACTCATGGTTGCCACGCACGAAGACCCAGGGCGCGGCTGCCAGCAACGGGCTGGCGGGCGTGAAGAAGTCCGCTTGCCAGGCGTCATAGCCATAACCCCACAGACTGCCGGCGCACCCGGTGTTGCCCTGCGGACAAGGGCTTTCACGGTAGTGAATATCACCGATGTGAAGCACCAGATCAGGTTTCAACGCGACGGCACTTTGCGCCACTTTGGAAAACGGCCATTTGACGGGATCGTTGCAGGGCTGAAACGCGTTCTCCGAAGCCTTCATGCGGCAACCGGTGTCGGCAATGATGACAATGCGTTGGATCGCGCTGGCAGGCGCCGGTACATCGCGGTCCGCGACACGCGCTCGCCGCACACCCTGCGGCCATGACGCCTCACAGCTCAGCACATCAAACACAGCGGGCTTGCTGACTTGCTGCGCACTGTCGCCACGCACCGGAACGGTCGCCGGTCCAACGCGCATGGACATAGGTTGCGCAGCCTGGTCGTCCCACGAAATCGCCGGGCAAACGACGTCCCGGGTCAAGGCCCGCACCAGTACGCGCTGACCTTCGGCCTGCACCGTGAAGACGGCCTCGGGCTGCACCGCGGACGCGGCCTGCGCCAGACCGGTGGCGAGCAAAAGGAATCCAGCCAGGACTGGCGATGCCAGCCTGGCGCAACAGAAGCGGCGCACGAGGATCAGAAGTCGAGCGTTGCCGTCAAGGAAACGTTACGCCCCGCTATGACGGTCAACAAGTCCTTGGCCGACGGTGCTGCACTGGAACTGCCGGCCGTGGCCGAGGCAATGCCAGCGATGGCGTGACTGTCAAACAGGTTGTTGACGCCAAATTGCAGCTTGAGTTGCTTGGCAAAGTCGGCCGGCTTCTTGATGGTGTAGTTGACAAATAGATTGGCAACGGTAACCGGATCAATCACGAAAGCCTCATGGGTTCCGTCTTTCGCATCGTTGTAAATTTGTCCGACGCGGTTGGCCGACAAACTGGCAGCCCAACCGTTGTGCTCATAGTTCAAAGCGATCGCTTGCGTGGTGTTGGGCGCGCCAGGCACCCACTGACCATTTTCGTATTTCAAACTACCCACGGTCGCGTTGGCATAAAGGCTGAAGCCACTGCCGAGCACAAAGTTGGCTTCAGCTTCAATCCCCTGGTTTACTTCGGTGCCGCTGAGCACATAGCCCACATTGCCGGCGCTATCCGGTGGCAACGGTGTATAGGCGCCATCAAGCTTGGTGTGGTAAATGTCGGCGGCAAGCGTCAGCGCACTGGAATTCCAGACGGTTCCGACTTGCATCGTCGTCGCCTTGGTTGCCTTGGGCGCCGGCGATACCAATGCGTTTTTCACGTCAAAAACGCTGGTACTCGGAATCTGGTCGCCAAGCGCATATTGTCCGTACACACTCCAGTTCGGCTGGATGTTGTAGTGGACATCGAGCGACGGCAACACATCGGTATAGGTGATGGAGTTGGCCAGGCTGGGCGCCCCACCCGTGATGGTGCCGGTGGTGGCGTTGTAAACACCGCCGAGCGTGCCAACGGCGCCGCCATTGTCTTGCAGATGGACATAGTCCTGTTTGTAGGAAGCGTACTTGACGCCAGGTGTTACCTTCAGGTCCTTGCCAATTTTGAACTCGTATTCGAGATACGGCTGAACCGTGGTGGTCTGATAGGTCTCGGTGAAGTTAGGCGCAGGGGTGTCCACCCAGGTGCGCGGATCCGAAGGAATCTGATAGCGACGGCTGTCCGCGCGTTCCAGCCACAAGCCGGTGCGCAAGGTGCCGGTTTCGGTTTCATTGCTCAGGCGCAGCAGGTTACCAAACGTGGTGTAGGAATTGAGCTTGTCGATGGCGCTGGTCGCCGTGATGGCGGTTGCGCTGTTGTTGTAGTTCTGCTTGTTCCAGTAGCGATAGGTGTACACATTGTCTTCAAGCTTCCAGCCCCCACCGAGCGAAGCGGTGATTCCTGCATAGACAAAGTCAGTCGATATGTCATAGAAGTTGAAGCCGTAATAGTTCGCTTTGGTCGGATCCCCGCTGAGCAGCGTGATGTAGTCACCCGTGTCATAGCTGGAACGCGCAATGCCTTTGATGCTCGGCGTATTGTTTTTCAGATTCAGGTAGGAGGCGAAAACGGTAAAGGTGGAGCCGCCAGTATTCTCAAACTGGTACTTGCCTGAAACCGCCTTGCGGTCCTGCAGATTGAAGGTCTGATAACCGTCGGACTTCATCTCATGCACGTTGAACATCAGGTTCGACTTGCCATCGGGGCCAACCTGACCGGTTTCATGTTCAATTCCGACCAAGCGGGTATTCCATGAACCAGTGGAAAGCTCAACACTGGTACGCGGTTCGGCTTCCAGCACGCGCGAACGGAAATCGACAACGCCGCCAAAAGTGGCTTGCCCGACCGTGGACGCGCCGCCGGGGCTGCGGTCCACCACCGCACCACCGACAAACTGACTCGGGAAGAAGACCCAGGAATGGTGGCTGACACCGTTTGTGTCGTTGAATGGAATGCCATCGAAACTGAACACCGTGTTGCTGTCCGACAAACCACGGATCGTCACCTTGGCATCACCCAGACCGACGCCGTTGGGCGACGAACTGAAAACACCGGGTGTCATGGAAATGGTCTGCGTGTAATCGGCCACCGGTGAGGTGTAGTTGCGAATGAACGAGTCATTCACGACCGACTGCGCGGAGCGCGCGGAAAGGGAGTTCATGGAAGGAGCCGACTCTGCTGACAGCGCTTGCCCAGTCACCACAACGGCACTGAGGTTAACGGCAGTCTCCGATTGCGCAAAGCAAGGAGCGGCCACGAACAGAATGGTCAGTGCGCGAGAAACGTTCAGGACACTGGACTTGAGGCGGGGTTTTTGTGTAGTTTGGGACATGGTGTGTTAAATAGGAAATCTGTCACATTTGACCGACCGTGCATCTTGATTTCCCAATATGACAAAGCCGTTAAAGTCACGGCTTTGTTGCTTTTCGTTCACACACCGTGACGGAGTTGCCCGGCCGAAATTATTCGAGCTTGAAGTTGAATTCCTGTGTTGCCAGCACTTCACCAGTGGCATCACTGATGCACTTGTACTGCATCATCGCGGCCTTGACCGCAGCGTAAAACACGCGTGGACCTGAGACGATGCTCACGTCCTCAATGACGCCGTCCTTGATACGGATCTGGGCTTTGACAATACCCTCCGTTCCGTCCTGAATCGCCTTGCGGGGCATCGCGGGTGGCACCTGGGTCGGGCAGGCGACGCCGATGTCGCTGCGATTCGGCCCTGGTTTGGCAACGGGTGGTGGTGGCGGCGGCGCAATGGCGACCGGCGCGGTTGGAACGGTCACGCTTGCCGCAATGGAAATGC
>JBAXOZ010000228.1:0-4038 GCA_037132975.1 Comamonadaceae bacterium
GGCGAGGCGACGATTCCGCATATTCGTGTCTATAACGAGTTGCTCGGCATCGACGAGAACGACTTCCTGAAGCACTGCCAGGGCAGCTTCAAGCTCGGCATCGAATTTGTCAACTGGGGGCGGATCGGTGACCGCTACACCCACGGCTTTGGTCCGGTCGGTTCCCCCCTCTCCGGCGTACCGTTTCATCACTATTGGCTGAGACAGCGCGCGGCCGGCAGCGTCGCTGATCTTGACGCGTTTTCATTGAACTGCAGTGCTCCGCGTGCGGCCAAGTATCTCAATTCGCAGCCGCAGATGCAGGGCTCGCCTCTGGCAGACCTGCCCAGCGCCTACCATTTCGATGCCAAGTTGTATGCCGCTTATCTGCGTAAGTACGCCGAGGCCCGTGGTGTCAAGCGCACTGAGGGCAAGATTGGTTTGGTCGATCTTCACCCGCAGTCGGGCCACATCCGCGCGCTGGTTTTGGAAGGCGGCGAGCGCATTGAAGGTGATTTCTTTATCGACTGCACCGGCATTCGCGCCATGCTCATCGAGGGCGCCCTGGAATCTGGCTACGAGGACTGGCGCCACTGGCTGCCCTGCGACCGGGCGCTTGCCGTGCCGTGCGAATCGGTCGAGCCGCTGCTTCCGCTGACGCGCTCGACGGCGCACAGAGCCGGCTGGCAATGGCGCATTCCGCTGCAAAACCGCATCGGTAACGGCCATGTCTATAGCAGCCCCTACATTTCCGACGACGAAGCCGCCTCGGTGTTGATGAACAACCTGGACGGCAAGCCTCTGGCCGAGCCGCGGCTCATCAAATACACCACTGGGCGACGCAAGACGTTCTGGAAGAAGAACTGTGTGGCCGTCGGCTTGTCGAGCGGCTTTCTGGAGCCACTCGAATCGACCAGCATCCACCTCATACAGACGGCGGTGATGCGAATTCTTTCCAATTTTCCGGATCTTGGTTTTGCCCAGGCGGATATTGATCATTACAACCGTGAAACCCGGCTGGAATACGAAGGGGTTCGGGATTTCATCATCACGCACTACCAGATCACCGAGCGAAGCGATTCGCCGTTCTGGAATTATTGCCGAACGATGGAAATCCCCGACTCTCTGGCTCAGCGCCTGGAACTGTTCCGCAGCAATGGCCGGATTTCGCGCGAACTCTTCATCCAGCTATTTGCCGAATCGAGCTGGGTTCAGATCTTGCTGGGTCAGCGCTTCATCCCGCAAGGATGGCACGCGCTGGCGGGTTTGATTCCTGCCGACGAGCTGAGCGCTTTTATCCACGACATCGAGTTGGTCACGCAGCGCTGCGTGGCCGCGATGCCCAGCCATGCCGACTATATCAAGGCCAACTGCGCCGCTGGCTGACGGCCACGTTATAGTGCGTGCACCACAGGAGTTGACATGGCGACGATCAAGGATGTAGCGCGACTCGCTGGCGTCGGCGTCGGGACCGCCTCACGCGTGGTCAGCGGCCACGGCTCGGTCGCTCCGGCCACTGCACAGAGAGTGCGCGAGGCCATCGCCGAACTCGAATTTCGGCCCTCGCATGCGGCTCGGACCCTGCTGTCCGGCTCCTCGCAGATGATTGGTGTTTACATACCGATGCTGGTGGGGACGTTTTACACACCTATTCTTGGGGCCATCGACACCGAACTGCGTACCACCGGTCGGCACATGGTGGTGGCCTTTGGTTGCGGTGACGGCGACACGCGCCAGCAGGCGATCGAAGGAATCGATTTCCTGATTGAGCGCGGTTGCGATGGTTTGGTGGTGATGAGCAATGCGCTACTGCAAAAGGACATCGAAGCGCTAGGACCCAAGCAAGGCAAACTGGTTCTCCTGAACCACTATTTCAAGAAGTTTGCTGACCAGTGTTTTCCCGCTGATCACGAGCGCGGCGGCATGCTGGCTGCGCAGGCTTTGCTGAAGATGCAGCATCGCAGGATTGTGGTCATTGCAGGGCCGCGCTCCTCACCCGACAATGTGGCACGCATCGACGGTTTCATGCGCGAACTGCAGCGTGAAGGTATTGACCCGGCGCAGGTGGTGATGTTGGAGAGTGACTTTTCACCGGCTGGCGGATGGGCTTCGGCGCGTTCGCTGGCCTCATCAGGCCATGAATTCACCGCGTTGTTTTGTGCCAACGATGAAATGGCGGTGGGGGCCCTGGCCTTCTTTCAGCAAGCCGGAATTTCAGTACCGGGAACCATTTCGGTGCTGGGCTACGACGACACCCACAACGCTGAATACTCGGCACCCCAGCTAACTTCAGTGCACATTCCTTGGCGCCAGATTACCCTCAACGGCCTGCGCTGGTTGCTCAACCAATGCTATGGCGAGACGCAGCTTGTGCAGCGGAAATTTCCGGTCAGTGTGACCTGGCGCGCATCGCTTGTCATGGCAACGGCCGAAGCGCAGCCCAAAGCCACTGCACGAAAAGCCCGTGCGCGCGCCAGGATTTAAGGACTCGAACTAAGGGTAGCTACGAATGTGGCTTGGCATTCCTTGTGCCTACAATTGGAAACCTTTCCACACGATCGGTAATTGCAGCAATTGAAACATGACGAACACAAGAACCAACGATCTACCGATTCTCAAACGCAGTGACTTCGCCGCTGACTTTCGCTGGGGGTGTTCCACCTCGTCCTATCAGATCGAAGGCGCGGTGCAGGAGGATGGTCGTGGCGAATCGATCTGGGATCGCTTTTGTGCCACGCCCGGTCGTATTCGTGATGCCTCCAGCGGCGCCGTGGCCTGTGATCACTACCGTCGTTGGCCGCAGGATCTGGACATGGCCGCCAGCCTCGGCACCAATGCTTACCGGTTTTCCATTGCCTGGCCCCGCATCTTCCCCGGCGGTCGTGGCCGGGTTCCCAACCAGAAGGGTCTGGATTTCTATGCGCGTCTGGTGGACGGCATGCTTGAGCGCGGGTTGGAACCCTGGGGCACGCTCTACCACTGGGATTTGCCGCAGGCATTGCAGGATCAGGGTGGTTGGGCCCATCGCGATACCATCGCGGCCTTTGTGGAGTACACGGATGTTGTGAGTCGTCATCTGGGCGACCGCATCAAACACTGGATCACACATAACGAGCCCTGGTGCACCGCCTTTATCGGCAACTACGAAGGCGCTCACGCGCCGGGCTTGAAGAACTTCCAGACTGCGTTACAGGTTTGCCATAACGTGATGGTGTCACATGGGCTGGCGATACCGGTAATCCGGCGCAATGTGGCGGCTGCCGAAGTCGGCGCCGCGCTGAGCCTGCACCCGCTTTACCCTGCGTCGGACAGTGCCCGGGATGTGGCTGCAACCCTGCGCCACGATGGTTTGCGCAACCGCTGGTTTCTTGATCCCCTGCACGGCCGCGGCTATCCGCCAGACATCTGGGACCTTCTGGGTGACAAGGCGCCTGTGGTGCAGCAGGGGGATCTGCAAGTCATCGCTACGCCCACCGATTTCTTAGGGGTCAACTACTATTTCCCCGAGGTCGTTGCCGATGCACCGGGCCAGGGCGTGATGGCGACGCGCGTGGTTGAGTCTCCCAACGTGGAGCGCACGGCGTTTGGCTGGGAGGTCTCGCCGGACGGCATGGTCGCGCTGCTCAGCCGCGTCGCCAGGGACTACCAGCCGGCAGTGATTTACCTGACAGAAAATGGCTCAAGTTACGAAGATGTGGTGTTACCCAACGGTGAGATTGACGACGGCGAGCGGCGGCGCTACCTGGAGCGTCACCTGCTGGCGCTGCGCGAGATTGTTGCCAAGGGCATCCCGATCAAGGGATATTTTGCGTGGAGTCTGCTCGACAACTTCGAGTGGGCCGAAGGCTACATCCGGCGCTTCGGTCTGACGCATGTGGATTTCGATACACAGCAGCGCCGCCTCAAGCTCAGCGGGAAATGGTACCGGTCCTTCCTGAAAGGTGAACTGTGAAGCTCAAACTCTTGACGCTGGCGCTTTCCACGGGATTCGCTGCGCTGGCCCATGCGGCCGGTCCCAAGGCAGAAGTGATCCACTGGTGGACCTCCGGCGGCGAATCG
>JBAXOZ010000229.1:0-4036 GCA_037132975.1 Comamonadaceae bacterium
TCAAACCGCTTTGCTGGAGCAACGTGTAGTTACCGGCGTCGGCCCCACCGAGGGTTTTGCCAGTGACCGTGACAGTCTTGCCCGTGCCAACGTTCTTGTCGGCAAAGGCACCTGCCGCCGTGCCGCCGAGCGTGAGCACATCACTGCCCAGCGCTGTTACTGTGGCCGTTCCGGTCAGTGTGGCCGTGGTCGTTGCGTCATAGACTTTGTTGCTGGCACTCAAGCCGCCAACGGTCAGACTCGCCGCGCTGATGGTGCTGGTGGTGTTGCTGGCATAGCTGACCGTGTAATTGCCGCCGCTGTTGCCATCGTTGAGGATCACGCCGCTGACGTTCACAGTCTTGTTGCCGGCGCCCACGTTCTTGTCGGTGTAGGCGAAGCTGCCACCGCTGAGTGTGTCGCCGCTGTACAGGGTGCCAACACTGACAACGGCACTTCCGACTGCATTCAGGGTTGCGTCGTAGGTCTTGCTGACGTTGCCCGTGCTCAGGGTCACGGATGCCGGAGAAATAGTTGCGGTCAAACCGGTTTGCTGCACCAGGTTGTAATTGCTCGCATCGGTACCGCTAAGGGTGCTTCCTGTGACGCTCACCGCCTTGCCTGTGTGCACGTTCTTGTTCGTTGCAAAACTGCCGCTGGCCGTGCCGCCGACGCTCACGCTATCGCCACTGCGCGCAGCCACCGTCGCAGTACCGGTGAGCACGACGGATGTGGTGCCGTCGTAAGTTTTGTCGCTGGCAGCCAGACCAATGACGGACAGGTTGACCTGGCTGATGTTGGCGCTCAGCCCGGCTGGCGCAACAAGGGTGTAGTTACCCGCATCGGCACCGCTGAGCGTCAATCCGGTGACGCTGACAGCCTTGCCCGTAGCAACATTCTTGTCGGCAAAGCTGCCCGTTGCGCTGCCCCCCAACGTGACGTTGTCACCACTGAGCGCGGCAACCGCAGCGCTGCCGCCAAGCGTTGCAGCGCTGGTGCCGTCGTAGACCTTGTTGCCCGCCGAAAGCCCGCTGAGAGCCAGATCTTTCGGGGTGATGGTGCTGGCGCTGTTGCTCAGGCCCGCGTTGCGGTCGCTGGCGCTGAGGTAGTAATTGCCTGCGGCGCTGCCACTCAGGCTCAAGCCGGTGAAGGTGTAGGTCTTGTTGCCGACACCGGCGCTCTTGTCGGTGAAGGTGCCGGTGCCGGCGATGCTCACATTGCCGGCATCGCCGCTGACGAGGTTGTCGATCGTGGCTGCGGCCGTGGTAGCTGCCGCAGTGCCGTCGTAGGTCTTGCTGATGGCATTGGCGCTGGCGCTGATCGCCAGTGGCGCGATCGCCACGTTGCCATTGGCGAAAGCGTAGCTACTGAAGTTACTGCCGGCCTGACTCGGTGTGCCGCTCAAACCGATGGCATAGTTGCCCGCACTGGTGCCAACCGCAGCCAGGTTGAAGGTAAAGGTAGTGCCCTGCCCATCGCTGGCCAGCCAAGTGTTGCCGCTGGTGTTGGTGACCGTCAGGGTTCGCAGCTCTGCGCCGCTGCTGGAGTAATACTTGGCGCTGATGATCGACAGATCCGGTGCGCTGCCGTAGGTGGTGCTGGCATCAGACACCTGCACCAACAGTCTGTCGGCGGGCTGGACGGTGAACGTGCCGCTTGCCGGTGTGACGGTGTAGTTGCTGGCGCTGGCGCTGGGCGTGATGGTGTAGCTGCCGGGGGTTTCACCGGCAGCGCGGGTGACGCTGACGTTGCCCAATACGCTGGCATTCTCCCCCGACACAAAACCGCTGTACTTGGCCGTGAGATTCGGGTCCGTATCGTTCAAAACCTTGGCGTTGTCAACGGCGGTCATGGTCAACGCCGCCTTATTGATGGTGCCGCTGGCGGGGGCCAGGGTGACGCTGTAGTTCTTGCCGCCGTTGCCGTCGTTGAGCACATAGCTGTCCGCCACGTTGATGGCAATACCGCTACCTGCGTTCTTGTCGGCAAAGACCTGGGTGAGGTTGGCGATGCTGTCGCCGCTGGCAAGCGCACCCACACTGGGTGTGCCGCTCGACAGCACCGTGCCGTCGTAGGTCTTGGCCGTGTCGGCCACCGCGCTGATGGTCAGCGCCTTGGACGTGATGCTGCCGGTGTAGGTAGGCAAGTCGGGCAATACGTAGTCGCCGCTGTTGGCTACGCCGGCATGTGTACTGTTTACGCTCAGGCCACTGAGCGAAGCCACTTTGCCGACACCCACATTTTTGTCAGAAAAGTTGCCGACGATGGTGCCCGGCAGGGTGACGGCATCGCCATTGGCGGTATTACCGATGGTGAAGGTCGGTGCCGTGGAGAAGGTCGCAGTGGTGGTGCCGTCATAGACGCGATCCTGCACGACGCCACCAGAAACCGTAGCGGTCAGCGTTCTGGGTGACACCACCACATTGCTGTTGGCATTGATCGTGACCGTGTGGGTGCCGTCGTTGGCCGTCCAGACTGGCGTGCTGTCAGGCCCCAGCGATGGGAGGAGCCAAAACGCGCCAGTGGAAGAGATCCCGCCAGAGACCGTCAGGGGATAGGTGCCCGCATGGGCTGTTGCGCCGATGCCACTGGAGCTCAGGTGCAGGCTGCCGACAGTAAGCCAACTCGGCTTGGGCGCGGAAAACTCGGCAAATTTCATACCGCCCGTGCTATAGGTGATGGCCGTGTTGTCTGCTGTGGTCAAACTGACGGCATCGCCATAGGTCTTGGCCACATTGGAAGTGCTAATCGTGACCGTATTCGGGTTGTAGCCGGGGTTCTCGCTGGCTTGCACACGGAACACATAGCGATTGCCATTGCCCGCCGCAATATTACCCGGGATGGCCGCTATTTGCCAAGAGCCACTGGGCCCGGCCTCGTGGCCTTGCCAGTAGGTGCCATAGACCGCCTCATTGCCGCTTTTCAGGCCGCCAAATTGGTCGTAGTACACCTGTTGACTCGTGGGGTTGTAGGGGTTGTTGCTCCATATCTGCCAGCGTGAGCCGTTGCCGCCGGTCAGCGTGATGGCATCCGCCCCCGCCTTGTTGATGAAGACACCGGTAGGGTCTATAACACTACCGGTCTTGTAGTCACCCGCTACCAGAACCACAGAATTGATATTGCCCGTGACGGTGGGGTCGTTGCTGGAGACAATCCGGGCACCTGCATCGAGCCACAGAGCACCGGCCGTGGGGGTGCCACCACCCGCTCCGGCAATAGCGGTCAAGGTGCGAAGATTCGCGCTACCCAGATGCAGATGTCCGGTGCTGGTGATCTGCACATCACGGGCACTGGGGATGCTGACGGTGCCGTATTGAAAGTAGTTATGGGCATCCGTAAGAGTGATGTCTGTCCCGGCGGTCAGTGACATACGATTCTTGACGATCAACCAACTGGTTGCGTCGTAAAGCGTTTGTGTAATGGCATCGGCTGCCGTGATATTGAGGTTGTTGGTGAGATTAAGGTACTTCAGAAGCACTGAATTGGTGTCGCTCATCGTGAAATTGTTCGCGCCCGCAATGCTGATCGCGCCGCCAAAATCGGTACCTGAATAGTTCAGCGTGATGTCACTGGTGCTGCCGACATTGATCCAGGTCGTGCCCCCCACCTTCAGTGCACCGCTCGACGCGATTGATGCGGCTGTCGAGTTGGAGATAATCAGGCTGCCCGTTAGGGTGGTGGTACCCACATTCAGCCCCGCTGTGTTGACCAAACTCAGGTCGTTGACCACACCGCTCAACGCGCTGATCGCGTTTTTGGTGTTGTTCAATGTCACATTGAGACCGCTGGCATTCAGCTTCAGTGCTCCGGCTGTGATCGGACCAGTACTAACCGAGCTGACCTGCGAGATGCTATTGCCAGTCCCCGTCAGCCCCAGCCCCAAGGTACCGCCAACGTTGGACGCTTTCATGATGTAAGACGACAGGCTATTGACGTTGGCTGAGCCCGTGCCCACGGTATAGGCGCGCAAATAACTCGCGGAAAAATCAATGTTGTCGGTGGCGCTGCCGATACTGGCCCCGTTATTGATAGCGGAAAGCCACAACGTACCTGCAAT
>JBAXOZ010000230.1:0-4026 GCA_037132975.1 Comamonadaceae bacterium
ACAAGCGGCCACCCACGGTTTTCGTCTGGCTGGCTCCAGAAGACACTCAGGCGACATAGGGATTTCAGAACGACCTGCCCGAAACCGGCCAACGGAGGCTGTCTGTTGTTGGTTGGCAATAGTGTGGCGTTCTCAGTGCTCCCCCGGTACGCACCAAAGCATGACGGATCGAATCCTTGGCGGGAGTAATATGCTGGTTCAGCGGAGTTCCCGACAAGAAAAGTCGTCGTGGAGATAGGCGTGCGCAAGACAACACGGCAAATGCCAGCCCTCTTTGTAGACATGGATAAATGCCTCTATCCCGGCAGGCTGCAGGGCGCCAGTCCCGTCTGGCTGTCGCCATGAGCTTGCAATTCCTTCAGTTGGTCTCACTCAAGACCAGATTGACCCTGTTCACGCTGGGTATTTTCCTTGGCAGTATTTGGGCGCTGGCGTTCTACGCCGGGCGCACGCTGCAAGGCGATATAGAGCGACTGCTGGGCGAACAGCAGTTGTCTGTGGTGTCTGCCACGGCCAACCATGTCAGTGGCGAGTTGACTACTCGCCTGCAGGCCCTGGAAACCATTGCCGAAGAAATGGATGCAGATTTGATTGACCATCCGGCCGCCTTGCAGGCCCGCCTGAAACAGCGCCCGCTGCTGCAACTGTTGTTCAATGGCGGCGCGTGGTCAAGCGGGCAAGACGGTATCGTTATTGCATCGAACTTGCCAGCATTGATCGGCACAAACTATGCTGATCGGGAATACATGATGTCGGTTCTCAAGCAGGGGAAATCCACGATCAGCAATCCGATCACAGGCAAGGTATTGAAGGATCCAATTTTTGTCATGGCGGTACCCATTCGTGATGGCCAGGGCAGAGTGATTGGTGCTCTGGCCGGTGTGACCGACCTCGGCAAAGCCAATTTTCTGGACAAGATCACATCGAAGCCGTACGGCAAGACCGGGGGCTACTTGCTTGTTGCCCCACGACAGCGTCAAATCATCACAGCCACCGACAAGAAGCGCGTGATGGAGATGCTCCCGGCTGCGGGTATCAATCGGTTTGTCGACCGAAATATCGCGGGCTACGAAGGTTACTCTGTATTGGTCAATGCGCTGGGTGAGGAACAGTTAGCTTCAGTCAAGCAGATGCCCGCGGTGGGTTGGTACATGGTGCTGGGCACACCGACCGCAGAGGCGTTCGAGCCGATTCACGCCATGCTGCAACGAATTCGCCTGACCACACTCTTTCTGACCCTGCTGGCGGGTGGACTGACCTGGTTGATGTTGCGGCGACAGCTTTCACCGCTGGTTGCGACGGCGGATGCGATGGTCTCCCTGGCGGGTTCTAACCGGATCCCGATGCCATTTACCGTCACCAGTCAGGACGAAATCGGCCGACTGACCGGCGGCTTCAATCGCCTGATTGAAACCTGGACGCAGCGCGAAGACGCACTGCGAAGAAGCGAACAAAGCCTCTCCATCACTCTGCACTCCATCGGCGACGCGGTCATTGCAACCGACACATTCGGTCGGGTCACCCGCATGAATCCAGCGGCTGAACGTCTGTGCGGATGGAAGCTGGCCGAGGCCATGGGTCACCCACTTGCCGAAGTGTTCTGCATCGTCGATGCCACCACCCGTGAGGCGATGCCTGACCCAGTGCAACAGGTGATGGCGCAAGGACAGGTTGTTGGCCTCGTCAACCACACGGTGCTGCTGACCAAAGATGGGCAGGAGTACAAGATTGCCGACAGCGCCGCCCCCATTCGCAATGCTGTCGGGGAGATCGTCGGTGTGGTGCTGGTGTTTAGCGATGTCACTGAACGATACCGGGCGGAGGAGGCCCTTCGAGCCGGCGAAAGACGTTTCCGCAGCTATTTCGATCAGCCGATGGTCGGTATCGCCATCACTTCGCCAGAAATGGGCTGGATCGAAGCCAATGAGCATTTGTGCAAGATGCTTGGATATAGCAACGATGAACTTACTCAACTGACATGGGCCGCATTCACGCACCCGGATGACCTTGGCGCCGACGTCATTCAGTTCGAGCGTGTGCTGAGGGGCGAAATCGAAGGCTATGCACTTGACAAGCGATTCCTCCGCAAAGACAGCTCCGTGATCCACGTATTCCTGTCCGTGCGCTGTGTTCGTAAAGCAGACGGAGCGGTCGACTACTTCGTCGCCTTGTTGCAGGACATCACCGAGCGCAAGCAAGCCGAAGCCAAACTCCTGCTCGCTGCGAGCGTCTTTGACCATGCCCGCGAAGGCATCACCATCACCGACGCCCACGGCACTATTGTCGATATCAACGAAGCCTTCACCCGTATTACCGGCTACAGTCGCGAGGAAGCCATCGGCCAGAACCCGCGCATCCTTAAGTCCAGTCGCCAGGATAAGGCGTTTTATGAAGCAATGTGGGAGGAATTGACTGGCCCAGGGCACTGGAGCGGCGAAGTCTGGAACCGGCGCAAGAACGGCGAGGTGTACCCAGAACTGGTCACCATCAGCGCGGTGCGCGATGGGCAAGGCACCACACAGCATTACGTGGCGCTGTTCTCCGACATCACCGCCATCAAGACGCACCAAAGCCAACTCGAACATATTGCCCACTTTGATGCGCTGACCAACCTGCCCAACCGCGTGCTGCTGGCCGACCGCCTGCAACAGGCCATGGTACAGGCGCAGCGACGCGAACAGCAGTTGGCTGTGGTCTATCTGGACCTGGACGGCTTCAAGGCCATCAACGACCGCCACAGCCATGAGGCCGGAGACCAGTTGCTCATTACCCTTGCGCTGCGCATGAAACAGGCACTGCGTGAAGGTGACACGCTGGCGCGCCTCGGTGGAGACGAGTTTGTGGCGCTGCTGATTGACCTGGAGGATATGGCGGCCAGCGTGCCCATGCTCGCCCGCTTGCTGAGCGTGGCGGCGCAGCCGATTCAGTGGGGTGACCACAGCCTGCAGGTCTCGGCCAGCCTGGGCGTTACTTTCTACCCACAAGCCCACGACATGGAGGCCGATCAGTTGCTGCGCCAGGCCGACCAAGCGATGTACCAAGCCAAAGTGGCCGGCAAGAACCGCTACCAAATCTTTGATGCTGCGCTAGACCGCGACCTGCGCGGCCATCATGAAGGACTGGAGCGCATTCGCCTGGCACTGGAAACCCATGAGTTTGTGCTGCACTACCAGCCCAAGGTGAACATGCGCACCGGCCAGGTCGTTGGTGCCGAAGCCCTAATCCGTTGGCAGCACCCTGAGAAGGGCTTGCTCGCACCAGCCATCTTCTTGCCGGTGATCGAGATCCACCCAATGGCCGTGGCGATTGGCGAGTGGGTGATTGACACGGCGCTGACCCAATCGGAGTTGTGGCAGGCAGCCGGGCTGGACCTGCCGGTCAGCGTCAATATCGGGGCCCGTCAGTTGCAACAAGGTAACTTTGTGGAGCGATTGCAGTCCATTCTTGCTGCCCACCCAGGCGTGAGGCCTGGAGGTCTTGAACTCGAAGTGCTTGAGACCAGCGCACTCGAAGACATTGCCCTGGTGTCGCAAGTGATTGAAGACTGCGCCCAGATCGGCGTGAAGTTTGCACTGGACGACTTTGGCACCGGCTATTCATCACTCACCTACCTCAGGCGCCTAGGCGTCTCCATGCTCAAAATCGACCAGAGCTTTGTGCGCGACGTGATAGGCGATCCGGATGACATAGCCATTTTGCAGGGCGTTATAGGACTGGCCGCCGCCTTCAAGCACGAAGTGATTGCCGAAGGGGTCGAGACGGTGGCACATGGTACCTTGCTGCTGCAACTGGGTTGTGAGCTGGCCCAAGGCTACGGCATTGCCGGGCCCATGCCGCCAGAGCAGATGCCAGCCTGGGCGGCAACTTGGCAGCCTTATGCGGCGTGGTGTGCGGTGCCAGGCTCAGAGGAAACATTTCGGTCCACAGACAAGTAGGCTGCCACATAGCGGGTATTCGTGGCGGTCCGCTTTCGCTGCACTGCTGGCCCAGGACTTCCCGCCACCAGCGTCAGCAATACGGCTGGGA
>JBAXOZ010000231.1:0-4015 GCA_037132975.1 Comamonadaceae bacterium
GGAGAAAATCATGACCAACCGTCGCGAATTCATCGTTCAATTCAGCCTGGGCAGCACCGTGCTGGCCAGTGGCAGCGCCTTTGCGCAGGCCGCACCTCTGGCCGCAACCGACCCCACAGCCATTGCGCTGGGCTACGTGGCCGACGCCGCCTCGGCCAACAAAGCCAAGTACCCCAAGTACGCCGCCGACCAGAAATGCTCCAACTGTCAGCTCTACACCGGCAAGCCAGCCGATGCCAGCGGCCCCTGCGCGGTGTTTGGCAACAAACTGGTGCCGGCCAAGGCCTGGTGCAGCAGCTGGGTGAAGAAGGTCTAAAGCGACTGAAAAAGTTTTTCAACTTTCAGCAGGGTCAACACACCCATCACGGCAAAGATACCGGCAGCGATGCTGTGTACGAGCTTCATCGGTATCTTTGCCGCAAATTGATTGCCGACAAAAACGGCGGGAACGTCAGCCACCAGCATTCCCAGCGTCGTTCCGGCAATCACCCACAGCGGCTCGCCGTAGTGGGCCGCTAGAGCGATTGTTGCAATCTGGGTCTTGTCGCCCATCTCTGCCAGAAAAAAAGTGACCAGGGTGGCGCCAAAGACACCGAGCTGTTTGGCCACCTGCGTCTCTTCCTCTTCAATCTTGTCCGGAATCATGGTCCAAGCGGCCATGCCAATAAACGACAAACCCAGCACCCAGCGCATCACCTCCGGGCTGACGACCGAAGTAATCCAGGCGCCCAACGCGCCAGCGAGTCCGTGATTGAACAGGGTCGCGACCAGAATACCGGCAATGATGGGCAGCGGCTTCTTGAAGCGCGCCGCCAGAATGAAGGCCAGCAACTGGGTCTTGTCGCCAATTTCCGCGAGCGCGACGACGCCGGTTGAGATGAGAAGAGCTTCCATGCGAGAGTGGGCAAAGCCGCTAATGTACCCGCGCTCCAACCGAAGCTGCCAAAATGACGCCAGATAATGTCCCTTCATAATCAGTTGGGGACAGAGCACGCTCACTTGGTGTAGCTTTGGTCTGTCCCACAAAGTTCAAAAAAGGAAACCCGATGGATCGCTACCCCGCCCCTGAACTGAAAGACCTGCCTGAGGACATCCGTCTGCGCGTGCTTGAAGTGCAGGAAAAAGCCGGTTTTGTACCCAATGTCTTCCTGGCACTGGCCCGACGTCCTCCCGAGTGGCGCGCCTTTTTTGCCTACCACGATGCCTTGATGCTGAAGGACTCGGGCCTGAGCAAGGGCGACCGCGAGATGATCGTCACCACCACCAGCGCTGCCAACAAATGCCTGTATTGCGTGGTGGCCCATGGCGCCATCCTGCGCATCTACGAGAAGAAGCCGCTGGTCGCCGATCAGGTGGCCGTGAACTACCGCAAGGCGGACATCACGCCGCGCCAGCGTGCGATGCTGGACTTTGCGATGAAGGTCTGCCTGAAGTCCGACGAGATCGGCGAGGCGGATTTCACCGCCTTGCAGGCGCACGGCTTCAACGACGAAGATGCCTGGGACATCGCTGCCATCACCGCTTTCTTCGGCCTGTCCAACCGCATGGCATCGTTCAGCAACATGCTGCCCAATCCGGAGTTCTATGCCATGGGCCGGGTGGCCAAACCCAAGCCTTGACACCCGACCCGGGTATGCTTGCAACTTATGTATTCGCACCATTTCGGCCTGACGCAAGACCCGTTTTCGATCGCGCCCGATCCACGCTACCTGTTCATGAGCGAGCGCCACCGGGAGGCGCTGGCACATCTGCTCTACGGGGTCGCCGGCTCCGGTGGCAAAGCCGGTGGCAGCGGTGGTGGCTTTGTCCTGCTCACCGGTGACATCGGCACCGGCAAGACCACCATCTGCCGCTGCTTCCTGGAACAAATTCCAGACGGTTGTCATGTTGCCTACATCTTCAACCCCAAGCTCACCGTCACCGAGTTGCTGCAGTCAATCTGCGAGGAATTCCATGTCGCGCTCACGCCAGCGGCGCAGAACCCGCCCACGGTCAAGGACTACATCGATGCCCTCAACCACTTCCTGCTGGCCAGCCATGCCGCAGGGCAGAGCAGCGTCCTGATCATTGACGAGGCACAAAACCTCGCACCCGATGTACTTGAACAACTGCGCCTGCTGACCAATCTCGAAACCCGCGAACGCAAGTTGCTGCAAATCGTACTGATTGGTCAACCCGAACTGCGCACCATGCTGGCGCGGCCGGAACTCGAACAACTGGCCCAGCGTGTGATCGCCCGTTTTCATCTGGATGCCCTGACTGCAACCGAGAGTGCGCAGTACATCGCGCACCGACTGGCGGTGGCTGGCCTCACGGGTCCATC
This sequence comes from Comamonadaceae bacterium, assembly GCA_037132975.1. GTDB lineage: Bacteria > Pseudomonadota > Gammaproteobacteria > Burkholderiales > Burkholderiaceae_C > Rhodoferax. The sequence goes on from JBAXOZ010000231.1 coordinate 2,324, forward strand.
GCCGTTCGAGGGCGGCGCTTTGCAGCGCCTGCACCGCCTGACCCATGGCGTACCACGCCGCATCAATCTGCTATGCGGTCGGGCCCTGCTGGGCGCCTGGGCGCACGGGCAGCACCAGGTTGATCGCGCTGTGGTCGACAAAGCAGCAGCCGAAGTGTTTGGTCTGGATTCCGCGGCGAATTCTGGTAGCCGCAGCGCCACCTATTACGTGCTGGGCGGCCTGCTCTTGCTGGCGCTTGCTGCGCTGGTTACCTTCGTGTCCTGGCCAGGATTGCAGGTGCCATCGCCTTCGCGGCCCGCATCCGCCAGCGGTGCCCCGGCCGCGGCGCCCGCAGCGACTGCCGCCAGTGCCGCTATTTCAGCCCCGCTCGCGTCAGCGTCCGTTGCAGTCGCGCCCATCGAGACGCTTGAGCCCTTGCTGGCCCAATGGCCGCTTGACCTCAACCTGGCCTGGCAAGCCTTAGGCACCCATTGGAAGCTCCCCCCAGGCGATGGATATCCTTGCCGCTCGGCAAACGTACAAGGGCTTCAGTGCTACCGCGCCAATGGCCTCACTCTGCCGCAGCTGCGTCAGCTCAACCGTCCTGGCATCCTGACCCTGCACGTCGACAGAGCGGCGCCCGTCTACGCCGTGCTGGTGGGTCTGGGGGAACAGACTGCCACGCTGCGCCTGGCTGACGGTTTGCACAGCGTCAGACTGGTTTCCCTGGGCCGCTGGTGGCGTGGCGATTTCGCAACCTACTGGCAACCACCCGCAGACTATCGCCCCGAACTGCGTGATGGCAGCAGCGGCGGCGCCATTGAGCATCTTGCCAATCAGCTCGATCAGCTGGAAGCAGTGCCTTCTTCAGCTTCACCTGGCACGGGGTCCCGAATCCTCGATGCGGCCTTGCGCGAACGGGTGCTAACCTTCCAGCGCTCGCAAGGCCTGAAAGCCGATGGGCAACCCGGCCCCATGACCTTCATGCAACTCGACAGTGCCACCGGCATGAACCCGGTGCGGCTGCAGACCGCGGCACGATAAGCCATGTCCTACATCCTCGATGCACTGAAGCGGGCCGATGCCGAACGCGAGCGTGGCGTGGTGCCCGGCCTGTATGCGCGCCAGTTGGCGGGGTCAGGCGCCAGCACACATTCTTCCGCTCGCAAACGGATCTTGATTGCAGCCGGAGCGGCCCTCCTGCTCGGCGCGATAGCGCTTTGGCTCTGGCTCCCGGCCTCCGAATCAGCGCCACGCGTCGCGCCGGAGCAGACCTCTGCAAAGCCAGCACCCGTGCCCCCCGCCGTGCCAGCACCGGCACCCCTCGTTCGTCCGCCCGAAGTGTTGGCGTCTGCGCAGACCATGGTTCAACAACCAGCGCCAGCGGTCGCAGCCATACCGGCGACGACTGCCGCCCCCTCACCAACCCCGAAGACCACAGCCAGCGCGCCACCCGCTGCTGCGACTACAACCCCGCTGCTTGCGGATCTCGCCGAAGATATTCGCCGCCAGATCCCCGCCCTGACGATTACCGGCACCGTCTATTCAGACAATCCGGGTCAGCGCCTGCTGTTGGTCAATAACCAGGTCTTGCCGCAGGGAGGTCTGGCGGCGCCCGAAGTAACGCTCGAAGAAATCGGCGCCAAGAGTTCCACCTTCAGCTTCCGTGGCAACCGGTTTCGGTTGCAGCATTGACTTCGCCGACGGATCAG
>JBAXOZ010000232.1:0-3973 GCA_037132975.1 Comamonadaceae bacterium
CGCGATGACAAAGAGAGGTGGCGACCTCGCGATGACGGAGAGAGGTGGCCGCGCTTGGTGCTTGCTTAAGGCAGAGTCAGTTGGTAGGTCACACCAACAAAGCCGACGCTCTGGCTGGGACGCTGCCAGACGGTGGAGCCGTCAGAGTAAGCGAAGGACGTACCGTTGGCACCCCAGGCCCAATCGTTTGTATTGGTTTCTTGATAGACCAGGTCCACACGCACGGCTGACGACTTGTCGAGGGCATACTTGCCAAAGAGCTTGAGCGTGGTCTGGCGGAACTCCACGTCGGGCAGGCCACCGCTGCTGGCCAGCAAGGCCGCACTTTCGGAACTGGCGAGGGTGTCAAGCGTTTGGGCATACGCGCTCTTGTCGCTCATGTACGCCAGGCTGCCGCCGACGTTGAGCTGGGCGTTGATCTTGCCAGTGGCACCCAGGCTGGCGCTCAGGTTGCGGTTGTCAAAGGCCATGATGTAGCCCGCAGGCCGTGCCTGGTTGAGGCTTTGCTGGCTTTGCGCCAAGTAGCCGTTGAGCGACCAGTTGTCGGAGAGTGCATAGGTCCAGTCGACGCTAAGCTGGTTCATGCCGGTGTCGCGCAGACCATAGGCGCTGGGTACGGTGTACTGGTCGCGCCCCGTTTCGCCCACGAGCTGAATCGACAGTGCCTCAGACGCCTGCCAGTCGGCCGCGAACTTGAGCTTGTCACGCTGACGGTCGGCCAGCGTGGGCATGAACACGGCGGTAGACGACAAGCCATTGACAGGATCGGCGGGATTGGTGACTTCGGTCACGCCAAGACCCGCGTTGTCGCGCAGCCAGTTGGAGCCATCACGGCGGCTGCGCGAGATGCCCATGGTGCCGCTGAACTCGTCGGAGAACTTGTTGCGCAGGTCAGCGCGGACGGTGGTTTCGTCGGTATTCTGGCGCAGTGCGCTTACGCCCAGCATGGCACTGGTGGCGGTAAACACGCCACGGTCGACTGACTCCTGGTCAACCCCAAAGGTGCCCTTGGTGTCGCCGTTGAACTGCCAGCTTGCCTGCAGCTTGCCTTGCGTCTTGCGGTAGGGCAAGCGGTGGTTGGTGTAGGTTGCAGTGCCTTCGTTGTTGTAGAGGGCGATGGGGGTCTGGTCGTCACGGTCTTCGTAACGCACGTCGGCCAACAGGGTGAGCTGCGGCATGGGCCGCGAGGTCAGACCCAGCTTGCCGGTGGTGGTGTTCACCTGTGCGCCCAGGTCGCCCAGGCCCGCAGGCGCGCCAGTCAGGCCCGCGCTGGCAAAGTTCTGGTTCTGGATGGAGACCGCTCGTGCCAGCTTGAGCGTGGCGCGCGTGGTCTTGGTGAAGTCATACGAGCCGCTCAAGTCCCACTGGTGGGCTTCGTTGTTGGGTGCCAAGGCAAGCGGCTGGCCCAGGATACTGAGCAGGCTGGCGTTGGACGTTGTGTTGAGGCTGCCAGGCAGCGAGGGCGTGAGTGTGGAGTAGTCGTTGCGGTAGAACGATCCGTAGTAGCCCACGTTGAAGCGCAATGCCTCTTGGGCGTAGCTCATGCGCGCCTCGACCTGGCTGTGGTTGGCCATGATGGGCTCGGGCATCATCAGCACGCCCCAGCCGGTGGTACTGCCGCAGACGGGCGCGATCACCGAGGGGCAATTCATGCCAATTCCGGAGAGCCGGGTGCCGGTCTTGTTTTCGCTCTTGAGGTCGAGCTCCAGTTGCAGGCTGGGGTTGATCCACTTGGCAAAGCCCAGGCCACTAGCCGACCGCTTGGTGCTGAGTTGCACGTCGGAGCCGTAGCCCGGTGTGACGTTGGCCACCACCGGGTTGACAAAGCCAATGCGCGTAAGACCGGTGTTGGCGGTGTTGGGGTCCACGCGCAGCAGCTCGCTGTAATCGGCGCTGAGCTTCCAGTTGCCGGGGTTCTTCCAGACCAGGTGCAGTTCGCGCTCGTCGCCGGTCAAATCGGTGCCCTGCAACTGTACCCAGGTGGAGGTGGACTCTTTGCGCAGGCTGTAGTCGATGCCCAGGCTGGCCACCGCGCTGCGGTCGGCGCGCAGGCCACGGTACTGGCCAAATTGGGCGCGGTCGGCGCTGTCGTCACTGAGCAGGCCCACGCCCATCGAGATGGTGGTCTGCACGCTGTCGCGCGGTTCGGCCTCGTCATCGTCGGAGGCGGCATAAGCGCCCATACAGGCAGCCATAACCGCAACAGCCACGGCGGTGTGCCGCAATGAAGGTGAAAAAACAGTAGTACGCATTGTTGTTCTCCGTGCTTCAACGCATCATCAGTTGCGGTGTCGGGTTGGTAGAGGACGGATTGTTGGAGCCGTGGATCTGGGTGTGGCAGTTCAGGCAACTGCGACCCTGCCACAGGTTGGCAACGTTCTTTCCACTCGCGCCGCTGGCACCGGGAATGCCCACAGCACCCACAGCACCGGCCACGTGCGGTGTATGGCATTGCTGGCACAGCAGCGGCGGGCGCGACTTGAGCATGCTGCCAATCACGCTGCCGTGCGGGTTGTGGCAGTTGGAGCAATCTTCGGACACCGGGTCGTGCTGGTGCACAAACGGGCCGCGCTTTTCGGCGTGGCAGGTGTAGCAGGTGGCGTTGGTGCTGTCGCGCTTGACCAGTTTGGGGCCAGCCGAGCCGTGCGGGTTGTGGCAATCGGTGCAGACCATCTTGCCTTCGGGCAGGGGGTGGTGCGAGGGCTTGTTGACCTGCGTGCGCTGCTCTTTGTGGCAGGTAAAGCACAAGTCGTTTTGCATGGCCCTGGATAGCGCCTTGTCGTTATTGCCGTGAATCTTGTGGCAGGAGTTGCAGGCAATGTCGGCATTGCTGTGCTGGCTGCCGCTCCACAGGGCGCGCTTGGCGTCCTTGTTGTGACAAGTCAGACAAACCTCGCTGCGCTCAGCGGCCGGAAGCGCCAAGTCGCGGATGAACATGCGGTCGGGCTTGTTGGCCGAAGGCTTCTTGGTGTGCTTGAGGCTGTCGCCGTGGCATGTGGTGCAATCGGGCGCGCGCTTGTCGGCAGCAAAGCCGTGGGCCGTTTTGCTCATGTCGGGCAGGTCTTCCTCGTCGTGGCAGGTTACGCACAGCGCAGCACCCGTGGGTGCCGCCACCGCCGACCCCGCCAGGGCGAACAGGCACAGGCCCAGAATGGCCAATGAACTCTTGATTTGCATCCCAAATCCCCTCACTACAGAAGTCGTCTCGTTAGCTTGCATGGCTGGGCCCCCGGTCATTTCTGACCATGGACGAAGTCCACGCTCTTGAAGCCGCCACTGGCGTGGCAATCGTCACAGGTCTCGCGTGGCGCGGCAGCTACTTGGGCCTGGGTCTTGGTACCAAAGCTGGCACCGCCGTAGTTGGTGACGTGGGTAATGGCAACGGCCGAGTCGTGACACGACGTGCACGTAGCCGCCTTGGGCGAGATCACCAGCCACTTGTTGGGATCGGTTTCCAGCACCGCAGGCGTTGTGCCCGCAGCCGCCGTGACGTTGGGCTTGTAGACCACGGCACCCAGGGGACTTTGATCGGTCTTGTAGGAGTTGTTCACGTGGCAGGCATTGCAACTGATGATGATGTCCGATGCATTGCAGGTGATGCCGGCAATCGGAGCGCTGCAATTGACTGCAGCTCCTGGCCAGGCCACCTCGGCGGCGAAGTTCTCCACCGTGGCAGCCAGCGCACTGCCGCCCGTGGCCGAGGTGCCGTCCTTGTTGAATACGCCGACCACCGCATTGCCGTGCGTAAACGGATAGGTGCGCTTGCTATTGCCATGGATGCCGTGGATCATGCGCTTGAACTGGTAAGACTCGTTGAACGTCGAGCCGTTGGTCATGATGGTGGTTGACATACGGTTGGCGTCATGGCAAACCACGCAAGCTTCGACCATGTTGCGCGCACCGCTGTGGAATGCCGTGGGCAAGGTGTTGGACGCGGACGTGGTGCCAAGCATGCCGTGGCAAACGTTGCACT
>JBAXOZ010000233.1:0-3972 GCA_037132975.1 Comamonadaceae bacterium
GCCAGAAAGGTGTCACGCCAGCGGCGCAGTGTCTCGGCGTAATCTGCGCCGAACGCAAATTCGTCGACCACCTCCAACCCAGCCGCCTTGGCCTGACGACGGAATTCACGCGGGCAGGGCAGGCAACCGCCGGGGAAGATGTACTGCTGGATGAAGTCGGTGGACGCCACATAGCGGTCAAACAGCGCGTCGTCAATCACGATGCTTTGAACGCAGGCTCGCCCACCGGGTTTGAGCAGGCGGCCCATGGTGGCAAAGTACGCGGGCCAATAGGCTTGGCCCACCGCCTCGACCATCTCGATGGAGCAAATCGCATCAAACGGTGCGTCGCTGATGTCGCGGTAGTCCTGCAGCCGCAAGTCGGCCCGGTTGCCGTGGCCGGTGCTCACGCCCAGGCGCTGCATGCGCGCATTGGCGTAGGCCAGTTGCTCGGTGCTGAGGGTGACACCGACGACCGACGCGCCCAGGTTCAGCGTCGCCTGCTCGGCCAGCGCGCCCCAGCCGCAGCCGATTTCCAGCACACGGTCGCTGCGCTTCACGCCGGCCATCTCCAGCGCGCGGCGCACTTTGGCGTTTTGCGCCTCTGGCAGCGGGCCGGACAGGTCGCCCTCAAACCAGGCGCTGGAATAGTTCATGGTCTCATCCAGCCAGAGACCGTAAAACGCGTTGCCCAGGTCGTAGTGGGCGTGGATGTTCTTGCGGCTGTTGGCGCGGCTGTTGTGGTGCAGCAGGTGTTTGACGCGGTACAGCAGCCGTCCGAACCATGTGCCGAAGATCATGGCGTCGACCTGCTGGCGGTTGGCGGAGAACACCTTGAGCAATTCGGTCAGGTTCGGTGTGCTCCAGTCCCCGGCAATATAGCTCTCGGCAAAACCGATGTCGCCGGACTTGAGTGCCGCGCCAAACACGTTCCAGTTGTGCAGCGTGATGCTGGCGCTGGGATGCCTGGGCGTGTGCAGGGTGTGCTGCTGCGGATGCTCGCCAAAACGGCGCTGCGAACCATCGGGCAGGTGCAGGGTGAGCGCGCCGTGGCGCAGGTTTTGCAGCAGACGCAATGCGCTGCGGGCAGTCGCTGGCGCGTCTTCGGGAAATGCGATGCCTTGGGCCGCGCGGGTGGCAACATTCATGGGGGACTCCTGTAGGCGGAACTAGCGTGAGACAAAGGCTTGCGGCGGGGCCGGCTTACGAAAAAACGGAACCTTCTTCATCCACAGGCGCAAGGCCTGGGTATGGATGTGCAGCATCACGCCCAGCGTCATCACCGGGTAGCGCAGCAGGGCGCGGCGCAGCAAAGCGGGGGTCACTGGCTGCAGCGTGCCGCTGACACTGGTTTGCAGCACGGCTGCGTCGATGCTTGCGTCGTCGTAGAAGTCGACGCATGCCACCGCGCGCGCCTGCCCACCGTGTGCGCTGCGCATAAAGCGAAAGCGGTAGTGGCCCTGCACCGGATTGAAGGGCGAGACATGAAACACCTTGTCGGCGCGCTGCTCGACCCCGTAGCGCGGCGCATCCAGCACATAGCAGTGGCGCTCGCCAAAGGTGTTGTTTACTTCCACCACGATGGCACGCAGGGCGCCATCCTGGTCGTCCGCAGCGCGGTGGCAATACCAGAAGCTCACCGGCTTGAAGGTGTAGCCCAGCACGCGCGGGTAGGCATGCAGCCATGCTTCGCCGGTGGCGTCATGGATGCCTTCGCGCTGCAGCACTTCGTCCAGCCACGCGATGGCCCCGCCTTGTTCAGGGCTGCGGCCATCCCCATGGTCGGTTTCGAAGAAGCTCAATGCGCCCGGGCGGTTGATGCGCCACTGGCCGGGCTGTGGCGCCTGCCCTTGCAGGCTGCGCAGCGGCAGCATCAGGAAGTAGGTGGGGTACGCAAACGCGTGGCGCTGCGGGCGCAACCGGCTGTGGCGCACCTGGCCGAAACCGATGAGGGCTACGGGCTTGCTCATAGGTCTGCCAACAAGCTTGCCGCCGCGGCCAGTCCGGCTTTGAGGCCGTCTTCGTGAAATCCGTAGCCCATCCAGGCGCCCGCATAGTAGCGGCTGCTCTTGCCTTGCAGCGCAGGCATGCTGGCTTGTGCAGCGACTGCGGCCAGGTCAAAAACCGGGTGGGCGTAGTCGTACTCGCCGATGATTGCTTCCTGCGCGATCGGGCGCACCGGGTTCAAGGACACGACCACCGCCTGCTCCCAAGGCAGGGGCTGCAGACGGTTGAGCAGGTAGTGCAGGCACACCCGCGCGTCCTCTTGGCCAGGCGCGGCGGCTCGCTCATAGTTCCAGGCTGCCCAGGCCGCCTTGTGCGACGGCAAGACCGACGCGTCGGTATGCAGCACGGCCTTGTTGGACTGGTAGCGGATGGCACCCAGGGTTGCCCGCTCTTGCGCCGTGGGCGCGGCCAGCATGTGCAGGGCCTGGTCCGAGTGGGTGGCAATAATGACCTTGTCGAACAGCTCGGCGCCGGCGCTGGTATCGATGCGCACCCTGCCCTTGCCAGCGGGCGTTTCTTGCATGTACTCAATGCGATGCACCGGTGTGTTCAGGCGCTTGTCGGCAATGCGTGCGACGATCCTTTCCACATAGTGCCTGGCTCCTCCATGAACGGTCCACCACTGAGGGCGGTTGCTGATTTGCAGCAGGCCATGGTTATGGCAGAAACGCACCATCGTGGAAACCGGGAACTGCAGCATCTGTGCGGTGGGACAGCTCCAGATGCAAGCCATCATGGGCAGGAAATACCAGTCGCAAAACGCAGTGCCAAAGCCATGCTCACGCAAGAAATCCCCCAACGGCTGGCGCAGCTGCGCGTCGGTGCCGCTCAGGGCCATGCGGGTGGCCAAGGCGTTGAATCGCAGCAGGTCGCGCAGCATGCCCCAAAAACGCGGATTGACCAGATTGGCGCGCTGGGCAAATACCGTTGTCAGGCTGGAGCCGCTCCACTCCATGGGGCAGCCCTTCGTGTCGTCTTGGGCCTGCACTGAAAACGACATGTCTGACTTGACGGTGGCAACGTTCAGATCGGCCAACAGTGCGATCAGTTGCGGGTAGGTGCGCTCGTTGAGCACCAGGAAGCCGGTGTCCACGCCATGCGTGAGCTCGCCTTTGGGGGTGGGAAGCGTCACATCAACCGTGTGCGTGTGGCCGCCGAAATAGTCGCCCGCCTCCAGCAGCGTGAGCTGGGCCTTGCCTTGTAAGGCGTGGGCCGCCGCCAAGCCTGAAATACCCGAACCTACGATGGCAACTTTGATCGACACGCGCACTCCATTGAATTGATGAGACCAATTCTATACCATTCAGTCATTAAATGACTTAACAGTCTTTTTATGGTCAATCAATTCCATTTATTAACTTAACCGGATACAATCGTGCGCATGGTCAGCACTACTCCAATCAAGATTTCTTTCAAAGCGCAGATGCTGTTGGCGCGGGAAGATGCCATCATCCAGTCCGTCAACCGCCTGCTGGCAGAAAAAGGTTTTGAAGCAATGACGGTGGAAGAAGTGGCGGCCGATGTGGGTATCGCCAAAGCCAGCCTGTACAAGCACTTCCCGAGCAAGGAAGACCTGGCAACGGCAGCCATGGTTTCGGTCATGCGCCGGGCGCAGGCGTTTTTAAACAACTTGCCCGCAGAATCATCCCCCATCGACAAGCTGCGCCGCGTCGTGGCGTGGACCATGGGCCTGAAGTTGGCAGGTGAAATGCCATCGCTGCCAAGCCAAAACTCCAGCCTGCGCAGCACCCTGATGGGCAACAAGGACTATATGGACGGCTTGATGGATGTGAGCGACCGTCTGGGCGCCTGGATTGAGGCGGCTCAGGCGCAGGGCTCGCTCAATCCCAAGCTCCCATCCATTGCCGTTCTCTACACACTGTACGCCCGCGCCTGCGACCCGGTGCTGGAGTTCTTGAAAATCGGCGAGCTGTACAGCAATGACGAAATCATTGCCCTGGTGCTCAGCACCTGCTTTGACGGGCT
>JBAXOZ010000234.1:0-3970 GCA_037132975.1 Comamonadaceae bacterium
TCTATCCGCTGCTCAAAACCGGTGGTCTGGCCGACGTCGGTGCGGCGCTGCCGGCGGCACTGCGGGCAGCGGGTTGCCATGTGCGCCTGCTGCTGCCGGCGTTCGCAGCGATTGCCGCCGGTGTGCGCGCCGATGCGCCTGCGCTGCGCCTGCCGGTTGAAGGCGGTCCCGATGTGCTGCGCACGCTGCAGCCGCCACCGATGCTGGTCCGCGGCCATGTGATCGATAGCGGTCAGCCGGTCTACCTGCTGGATGCGCCGGCACTGTACCAGCGCGAGGGCGGCCCGTACCATGACGCAGCGGGCCAGGACTGGAGTGACAACGCTGCGCGTTTTGCGCTGCTGAGCTGGGCCGCTGCGGCACTAGGGCAAGGCGCCGACCCGCAGTGGCAACCCGACGTCGTCCATGCACACGACTGGCATGCCGGTCTGGCGCCGCTTTACCAGAAGCTGCTGGCCGGCGCTGGCCGTGTCACGCCCAGCGTGTTCACCGTCCACAACCTGGCTTACCAGGGATTGTTTGCGGCCTCCAGCTGTGCCGAACTCGGCGTACCCGATTCCGCCTTCAACGTGGACGGTGCGGAATACCACGGGCAGCTTTCCTTCATGAAAGCCGGTCTGCAGTTTGCCGACGCCATCACCACCGTCAGTCCGCGCTACGCCCAGGAGATCATGACGCCCGAGCAGGGTTGCGGCCTGGACGGCGTATTGCGCGCACGCCGTGAGCGCGTGAGCGGCATCCTCAATGGCGTTGACTACGAGCTTTGGAACCCAGCCACAGACCCGCTGATCAACGCCCACTTCGATGGCAAGCGCATGCGCGGCAAGGCCCGCGTCAAGCGCGCCCTGCAGCGTCTGCTGGGCCTGGAGGAACGGCCCGACGCACTGTTGTTTGCGGCGGTGACCCGCCTGAGCGAACAAAAAGGTCTGCACCTGGTGCCTGCCATGCTGCCGGAGCTGATCGATCGGGGTGGCCAGTTGGTGATTCTCGGCAGTGGCGACGCCGGCATCGAAGCTGCCCTGCGCGAGGCCTTGGCCTGCCACCCGGGGCAAGCCGCCCTGCGCACCGGCTACAACGAAGGCCTGGCGCATCGCATCATCGCCGCCGCTGACGTGCTGCTGGTGCCTTCACGTTACGAGCCCTGCGGTCTGACCCAGTTGTACGGTCTGCGCTATGGAACGCTGCCGCTGGTGCACGCGGTGGGTGGACTGGCCGACACCGTCACTGACTGCAGCCTGGAAGCCCTCGATGAGGGCCGCGCCAGCGGCTTCGCGTTCCATGAGTTCGGCGCAAACGGCCTGCTGGGTGCCATGCGCCGTGCCTTTGCGCTGCGCCGTCGGCCATCGGACTGGAGCGCGGTACAACGCCACGCGATGCAGCAGCGCTTTGACTGGCAGGAGCCTGCTCAAGCCTATCGCGCGCTGTACCAAACTCTGCTCGCGCTAACCGCAGCGCCCCTTCGTTTTTGAGTTCCATTTATTCGGAGACAGTCGATGTCCAGCGTACAGCCTTTTCAGTTTGACCAGCCCACCAACACCGTCGATGCCTTGCGCAGGTCGATCTCCAATCGGCTGGTGTACCAGGTCGGCAAGGATGTGCGCTCGGCAACAAAACGGGACTGGTTGTTTGCCATTTTCTACGCCTTGCGCGACCGCACCATGGACCGCTGGCGCGCCAGCTTGAACGCAGCCGAGGACGGTGACTGTAAACGGGTTTATTACCTTTCGATGGAGTTCCTGCCCGGGCGCATGCTGACCAACGCGCTGATGGCCCTGGGCATTTACGAAGAGACCAAGACCGCCTGCGCACAACTGGGCGCCGACTTTGACGCGATCACGGATCTGGAAGCCGACCCTGGCCTGGGCAACGGCGGCCTGGGTCGCCTGGCAGCCTGCTTTCTGGACTCCATTGCCAGCGTCGGCCTGCCGGGCATGGGATACGGCATCCGCTACGACTTCGGCATGTTCGCGCAGCGCATCGTGGACGGCCGGCAAGTAGAGGAGCCCGACAGCTGGCTCGTCAACGGCAACCCGTGGGAGTTCATGCGGCCTGAATTCAGTCATACCGTGCGCTTCGGCGGGCGCCTGACGACCGAGAACGGGGTCGTGCAATGGGTTGACACCGACGACGTCATCGCCACCGCCTACGACAGCGGTGTGCCTGGCTACGAACTGACCTCGGTCTCCACGCTGCGTCTGTGGTCGGCGCGGGCCACCAGTGTCATCAACCTGGACGCCTTCAACAAGGGCGACTACATGCGCGCCGTGGAAGCCAAGAACGAGTCCGAAAACGTCTCGCGCGTGCTCTACCCGGACGACAGCACCGACCACGGCAAAGAGCTGCGGCTGCGCCAGGAGTACTTCTTCGTCAGCGCCTCGCTGCAGGACCTGTTGCGCCGTTACCTGCGCAGCCACAGCAGCTTCGATGCGCTGGCTGACAAGGTGGCAATCCACCTCAACGACACGCATCCGGCGCTGGCGGTGCCTGAACTGATGCGCTTGCTGGTGGACCAGCACCGACTGGACTGGAACAGCGCCTGGTCGCTGTGCTGCCGCATCTTCAGCTACACCAACCACACGCTGATGCAGGAAGCGCTGGAAACCTGGTCGGTGGATCTGATGGGCCGGCTGCTGCCGCGCCACTTGCGCATCATTTACGACCTGAACGCGCGCTTCCTGGCCGGTCTGCACGAGAGCCACCCGGACGAGCCTGATCTGCTGCAGCGCGTTTCACTGATTGAGGAGAACGGGCACCGGCGTGTGCGCATGGCTTACCTGTGCCTGCTCGCCAGCCACAAGATCAACGGCGTCTCGGCCCTGCACAGTGAGCTGATGGTGCAAACTATCTTCACCGATTTCGCACGCCTTTTTCCCGAGCGCTTCTGCAACAAGACCAATGGCATCACGCCACGGCGCTGGCTGGCGCAGGCGAACCAGCCACTGGCCAGGCTGATCGACGACCGGATCGGTCGCAACTGGCGTCGCCATCTGGATCAGCTTTCCCAATTGCGCCCACTCGCCAGCGAACCTGCCTTCAACAATGCGGTGCGCCTGGCCAAGCAGCAGAACAAGCGTCGCCTGGCCGATTACATAGGGCGTGAACTCGGCATCCGGGTCGACCCCGAGAGCCTGTTTGACGTGCAGGTCAAGCGCATGCATGAGTACAAACGCCAGTTGCTCAACCTGCTGCACGTGATCAGCCGCTACCACCAGATCCTGGCCAATCCGCAGGCGAACTGGGTGCCACGTACGGTGATTTTTGCCGGCAAGGCGGCCTCTGCCTATTACATGGCCAAGCAGGTGATCCGCCTGATCAACGACGTCGCCAGCGTCATCAATGCCGACCCGCATATAGGCAACCGGCTCAAGCTGGTTTTCATTCCCAACTACCGCGTGACGCTGGCCGAGCTGATCATTCCGGCGGCCGACCTGTCGGAACAGATCTCCATGGCGGGCACCGAAGCCTCTGGCACCGGCAACATGAAGTTCGCACTGAACGGCGCGTTGACCATTGGCACCTGGGACGGCGCCAACATCGAAATCGCCGAGAACGTCGGCATGGAAAACATCTTCATCTTCGGCAACCGCACACAACAGGTAGCCGAGTTGCGGGCTCACGGCTATCAACCGCGTCGTTACTACGACAACAACTACGAACTCAAGACGGCGATTGACCGCATCGCCGATGGCGCTTTTTCGCCGGACGAACCCCAGCGTTATCAGGACGTCACGCGCAACCTGCTTGAGTCTGACTATTACCAGTTGCTGGCGGACTTCCCGGACTATCTGGCAGCCCAGCAACGCGTCGATGCGCTGTACCGCAAGCCCTCCGAGTGGACCCGCCAGGCGATCCTGAACATCGCCGCCATGGGGCCGTTTTCATCGGACCGCACGATTGGCGAATATGCCAGTGAAATCTGGAACGTGCAGCCGCTGTTCGGTGACGACGCCCCCAGCGGCCAGACTGGCTC
>JBAXOZ010000235.1:0-3945 GCA_037132975.1 Comamonadaceae bacterium
GCGCCGGCCGAGGATCATCCGCTGGAGGCCTGGGACAAGGTGATGAATCTCAATGTCCGGGGCTATTTCATCCTGAGCCAGCAAATCGCCAAGAAGAGCATGATCGCGCGCCGCAGCGGCCGCATCATCAATGTGGCTTCGATCGCCGGGCTGAACGGCAACCCGCCGGGCTTGTCGACCCTGGCCTACAACACCTCCAAGGGCGCCGTCATCAACTTTACGCGCGCCCTGGCCGCCGAATGGGGCCGCTACAACATCACGGTCAATTCCATCTGTCCCGGCTTTTTTCCGAGCAAGATGACCATGGGCACGCTCAAGGCGCTGGGCGAAGAGCGCCTCGCTGCGGGTGCGCCGCTGAAGCGTCTGGGCGACGATGAAGATCTGAAGGGACTCTGTGTGCTGTACGCGTCGGACGCCGGCAAGCACATCACCGGGCAATGGCTGGCCGTAGACGGTGGCGTGAGCGTGGTGACTGGTGGTTGAGCCCAACTTCGGCCTGGGTTTTGGCGTTGCCATTCCCTTCGTCAACCACCTCGGGTTCGAACTGAAGCTGTTTGAAGGCGGTCTGTCGGAAATTGCCTACGCACCCAAGCCGGAGCACCTCAATTCGTTTGCCGTGACGCATGGCGGTGCCCTGATGACGCTGCTTGACGTCACCATGGCAACGGCCGCGCGCAGCGTGCAAAACGACATGGGCGTGGTGACGATCGAGATGAAGACCACTTTCATGCAGCCGGCGCGGGGCCAACTCAGCGGCAAAGGCCGCCTGATGCACCGTACTGCCACCATGGCTTTTGCAGAGGCGACCGTTTTCGACGAAGATGGGCGAGCCTGTGCCCACAGCACCGGCACCTTCAAGTACGTCCGGCGTTTGCCGACCGGACCCAAAAGCAGCAACCCGCTCAACGTCATTTCAACCGATTGACACTTTTCAGGATTCTCCATGCCACAGAACAAACAGATTCACCTCGACAACCGGCCGCAGGGTGAAGCCCAGGTCAGCAACTTCAAGCTGGTCGTCGCCGAGACCGCGCCGCTCAAGGAAGGTGAAGTGCTGGTGCAGCACCATTTTCTGAGTCTGGACCCCTATATGCGGGGCCGCATGAACGACGCCAAGAGTTACGCCCAGCCGCAGGCGCTGGGCCAGACCATGGGTGGCGGCACCGTCGGCGAAGTGATTGAATCGCGCAATGCCAAGTTCAACGTCGGTGACAAGGTGGTCGGCATGGGCGGCTGGCAGCAGTACAGCGTGGTCGACGCAGACCAGATGGGTGCGCTGCGCAAAGTGGATACGCGCCAGGTACCCCTGAGTGCCTACCTGGGCGCAGTTGGCATGCCGGGCGTGACGGCCTGGTACGGCCTGGTCAAGATCATCGAGCCCAAGGTCGGTCAGACCATGGTGGTGAGCGCGGCCACGGGTGCCGTTGGCAGCGCTTTTGCTGCGCTCAGCAAGGCGCGCGGTTGCCGTACCGTGGGCATTGCGGGTGGCCCTGAAAAATGCCGCTACGCGGTCGAAGAACTGGGCTTTGACGCGTGCATTGACTACAAGCTGCACCACGACGCGAATTCGCTGTCCAGGGCATTGAAAGAAGCCTGTCCCGCCGGTGTCGATGGCTATTTTGAAAATGTCGGCGGCATGGTGCTCGACGCCGTTCTGTCGCGCATGAACGCCTTTGGTCGCATTGCAGTGTGCGGCATGATCGCCGGCTACAACGGTGCGCCTGTGCCCTTGACCTATCCGGCGCTGATCCTGATGAACCGCCTGAAGGTGCAGGGTTTTATCGTGAGTGAACACATGGAATTCTGGCCCGAGGCGCTGAAGGAACTCGGCATGCTGGTGGCCAGCGGCACACTGCGCGCCAGAGAATCGATTGCCCAGGGTCTCGAAGCCGCACCCGAAGCCTTCCTGGGGCTGCTCAAGGGCAAGAATTTTGGCAAGCAGTTGGTGAAGTTGCTCTGAACCAGGGCTGGACGAGGCATGGACGACATCATCCTTCACCACTACCCGACCTCGCCGTTTTCAGAAAAAATCCGTCTGGTCCTGGGCTATAAAAAACTGGCGTGGAAATCCGTCATCATTCCCGCCATCATGCCCAAACCCGATGTGGTGGCGCTGACCGGCGGCTACCGCAAGACCCCCTTTCTGCAAATCGGCTCCGACGTTTATTGCGACAGTGCACTTATCTGCGATGTGCTGGAAAACCTGCAGCCAATGCCTGCGTTGTACCCGGCACAGCACCGGGGCTTGGCGCGGATACTGGCGCAATGGGCCGACAGCACGCTGTTCTGGGCAGCCATGGCCTACAACTTGCAAGCCAAAGGCGCGGCGGCCATGTTCGAGGGCGCGCCGCCTGAAGCCGCCAAGGCTTTCGGTTCCGACCGCGCAGCGATGAGCGCTGGCATGACGCGCCTGCGTCCGGCCGACGCTACCGCCGCTTACAAGTCCTACCTGCGGCGCATCGCCACGCTGCTCGAAGGCCAGAACTTCCTGTTGGGCAGCACTCCCTGTGTCGCTGACTTTGCCGCCTACCACCCGCTCTGGTTCTCACGCGTGCGTGTGCCGGTGATGGCCGGTGTGTTGGACGCTACGCCGGCGGTGCTGGCCTGGATGGACCGCATGGCAGCGCTTGGTCACGGCCAGATGGAAAAATTCAGCGCTACAGAAGCAATAGCGGTCTGCGCAGCGTCATCCAACTCGTCTGCCCTGAGTGAGAGCTATTTTCAGGACGAACACGGGATTGCCCTGGGCAGCCGTGTCACAGTGGCAGCCGAAACCTTTGGTCAGGAGACGACTGAAGGCGAACTGCTGGCGGCGACCCGCACGCGATACACCTTGCGCCGTGTCGACCCGCGAGCTGGTACCGTGCAAGTGCACTTCCCGCGCGTTGGTTACGTGCTTAAGGCTTGTTTGCCTGCATGACTTCAGGTGCGGTGATGCAGTGGAAACTGTCAAGCTTTGATGCATTGGGCGTCGCAGAGCTGTATGCCTTGCTGCAACTTCGAACCGAAGTCTTTGCGGTGGAGCAGAACTGCGCTTTTCAAGACATGGACGGTGCAGATGGCCAAGCGATGCATTTGATGGGGTGCCACGATGGCGAACTGCTGGCCTATGCGCGGTGCTTTCCGCCCGGTGTCAAGTTTGGTGAAGCCAGCATCGGGCGGGTCGTGACGCGCCGTCAGGCGCGCGGCCGCGGGCTCGGGCACAGCTTGATGGAGCAGGCGATGTCCGCAGTCAAGACGCAGTGGGGAGAACAGCCGATCCGCATTGGTGCACAAGCGCGGTTGAAGAAGTTTTATTCCGGCCACGGCTTCGTCGACGCTGGCAAACCGTATATCGAAGACGGCATCGACCATCTGGAAATGGTCTGGCAACCCTCAACCCTGGAACCTGGAGTGTCCAAATGATCACTGATTTCAAGAACAAAACCGCCGTTCTGACCGGCGCGGCTTCCGGCTTTGGTCTGGAGTGCGCGCGCATCGGCGCCAGCCTGGGCATGAACCTGGTGCTGGTCGATGTGCAGCAGGATGCGCTCGACAAAGCTGCCGCAGAGATACAGGCCAGCGGCGCAGCTGTGCTGGCGCTCAAGGTGGATGTTTCCAAGGCCGCCGAAATGGAAGCCCTGGGCCACGCCGTGCAGCAGCGCTTTGGCGTGCCGCACTTTGTTTTCAACAACGCCGGCGTGGGTGCCGGTGGCCTGATCTGGGAAAACACCGCGCAGGACTGGGAGTGGGTGATTGGCGTGAACCTGATGGGGGTGGCGCACGGTATCCGGGTCTTTACACCCATGATGCTGGAAGCCGCCGCCAAGGATCCGTCCTACCAGGGCCATATCGTCAACACCGCCAGCATGGCGGGTTTGCTCAATGCGCCCAATATGGGGATTTACGGCGCCAGCAAGCACGCCGTGGTCAGCATGAGCGAGACCCTGTACCAGGATCTGTCGC
>JBAXOZ010000236.1:0-3905 GCA_037132975.1 Comamonadaceae bacterium
AATACATCAATGCGATTACTTTGGCTAACGCAACCGACTCCAGCGGGGGTCTGGCAGAAGTGGCTCCGCTTGTCTGAACAACATTCCCCGATTTATAAGTGGACTGCGGGCGGGTTGCCAAAGGTGCAGAGTTGTCCACGGCGGCGGTGGTCGCTTGCGACGAACCGACCGACGCGGTGGGCAACTCGGGGCGCACCAGAACTTGCATCTTATGCCGCCTCTTTCATTCGCGGTAGATGCGCATAGTAAAACTCATCAGGCGTGGCATCTTCAAGACTGGAATGCGGCCGCTTCGTGTTGAAGCCGTCGATGTACTGGACTATGTCCGAGCGCGCAGCGCTCACACTGTCGTAAGCCCTGAGGTAGACCCGCTCGTACTTCACGCTGCGCCAGAAACGCTCGACAAACACGTTGTCACGCCAAGCACCCCTGCCATCCATGCTGAGCTTGCAACCCTTGGCAAGGACAACGTTGGTGAACTCCTCGGCCGTGAACTGGCTGCCTTGGTCGGTGTTGACGATGTCGGGTGTGCCGTATCGCATGAATGCCTGCTCAATGACTTCCCTGGCATGACACGCCTCCAGCGTGATGGCGAGTTTGTGCGCCATCACCTTGCGACTGGCTACATCCACCACCGCGGTCAGGTACACAAAGCCTCGGGCCATGGGGATGTAGGTGGTATCAAGCGCCCAGACCTGGTTGGATTGGGTGATGGCCAGACGACGCAGCAGGTAGGGGTAAATCTTGTGTCCAGGATGGGCCTTACTGGTTCCTGGCTGCGGGCACAGCGCCTCAATGCCCATTCGCTGCATGAGCGTGCTGACATGACGTCTACCGACCTTCAAGCCTTCGCGCACCAACATGCGACGCAGCATGCGTGCGCCCATGAAGGGATGCTCCAGATGCAGTTCATCGATGCAGCGCATGAGCACCAAATCAGCCTGACTGACTGGACGTGGCAGGTAGTAGACCGAGCTGCGGCTCATGCCCAGCAGTTCGGCCTGGCGGGTTATGGAGAGTTGGTGGTCGCGGTCAATCATCGTCTTTCGCTCAGTAAACCCGCTTTGGTGAGCGCGCCTTCCAAAAAATCATTCTCCAGTGCCAACTGGCCTATCTTGGCGTGCAGTGGCGCCAGGTCAACCGGCTCAGGTGCATCATTGCCGCCAAAAACGCCGGCAGCACCTTCGAGCAGTTGGCGTTTCCAATCGGTGATTTGCGTGGGGTGCAATTCAAACTCTTTGCACAGCTCAGCCATTGTCTTGTCTTCCCGCAAAGCCGCAAGCGCGACGCGGGCCTTGAAGGCAGGATTGTGGGTACGGCGTGTGCGTCGTGCTGATTTCTTGACCATCTGTAACTCCTGTTCGCCAGTCCTTCGTCGGACCGGCATGATGCCCGGAGTTTGCACTTATAGCGCTGTTCAGATTTGCGGAGCCACTTCTGGCCACCAACTACCAGTTGCCCACGTTAGACAGCACCAATGCCCCAGTCACCATCAATACAAAGACGGTGGGACTTGCAGCGACAAAAACGTTTGACGGCAATACTAGCCTGACCGGAGCGGTCGCCATCACCACCGGCGTGAACGGCGAAGCCTTGACCTACACCAATGCGACTACCAACGACAGCCACGTCGCCACTGCCAGTAAATATATCAACGCCATTACCTTGGCCAACGGTACTGGCGGTGTTGCCACCGACTATGCCCTGCCCACGCTAGACAGCACCAATGCCCCGGTCACTATCAACACGAAGACGGTCGGGCTGTCAGCGAGCAAGACTTACGATGGCAATACCAGCCTTACTGGTGCGGTGACCATTACTACCGGAGTGAGCGGTCAGGCCCTAACCTACAGCGGCGCCACCTCCAATGACAAAAATGTCGCCACGGCGAACAAATATATCGACTCCATCACCCTAGCCGATGGCATCGGTGGTCTGGCCACCGACTACGCCGTACCAACTTTAAACAACGCTAACGCGCCGGTCACAATTACCAAGAAAACTGTCACTCTGTCTGCAAACAAGACGTATGACGGAACCACGGCTTTGAGTGGCTTTGTGACTGTAGGTACGGGTGTGGGCAGCGAAACGCTGACTTACACCAGCGCTACGGCAAACGACGCGCACGTGGTAACGAGCGGAAAATACATCAGCGCCATCACCCTGGCCGATGCCAGCGACAGCAGCGGCGGTTTGGCTGCCAACTACCAGTTGCCTACCCTTAACGTCGCCAATGCACCAGTCACCATCAACGCGGCCACGCTGGCCCCGACGCTGACCAACTCCACAGCAGACAGAACCAGGGTCTACAATGGTCTTGACACATGGACAGTGACACCCACTTACAGTTTTGCAGGTTTGGTCTCTGGCGACACCAATGCAGCGCTCAGCAAGACCAGCGCGCTGTTTGACAGCACAGGGGTTGCTGCTAATACGGTGACAGTAAGTGGCCTTTCGATTTCGAGTATTACGGGTAGCAGGAGCTCGGCCACAACCGATTACACATTGGGCACCACCTCACTTTCCGCTGCGGGGGTGATCAACCCATTGCCCGTGACCCTGACCGGAACCAAGACCTACGATGGTTACGCCACAACAGCGGGAACCACCTTTACCGTTACCAACAAGGTGGGGAGTGATTCCATCGGTTTCACTGGCACCGCCAATCTCGCAAGCAAGAATGCCGCTTCCCAGAATATCACTGGCATGGATACGTTGGCCACCACCAACGCCAATTACACGACCGTGGGCGGATCGGGCGCAGTTACCATCGGCAGGGCCTCGCTGACACTGGCACCCGTGACGGCCACCAAGGTCTATGACGGCACCACGAATTCGTCGGCCGTTGTCACCGTCACCGGCAAGGCAACCCCCGATGCCGTGACTGTTGCAGAAGAATATGTTTCCAAAGACGTTCTCGGTGCCAATGCCAGCACGCTGCGCGTGAAGGCTGGCTACACCATCCTGGACGGCAGCAGTGCCGACATGAGCGGCAACTACAACATCACTGCAAGTGCCACTGTGGCTGGCAGCATCACTGCCAAAGCGCTCACGGAAACCGGCATGTCCGTGCCAGCCAGCAAGGTCTACAACGGCACCACCGTGGCGGTGGTCAGTGGCACGCCGGTGCTGCAAAGCACAGAAGCTGCTGGCGCCGGCACAACGACAGACGGCATTCCCTACGCCGGTGATACGGTAAGCATCACTGGCACACCGGTTGGTACCTACAACAGCAAAGACGTTGGCACGGCCACAGCGGTGACCTACAGCGGCCTCACCCTCACTGGGGCGCAGGCCGGCAACTACACCTTGACCATCCAGAGCCCTGCCAATGCCACCATCACACCAAAGGCACTGACCATGAGTGGTCTGTCGGTGCCTGCAAGCAAGGTCTACAACGGCACCACGGTAGCGGTGGTTACCGATGCCAAGACGCTTGCTACGGCAGAAGCAACCAGTGCGGGCAACACCAGTGACGGCATCCCGTACACCGGAGATGCGGTAAGCATCAGCGGCACACCCGTGGGCACCTACAACAGCAAGGACGTGAGCACCGCTGCCACGGTCACCTACAGCGGCCTGTCGCTTAGCGGAAACCAGGCGGGCAACTACAGTCTGACCATCCAGAGTCCCTCCAGTGCCACCATTACACGGAAGGCGTTGACGATCTCGGGGATCACCGCAAGTTCCAAGGAATACGACGGTAATGCCGTTGCAACGGTCAGTGTCGCTGGTGTCACGCCCACCGTCCTGCAAAATGGGGGATTGGTTGCGGGCGATGCGTTTAATGTTTTAGCAACCGGTAACTTTGACAACAAGAATATCGGTGCCAGCAAAACGGTAACACTGGCGAGCAGCTACAGCGGCGCCGATGTGGGCAACTACACCATCACCGACCAGGCCAG
>JBAXOZ010000237.1:0-3876 GCA_037132975.1 Comamonadaceae bacterium
TCAAAACGAACCGTCCAGAGATCCTGGCCCAAGCCGCCAAAGCCGTGCATATAGCGGTCGCCCAGCTTGCCCCAGTTGACAAATTCGATGCCAAGCTTGAAGGTACCCTGGGTTTGCCGCAGAAACTCGTTTTCGTCGATCCCGACAATCTTGTTGAAGCGCTGGATCATCGGAATGGTCGCTTCACCCACGCCAATGATGCCGATTTCATCGGACTCCACGACGCGGATGTTGTACTTGCCGCGCAGCACGGTCGCCAGGGCGGTGGCGGTCATCCAGCCCGAGGTCCCGCCGCCCACGATCACGATGTTCTGCAAGCGCTTGCTGCTCATTTCACACTGCTCCTGATCAAAATAAAAAGCCCCTTGCCGACTGTAGCCGACAAGGGGCAAAGCCCTTGGAGATTTGGGTTCGTACGTTCAGTACTTGTAATTCATACCAAACAGGTAAGTCTTGCCGTAGGTGGTTCTCTCGATGATGTTGGTCGGTACATCCTTGTAACGGACAAACTCGGCATTGTTCAGGTTGTTCGCCTGGAACAGGAAGGACAAGCCCTTGGCCGGACCGGACTGGAACTCATAGCCGAGTTGCAGGTCGGTGATGGCCTCGCCGTCGATGTAAGTCAGCTGACGGTCACCCGTGAAACTCGAAACTTCGCCGACGAAAGCCGAACGACGACGTTGCGCAACACGCACCGAGAAGCCCTTCATTTCGTAGTAAGCCGCGATGCTGCTGACAATCTTCGACAAACCCGGCAGCGGAATCGTGCCGGTGGAAATGCCGTCGTTCGACACGCCGGAGGTCGGCAGGTTGACCGAGCTGTCGGTGCTTGAATAGGATCCAACCAGGCCGAAACCATCAAGCGGCTTGGCCAGCAGATTCAAGGGCAGCGAGGCCGACAATTCGATCCCCTTGATCGTGCCACCGTTGCCGTTGAAAGGCCGTGTGAACTGCCCGATGACTGTGGGCGCCGCTGGCGTGCTGGGGGTGATGTACTGCGAGAAATTGAAGGTCGGATCGGCAATATTGACGATGTAGGTACTCAAATCCTTGTAGAAGCCGGCGATGCCAATGTAGGCCTTGGTACCGAAATATTTCTCGTAGGAAATATCCAGCGCATTGGCACGGAATGGCTTCAGGTTCGGGTTGCCGCCGTCACCGGTGAAGATCGCCTTGGTTGGGTCATAGCTGAAGGAAAAGCTGGCACGCATGTCGTTGAGCGTTGGGCGCGCCATTTGCCGCGCCAGCCCCAGACGCAGTGTCTGGTCACCACCAAGGTCAAACACCAGGTTGGTGCTCGGCAACACATCGTTGTAAGAGGTGCCTACCGTCGATGTGGCCGCTGGGCAGTTCTGGTCACTGACGCAGGACGAAGAATCGCGATCCACGTTGAAAGCAGTCGAGCTTTGATCGGTCTTGACATATTGCAGACCGATATTGCCACGCACCGGCAGGCCAAACAGTTTGGAGTCGATGTCGCCACGGCTGTACAGGGTGGTGACCTTCTCCTTGACGCTCCAGTCCTTGTTGAAGATATCCGGATGCAGTTTGGGCACCACGTCGTATATCGTGCCAATCGTTCCGAGCGGATCGAAAGTGGCAAAGGTGATGCCGCTCACGGTGGTGCTGCCGCTGCCCGGCATTTCGGCAAAGCCCAGCGGATTGCCGCCGCGGATGACCAGACGTCCTTCAATGTACTCGCGTGACTTGGTGCGGTCCGACAGATTCAGGCCGACATCGACCGAACTCAGGAACCAGCCATCAGGCAGGTTGCGTTTGCCGCTAAAACGATAGGAGTCCAGTTTGTCCTCCACATGTGGCAGCTTGGAATAGCCCGCCTGGGGTGAACCGACCCCGCCGCCCCAACCCTGCACGTCGGTGAGTTTGATCAGACTGCGATCAGCATAGTTAAGACCTGGCGTGAAAGCTTGGGCGTTGGTGAACGCCACTGTATCGAGGCGCGCCGTGCCGAGGGTGTTTTGTGTCGTACCTGCGGTGGTCTCCATGATGGCGCCACGACGCACCGCCTTGGAAGTGGCGAGATCCACATTGCCAGTCCATTCACCCATCTTGAGCTTGGTATTCCAGCCGTAGGAACTGAGCGTATCCTGCGTGCTTTCCATATCGTTGCGGACCACGCCGCGAACATTGTTGAAGACACCAGCCGTGGCGTCACTGCCATTGAGTGTGGCGCTGGTCAGGACACCGGCCTTGTCGTAGTCGAAGCCGCCGACCCAGGAGTCATTCAACGGCGCCTGGAAGGCCTTGGTCGCCTTCATCTTGTCGAAGGTCGAGTGAAACAGATCCACCGTGCTGGAAAAGTCCTTGTTCGGCTTGAATTGGAGCACCGCCATCGCGCCTTCGCGGGTTTGCGTGGTCTGGTCAGACCACCAGCCAAAACCGTTGTAAGGCACGTTGACATCGGCCCCCACACCATTGACCTTGGCCGTGCCACCACCCCAGGAGTCAAAACGTGATGTCGTGGCACCCGTCTCCTGCAGACGGGCAAAGCCGAGCGCCACACCGATGGTGCGATCGGCAAATTGGTCAATATAGGAGAAATTGAAGCGTCCGCCCGTGCCTTCGGCCATGCCGGTATCAATGCCGGAGCGCTGCTTGCGATAGTTGACTGCAATGGTCCGGTTGGCGAAATCGAGCGGGCGTACCGTCTGCAGATCCACCGTGCCCGACAGGCCTTGACCTACCAAACCGGCATCGGGAGTCTTGTAAACCACCACGCCGCTGAGCAATTCAGAAGGGTATTGATCAAACTCGACGCCACGGCTGTCGCCGGTTGTCACTTGCTCGCGACCGTTCAGCAAAGCGGTTGAAAAGTCGGGCGACATGCCGCGAATACTGATTTGCTGGGCACGACCCTGACTGCGCTGAGCCGTCAAGCCTGGCAAACGGGCCATCGATTCTGCGATGCTCGAATCCGGCAGCTTGCCAATATCTTCGGCCGAGATGGCTTCAACAATCGAATCAGAATTCTTCTTGACCGAAATAGCCGCCTCAATGCCTTTACGGATGCCGGTCACGGTCACCGTGCTCAGGTCCGTGGTGGCGGCCGCCTGCTGCGCCAGCACGGAGCCGGAGGCCAACAGCAACAAGGCACAGCCGGTGGCAACCGGGCCAAGCTTGAAAAAGGACTGCTGCGAGGCTGGCTTCGCCAAACGCTGTTCCGGCAAAATTTTCATTCACTACTCCTGAGACTGGTTGGACTGGTTAATAGGTGCTACACATGCCTTTGGACCCTGAACCAAAGGATGAAATTAGGGGGATCCACGATCCCTCGCCACCATTTGTACCAAAACAAGATTTTTATTTGAATAGTAAAAACCCTTGCTTTGTTGGATTCTTGAGCAATATTGGGGCATGGGTCGCCTGTGTAGGCGTAATTGCAACGGTTTTCGCACAGATTTGAGTATTTTCACGTCCCAACAAATCAATCAAAATTGTTTTGTGTAGCTAAAGTACACATATACTTCGCAACTTATTACATTGCTCCGGGTCAGCTTGCGGACCATGGGGACTGCCGAACCGATCTCTTGTCGTCAAAGGAAACACAGTGCAAACAAAGCTAGCTCGAATCATGGCGTCCTGCGCATGCGCACTGGGACTGGTCATCACCCTGGTGCCTGCAGTGGCACAGACCGCTGCAGCAGTCCCTGCAGCAGTGCAGGCCGCCCCAGCCGAAGCAGTTGCCGCTTCCGCAGCAGCCCCGGCAGACGCCTCGGCCAAGAAAGCTGACGCCGTCACCGACAACCCCTACGGCATCGAGTCTTTGTGGAAGACCTCTGACGGTGTGGCCAAGACCGTTCTGCTCCTGCTGCTGGTCATGAGCATCTCAAGCTGGTACGTCCTGATCGTCAAACT
>JBAXOZ010000238.1:0-3850 GCA_037132975.1 Comamonadaceae bacterium
TTGCCATGGACGGGCCCACCGCGCAAGTGCTGGCCCGCCTTAGCGCCAACAACACGCCCGCCAGACCCACGGCTGAACTGGCCGTGGTTCAAGGGGGCGCAGCATGAAAACCCGCAACCACCTTGGAATGCTGCCGGTGATTGCCCTGGCGCTGGCAGGCTTTGTGGGCTGGGCAGCCCTCTTTGACATCGACCAGACGGTGCGCGCCCAAGGCCAGTTGATTCCGGGGGCGCACACCCAGATCATCCAGACCCTCGACGGCGGTGTGCTCTCCGAGTTGCGCGTGCAAGAAGGCGACAGCGTCAAAGCCGACCAGGTGCTGGCTGAGCTCGAGTCCGACCGGGCCCGCGCGGGCTACGATGAAAGCGGCGTCAAACTCGCCGCCATCCGCATCGCACTGCTGCGCGCCCAGGCCGAAGCCGCCGGGCACGCTCCGAGCTACGGCAAGGAGTTTGCCGACTACCCCGACCTCCAGGCCGCGCAACTCCAGCTCTACCAGCAGCGCAAATCTGGGCTCGACCAGGCGCTGCGCGCCCTGGATGATTCATTGGCCCTGGCCAACGACGAGCTGCACATGAACGAGGCGCTGTTTGCCACCGGCGACACCAGCCGCCTTGAGCTGCTGCGCGCACGCCGCCAGGTCACAGAAATCCAGGCCCGCACCAGTGAGCTGCGCAACAAATACCTGCAGGATGCGCGCCAGGAAGCGGCCAAGCAGGAAGAAGAACTCTCCTCCCAGCGCTACCGCCAGATTGAGCGGCGCAACGTGCTCGAGCACACGGTGCTTACCGCACCGCTGGCCGGGGTGGTCAAGTCCTTGCGGGTCAACACGGTCGGTGGCGTCTTGCGCGCAGGCGACGAGTTGATGCAGATCTCGCCCACCGACGGTGAGTTGGTGCTTGAGGTGCGCGTGAGCCCCAGCGACATCGGCCTGCTCAGCCTGGGCTTGCCCGCCACCGTGCGCCTGGACGCCTTTGACTACACCGTCTACGGCAGCATCACTGGCGCTCTGGTCTATCTGAGCTCGGACACCCTGACCGACCAGGCCCCCAACGGCCAAAGCCAAAGCTACTACCGCGCCCGCGTGCGCCTGGATGCGCAGTCGCTACAGAACAACCCCAAGCTCAGGGGCGTCTCCGTCAAGCCCGGCATGACCGCCACCGTCGATATCCGCATCGGAGAACGCTCGGTGCTGGCCTACCTGATCAAGCCCATTGCGCGTGCCTTTGGTGGTGCGATGCGCGAGCGCTAAACCCAATTAACCCTGGAGGAATGTCACATGTCACAACCCACAAATTCGATTCAACGTGTTCTACAAGTAAGTGGCAAGCAGGTCGCCGAGCTGGCTCCCGGTGAAAAGCTCAAGCTCGCGGCCAAACAGGGCCAGCACTATCGTGTGACGCGGACCCCACAAACCGCAGACGTTGCAAACGCACCAGACGCGCAGGACGTTGCAGCCAGCCGCCACGGGCAGGATTTGCGGCTGGACTATCCGGATGGCACGCAGGTGGTGTTGCAGGACTTCTACCTGGAGTGCAGGAAAGAACAATGCGGGGTCGAACTGCCAGGCTCGGCTGGCAGCTACCGTGTCACCGGAGACAGCCCTGTGGGCGCGGGCACCTCCGACGGCGGACAACTGGTTTACGCCTTTGGCGAAACGACTTCGCTAGCCGTCTTGACCCACGGTGCGGAGCAAGCACCGGGCTTCACGCACCAAGGCGGCGTGAGCACCTACGTGCCGCCCAATGAAGGCGCTCCTCTCTGGACCCCCTTCAATGTGGCTATGGGTGCGCTCGGTATTGCAGCGTTGGCGCACCATGAGGACAAAGCCGCCCCGGTGCCAACGGTCATTCACGGCAGCGTGGTGGCTGGCCCGGTGCTGCCTGGCAACGGCCTGACCGCCGTGGCCTACAAAGCCGATGGCAGTGTGCTGGCCACGGGCGCTGTCAATGCCGATGGCACCTTCACACTGAATGTAGGCAATGATTACGTGGGTGCCGTGCTGGTCAAAGTCAGCGATACCAACGCTAACCCGGACTACTTTGACGAAGCCACAGGGGCCCCCAAAGACCTGACAACCGACCTGCGTGCGCTCACCGTGATTCCTGCTGCGGGCACTTACAACGTCAGCGTCAACGTGTTGACTGAACTGGCGGCTCGCGATTTGGGCTTGTCCGGCGGGGACACGGGTAGTTCGAGCGTTAGCTTCAATAGCCTAAGCGAGACACAAATTGCGCAAGCCAACCAGAAAGTGGCAGCCGCTGTGGGCCTGACACAAGACCTGGTGCTTGGCACAGCCCCTCAAGCCGTTGTCACCACCAGCGGTGCCAGCAACGCGCAAGCCAACGACTACGGTCGTTTGCTGGCAGCGCTATCGGGTGCCGAGGTGGGTAGCACCACCAGCGCGGTGCTCGACGACTTGTCCACCAAACTGCAAAACAGCCAGACCCAGGCTGCCGGGCAGGTGCTTGAAACCTTGCTCGAAGGTGCAGCCAATGTCAATCTTGTGGCGGCAATCTCGGACATCACCAATCAGAAGTCCACCGCCATCACGATCGACCCGGTCGCGCAAGACAATCGCGTCGGTCCTGCCGAAATGATCGCAGGTGTACAGGTGCAGGGCACGGCCACAGCGCTTGCCAGCGTCACCATCACGTGGTCAGACGCATCCGGCGCTGCGCAGGCCACGGGCACCCACAGCGTCACCGCAGATGCACAAGGCCACTGGAGCACCAGCTTTAGCAGCACCGAAATGCCCGCCTTGGGAGCCACCACCCTCAATGCCACAACCAGTGGCGCAGCGGCAACCCGCAGCATTTACCTGGATGAACCGCTGGCCCCCACGATCACGCTGACCCAGGTGACAGGTACCAGCGCCGACCTGACCCGCAATGGCCATGTGGACGTCAGCGATGTTCTGCCCGGTGCCGGATGGGATTACAGCGTCGATGGTGGCACCACCTGGACAGCAGGCAGTGGCAGCGGATTTACCGCCACCGGGGATGGCGCGAAACAGGTACTGGTTCGACAGAACATTGTCGGGCACACCTCGCCCCCAAGCAACCGGTTGGACTTTGTTCTCGACACCACCGCACCGTCGGCCCCGAGCCTCAAGCTCACCACCGACAGCGGCGCAAGCAGCAGCGACGGCATCAGCAACGTGGGCAAACTCACAGTCTCCGGCATCGAAGCCGGTGCCGCCTGGCAGTACAGCACCGACAATGGCAGCAACTGGACCACGGGCAGCGGCACCAGCTTCACGCTGGCAGCGGGCAGTTACGCTGCAAGCAGCGTACAAGTGCGCCAGGCCGACGTCGCAGGCAACGCCAGCGCCGCCTCGTCCAATGCAGCGGCCATCACCATCGACACCACCGCACCGTCGGCCCTGAGCTTCTCGCTTACCACCGACAGCGGCGCAAGCAGCAGCGACGGCATCAGCAACGTGAGCAACGTCACAGTCTCCAGCATCGAAGCCGGCGCCACGTGGCAGTACAGCACCGACAGTGGCAGCACTTGGGCCACCGGAACTGGCACCAGCTTCACGCTGGCTGCGGGCAACCACGCCACAGGCAGCGTACAGGTGCGCCAGGCCGACGCCGCAGGCAACGCCAGCGCCGCCTCGTCCAACGCAGCGACCATCACCATCGATACCAACGCGCCGTCTGCCCCAGGCCTGGCACTCACCACCGACAGCGGTACAAGCAGCAGCGACGGCATCAGCAACGTCGGCGGCGTCACCGTCTCCAGCATCGAGGCCGGTGCCGCCTGGCAGTACAGCACCGACAATGGCAGCAACTGGACCACGGGCAGCGGCACCAGCTTCACGCTGGCTGCGGGCAGCCACACTGCA
>JBAXOZ010000239.1:0-3849 GCA_037132975.1 Comamonadaceae bacterium
GCGACCTGATCCAGGTGGGTGCCTACCAGGCAGGCTCGAATGCCGAGATAGACCAGGCAATCGCATTGCGCGCGGCGATGGAGCACTTTTTGCGGCAGGATATGCATATCGGCGAGGACGAGTCGACCGCGCGCCTGGAAATCAGCCATCTTTTGCAGAACTGATGTTTATGCACGGCGTTGAATCATTGACGAGCAAGGAGTTCCCGTGAAACCCAGACAGTGCTGGTCCATCATGGTCGACAAGGCCGAACGCAAACTGGCGCAGATTCAGACCGAAATGGTGCGTGCGAACAAACTGCTCGAGACGCTTGAAGCCAGTCAAACGCGGTTGCAGGGTTTGTACGAGGAATACCGTGTGAGGGTCAATGGCGCTGAGGCGTTGTCGCATGGTATGCAGGACGCGCTCAACCACCGCCAGTTCATGGCGCAGTTGGTCGCCTTGTCGCAACGCGTCGAGCAGGACATCGCGCGTGCCAAATATTCGCTGGAAGGTTTGAGCCAACAGATGGCGCAGGCCGAGTGCGAGCGTCTCAAGATGAAGACGCTCGATGAGAAAGAGCAACTGGCCTTTGAGCTGCACGCGCGCAAACGCGAGCAGCGCAGCATGGACGAGCTGGGGGTGAGCCAGTTCAACCGGATTGGCTTGTCATGAATCTGTCGGGCGGCATCTTCTGGCATGGGCGCGCTTGGGCGGCGCAATCCTTGTGGCGCCAGACCTGCGCGGAGATTGCGACGGCTTTGGCGCGGTGCGGGCACCGTGCATCCGAACTGCTGCTCATTGGTGCCAGCGCGGGCTGGATGATTCCCACGCCCTGGCTCCAGGGTTTCGCCAAAGTGGACACCTGGGATATTGATCCGCTGGCGGCACCGCTGTTTCGCTGGCGTCACGGCGCAGCGCTCAAGGCCAGTGGCTGCGCGCTGCAGTGCCATCGCTTTGACGCGCTCTCGGGCCTGGAGCGGTTGCTGCAAGCGCACCCCGACGCCTGTGTGTTTTTTGACAATGTGCTGGGCCAGTACCGCTTTTATTGCAGCGACCCGGATGAGGCCGCCGAGAAGATTGCGCAGATTGTGCACAGCTTGCGCGGGCGCGAGTGGGGCAGCCTGCACGAAACCTATTCAGGTCCGGTGCATGGCAATCCCGGGTTGCCCGCGATGCAGCAACGCGTGCAGGGCAGCGCCGACAGCGCGGCGCGGGACGTGCAATGGTTTGAGCAACTGGGCGCAACCGGCGAGTGGCTGGACCACATGACGGGCGGCGTGTTTGCTGACGGCACCTTGGTGCATCACATCGCCTGGCCGTTCAAACCCGGCACTTGCCATTGGTTGCAGTTGGGTTGGGTTCGGTATGAACGCAGTCTCTGACGTGTCCAGCACCTCCAACCTGTGCCGCGCCTTGCTGCTGGGGGTGTTTGCCATGCTCTGCGCCTGTGGCGGAACGGTTTCGCAGACCGGCAGCCCAGAAGTGCCGCTTCCGAATGGACCGGTTGCCGTGCCTCCTGCCACAGGACCCACGGAGCTGCTGGGGGTCTACAGTGCTTCCGCGGGAACGCAGGAGTTGCTGAGCATTGCAACGCCAGCGGACGGTTGGTTTGCTGTGTACTTTGAAAAGCCCACTGCCAATCCGGCAATCCTTTCCGGGCCGATCACGCGGGGCGTGAATGGAGCTGCCGCCATCGATAACTTGCGCGCGTTCCAGTTTGCCAAGAGCCCCGTGCCCGTGTCCGGGAGTGCCAGCATTACCGATGCCACGCTGTCGGCTTACAGACTTGCTGCGAGCGGGGTTACTTCGGCGTCGAATGCCGCCCTGATCTTTACTTCCACGGCCTTGGGCGTTGGCACGTACAACCTTGCCAAAGCGGCGAGCCTTGGTGATGTGCAAGGCTCACCGTCGTGGCAGGGAGTTTGGTACGACGGCAGCAGCTCCAACCAGTCGGTGTTGCAGATCTCGGCCAATGGGCAAATTAGCAATCTGCTCAGTCTGAACTCCTGCGATCTGACCAGCCTGACGCTGCAGCCGCTTGCCGGTGCCAATATGTTCAAGGTGACGCTGCACATTCCCATCAAATCGGTGGGTGGTATCTGTGCACGGACCAAGGACCAAATCAACGGTGTCAATTTGAATGGCGTTGCCGTGATCTACAAATCGCCGCTGGCGGGCAGCACGTCACGCCTTGACCTGATTGTGGTCGACAGTACCGGCAGTGGCATCTCGTTTAGAGGGGATCGCTGAGCATGGCACCGCACTTTGCCGTTGCCGGGCGGTTGCTCAAGTTTGGCCGGTTCGTACCGAGTTTCCAACAACGTGCATTGTCTTTTGCAATGCGATGACACCAAGAGAGTCGATATGAAAAGAACCATTGTCGAAGTTGTGCTGGTGCTGGCCCTGATTTGCGCCGGCTTTTTTGGCTGGCAAAGCATGCAAAAGGGTAATCAGGCTAGCACCAGTCTGGCTGCGCTGGAGACTGCCGCCAAAGCCAACGAAGAGTCGCTCAAGGAATCTGAGAAAAAGGTCAAGGCAGCAGATGAAGCCATTGCCGCGGCCAAGGCCGAAGCAGAACCCCTTAAAGCCAAGGCGCTGGAGTTGGAAGCCGTAAAGGCCGCTATCGCCACGGGCCCGCTGCTGCAGGACGTTGAAGGCTTGTACAAGCAGCAAAAGGTGCTGTCGGTGGAGCGTCAGCTTGGACTGGGCGCGCTGCGCATGCTGACCAAGGGCAGTACCGACCCCGGCGTGGCCGAGGCGTTCCAAAAGGCCTTGCAACTCTCCGACTGGAGCAGCCGCAAAAACACAATTTGCGCTGCCCAGATCGGCCTGGCCGCAATTGGCGAAAAGGTCAAGGTGATGTCGGAGTGCGCCGTGCAGCCTTCAGGTGCTGGCGCGGAGTCGGGCCATGGTGATGCACCTGCTGCCGACGAGCACGGTGCCGATAAGGCCAATGAGCACGGCACCGACAAGGGCAAGGAGCATGGTGCTGCCAAGAAGGACGCCCATGCCGCGCCGCATTGGGGTTACGAAGGTGCCATGGGGCCCGAGCGCTGGGTTAGCCAGTACCCGACCTGTGGCAACGGCAAATCACAGGCACCGCTGAACATCCGTGGCCCTTTTGTCAAGGGGCGCATGACGGTTGCGCCCGACTACAAGCCCGGGCCGCTGCGCCTGCTCAACAACGGGCACACGGTTCAGGTCAACGTACCTACGGGCAGCAAGCTACGAATCGATGGCATTCCTTTTGATTTGCTGCAATTCCACTTTCACCGGCCCAGCGAAGAGCAAATTGATGGCAAGCCGATGGAGATGGTGGTGCACTTTGTTCACAAGAGTGCCGATGGCAAACTGGCCGTGCTGGGGGTGTTGCTGAAAGAAGGCAACGAAAATCCGGGCATCAAGACACTGTGGAGCTACGCGCCCGCAACCGAGGGCCCGGAAGTAGCCCCTGATGAAGTGGTCTTTAATCCAGGCAACCTGTTGCCCAAGGAATTGCAGTACTTCAGCTATGAAGGCTCACTGACCACGCCGCCGTGTACCGAAGGAGTGCGCTTTTTCATTCTGAAGACGCCGGTGAACATTTCGCGAGAACAGATCAACAACTTCCCGTTCCGGCGCAACGCCCGCCCGGTCCAGCCCTTGAATGATCGGGTGATTACCGAAGGTTGATTCGGGCAACAGCCGACGCGCTTCTACTTGTAGCGAAAGAGCCGTCGGCAGTTGGCGGCTTCGTCGGCCATCTTGATCTGGTCGCAGTAGCCGATTTGCCGGGTCAACTCAGCCATGCACAAATTAAGCAGGGCGTTCTTGGCGATCTTGGCGCAGTACGATTCCTGGCCTTTGGCGATTGCCAGGCAATAGTTC
>JBAXOZ010000240.1:0-3845 GCA_037132975.1 Comamonadaceae bacterium
TCCAGAAAACGCTGGGCATCCAGCGCCGCCATGCAACCCGTGCCGGCACTGGTGATGGCCTGGCGGTAGACATGGTCCTGTACGTCGCCTGCGGCGAAGATACCCGGTACGCTGGTCATGGTGGCAAAGCCGCTGGAGCCGCCTTGGGTCACGATGTAGCCGCCCGCCATGTTCAACTGGCCCTGGAAGATTTCGGTATTGGGCGCGTGGCCGATGGCGATAAAGCAACCCTGCAGCAGCAAGTCTTCGGTCTTGCCGGACTGCACGTTCTTCAGCCGCACGCCGGTCACGCCGCTGGCGTCACCCAGCACTTCATCCAAGGTACAAAAAGTCTTCAGTTCAATCTTGCCGGCGCTGACTTTTTCCATCAACTTGTCGATCATGATCGGTTCAGCCTTGAATTTGTCGCGTCGGTGAATCAGGATCACCTTGCTGGCGATGTTGGACAGATAAAGCGCCTCTTCGACGGCCGTGTTGCCGCCACCGACCACGCAACAGACCTGATCGCGGTAGAAGAAGCCGTCGCAGGTGGCGCAACCCGAAACGCCGCGCCCCATGAAGGCGGTCTCGGAGGGTAGTCCCAGGTATTTGGCAGACGCTCCGGTTGCCAGGATGAGCGCGTCGCAGGTGTAGCTGCCACTGTCGCCTTGCAAGGTGAAAGGCCGCTTCTGGAAATCAACCGTGTGGATATGGTCAAAAACGATCTCGGTTTTGAAGCGCTCGGCGTGCGCCAGAAAGCGCTGCATCAGGTCGGGGCCCTGCACGCCGTCGACGTCGGCCGGCCAGTTATCAACCTCGGTGGTGGTCATGAGCTGCCCCCCCTGGGCGATGCCGGTAATCAGCAGTGGTTTGAGGTTGGCACGCGCCGCATAAATGGCCGCCGTGTAGCCAGCAGGGCCGGAGCCGAGAATCAGGACTTGGACATGCCGAGTGTTTGACATTGTGAACGCTTTCTTGGATAAAGTTGCAAGGCCCGTGTACAGTCACGCATAGTATGACCTATTCAATCAATACTTTAACTTCTTCCCAGCCAGCGCCGGAGCCGGAGCGCTCGGGCTGGCGGCGCTTTGCCGACGAATTTGGACTGACGACGGGCCTGGTTCTGCTGATTTTCTGGGTGCTCGCGCTGCTGACCTATTCGTCACAGGATGTGGCCTGGTCAACTTCGGGCGCGGCATCCGCGATTCAGAACCGGGGTGGCTTGCTTGGCGCCTGGCTGGCTGATGGCAGCTACTTTTTGTTTGGATTTTCGGCTTGGTGGTGTGTGGCGGCAGGCCTGCGCGTCTGGCTTTCAGGTTTGGCGCGCTGGCTGCGGGGCCATGATCTGCTGACAACGCCAGCAGACGCGGCCGGGCAGCAAGCAACCAGACCCGGCTCCAGGCGATTGGCATTCTGGTGTGGTCTGGTTTTGCTGCTTTGCGCCAGCGCCGCGTTGGAGTGGTCGCGTCTGTACAGCCTGGAAGCGCGCCTGCCAGGACACGGCGGCGGTGTTTTGGGCTATTTTGTTGGTCCCCTGAGCGTTCGTCTGCTGGGCTTTGTTGGCTCGGCATTGGTCACCCTTGCGCTGGCTCTGGTGGGGGCGGCGCTGGTCTTTCGTTTTTCCTGGGCTCAGGTGGCTGAACGTTTGGGCGCCTGGCTCTATTTTCAGATAGAGTCGCGACGCGAAAAGCGGGAACTGGAGCAGGACATGGCGCTCGGGCAGCAGGCCATGCGGGAGCGCGAGGAGGTGGTGATCGAGGAACACGAGGAACTGGTCGAGCACCACGCCTTGCCCTTGCGGATCGAACCCGTGCTAGCCGAGGTACCCAAGAGTGAGCGGGTGGCCAAAGAGCGGCAGAAACCCCTGTTTGTCGAGTTGCCTGACAGTCGCTTGCCGCAGGTCGATCTGCTCGACGGGGCCTTGCTGCGGCAGGAGACAGTGTCGTCCGAGACGCTGGAGATGACGAGTCGGATGATTGAGAAGCGGCTGAAGGATTTCGGGGTTGAGGTGCGTGTCGTGCTGGCGCAGCCCGGGCCGGTGATCACCCGTTACGAGATCGAGCCTGCCGTTGGCGTCAAAGGCTCTCAGATTGTGGGTCTGGCCAAGGATCTGGCACGTTCTCTGAGTCTGGTGTCGATCCGGGTGGTGGAAACCATTCCTGGCAAGAATCACATGGCGCTTGAGTTGCCCAACGCCAAGCGGCAATCGATCAAGCTCTCCGAAATTCTGGGCTCGCAGATCTACAACGAAGCCAAGTCCATGCTGACGGTGGGCCTGGGCAAGGACATTGTCGGCAACCCGATTGTTGCGGATCTGGCCAAGATGCCGCATGTGCTGGTGGCAGGTACCACCGGCTCGGGGAAATCCGTCGGCATCAACGCCATGATCCTGAGTCTGCTGTACAAGGCCGAGGCCAGTGATGTACGCTTCCTGATGATAGACCCCAAGATGCTGGAAATGTCGTTCTACGAGGGCATTCCGCATTTGCTGGCGCCTGTGGTAACCGACATGAAGCAGGCTGCCTATGGCCTGAGCTGGTGCGTTGCCGAGATGGAGCGGCGTTACAAGCTGCTGAGCAAACTGGGTGTGCGCAACCTGGCCGGCTACAACGCCAAGATCGACGACGCCAAAGCGCATGGCGAGTTCATCTACAACCCCTTCAGCCTGACACCTGATTCGCCCGAACCGCTGGGACGCTTGCCGCACATCGTGGTGGTGATTGACGAACTGGCTGACCTGATGATGGTGGTGGGCAAGAAGATAGAGGAATTGATTGCCCGGCTGGCGCAAAAAGCGCGTGCTGCCGGCATTCACCTGATTCTGGCCACCCAGCGTCCCAGCGTCGATGTGATCACCGGCCTGATCAAGGCCAATATTCCCACGCGCATTGCCTTTCAGGTCAGTAGCAAGATCGACAGCCGCACCATCCTTGACCAGATGGGGGCCGAAGCCCTGCTGGGTATGGGTGACATGCTCTACATGCCCAGCGGCACCGGTATGCCGATTCGCGTGCACGGCGCCTTTGTCAGTGACGATGAGGTCCATCGGGTCGTCGCCTATCTGAAGTCGCAAGGTGCGCCGAACTACATCGAGGGTGTTCTTGAAGGGGGTACCGCCGATGGCGAGGGCGACGCGCTCGGTGAGGGCGGCAATGGCGGCGAAAAAGATCCGATGTACGACCAGGCGGTGGAAGTGGTGCTGAAGAACCGCAAGGCCAGTATTTCGCTGGTGCAGCGCCACCTCAAGATCGGCTACAACCGCGCCGCGCGACTTGTCGAGGACATGGAGAAAGCAGGCCTTGTCAGTTCCATGAGCAACAGCGGTCAGCGCGACATTCTGGTGCCGGCGCGCTCCGAATGATGTTGAGCGTGCAAAGACTGTTTGGCGCGTGGCTGGCCACGGCCGCCTTGTCCGCGACGGCGGCGGGTCTGGAAAGTCTGGAGACCTTCGTCAAGACAGCCAAAAGCGGACGTGCCGACTTCGTTCAGGTGGTCACCATGCCGGCCAAAGAAGCGCAGGCACCGCGCAGCAAAACATCGAGCGGCAGTTTCGAGTTTTCGCGACCGGATCGCTTCAAGTTCATTTACAGGAAGCCGTTTGAGCAGAGCATTGTTGCCGACGGCCAGACGCTGTGGCTGTACGACGTCGATCTGAATCAGGTCACGGCACGCAAGCAGTCGCAGGTTCTGGCCTCAACCCCTGCCGCCCTGATCGCCTCGGCGCCGGATTTGCGGGCTTTGCAGGTCGATTTCACCTTGACTGATGCGCCAGCCAGGGACGGCATCGAATGGGTTCTTGCCACCCCCAGAGCCAAGGACAGCGCCCTGCAGAGTATCCGAGTCGGGCTGCGTGGTAGCCAACTGGC
>JBAXOZ010000241.1:0-3734 GCA_037132975.1 Comamonadaceae bacterium
GCGCGCGATGCCGACATTGGCATCGAGGCGGTCCGGCATGGCGCCGACGCGGTCTACATTGGCGGCCCCTCGTTTGGCGCGCGCTCCGCTGCCGACAACAGCGTGCAGGACATTGCGCGCCTGGCGGCTTTTGCGCACCGCTTCAACAGCCGCATCTTCGTGACGCTTAATACCATCCTGCGTGATGACGAGTTGGAGGGTGCACGCACGCTGGCCTGGCAGTTGTATGAGTCTGGCGCGGACGCCCTCATCATTCAGGACATGGGGCTGCTGGAGCTCGATCTGCCGCCGCTGCAGTTGCACGCCAGCACGCAATGTGACATCCGCACGCCGGAGAAGGCGCGCTTCTTGCAGGACGTCGGTCTGTCGCAAATCGTGCTGGCGCGCGAGCTCACGCTGCAGCAGATCAGCGAGGTCCGCGCGCAGACCGATTGCAAGCTGGAGTTTTTTGTGCACGGCGCGCTCTGCGTGGCCTACAGCGGCCAGTGCTACATCAGCCAGGCGCACACCGGGCGCAGCGCAAACCGTGGCGAATGCAGTCAGGCCTGCCGCCTGCCCTACCAGGTGCTGGACGACCGTGGTCGCTTCGTCGCCCACGACAAGCATGTGCTGTCGATGAAGGACAACAACCAGAGCAACCATCTGGCGGCGCTGGTGGACGCCGGGATTCGCAGCTTCAAGATCGAAGGCCGCTACAAGGACATGGCCTATGTCAAGAACATCACGGCGCACTACCGCCAGTTGCTCGATGCCTTGATTGAAGAACGACAGGACTCTGTGCAGCCTCTGGCCAGAAGTTCCAGCGGCGCCAGTCAGTTCACCTTCAAACCCGACCCACTGCAGAATTTCAACCGCGAGTTCACAGACTATTTTGTGCCAGGGCGCCAGATTGACATTGGCGCTTTTGACTCGCCCAAGAACCCGGGGCAAGCGATTGGCCACGTGACACAGATCGGCCCGAACTGGATTGAGTTGCAGACGACCGACCCTGACACAGTGTTGCACAACGGTGACGGCCTGTGCTACTACAACCTGCAACAAGAACTCTGCGGCCTGGCCGTCAACCGTGCCGAGCGCAACGGCAAGCGCTGGCGGCTCTTCCCCAAGGACGCGCTGGCCACCCTGCCTGACTTGCGCAAGGATCTGGAGGTGAACCGCAACCGCGATGTCGATTGGGTGCGGGTGCTGGAGAAGAAATCTGCCGAGCGCCGCATCGGCGTCTGGGCACAGCTTGGCGACACGCCGGAGGGCTTGACGCTCACGCTGACCGACGAAGACGGTCAGACTGCAACAGCGCAGGCTGCACTGCCTGCCAGCGAGCGTCAGCTGAGCAAGGACCCGGATGCCGCACAGATCCAACTGCGTGAACATATCGGCAAAATGGGCGACAGCATTTTCAAGCTGCTGGAACTGCAGGTGCAGTTTGCCCAGGCCTGGTTTGTACCCGTTTCCCTGCTGAACCGTTTGCGCCGCGATGCAGTTGAAGCACTGGAGGCAGCGCGCGCGCTGGCTTTTGAGCGCCTTCCCAGGCGGGCGGCCATTGCGCCGCCCACACCCTACCCCGCAGACAGTCTGAGCTATCTGGCCAATGTGTTCAACGATCAAGCCCGTGCCTTCTACGCCAGACACGGCGTGCAGCTTATTGAGCCGGCGTTTGAAGCCCTGCAGGAGTCAGGCGAGGTCAGCCTGATGATCACCAAACACTGTGTGCGTTTTTCGCTCAGCCTGTGCCCCAAGCAGGCCAAGGGCGTGACCGGCGTGCAAGGCACGGTGAAAGCCGAGCCGCTGCAACTCGTCAACGGCAAGGAAAAGCTGACGCTGCGCTTTGACTGCAAGGCCTGCGAGATGCACGTGGTGGGCAAGATGAAACTGTCGGTGCGACAACAAGCGAGAACAAAC
The DNA here is from genome assembly GCA_037132975.1 of Comamonadaceae bacterium. Classification (GTDB taxonomy): domain Bacteria; phylum Pseudomonadota; class Gammaproteobacteria; order Burkholderiales; family Burkholderiaceae_C; genus Rhodoferax. Next base: position 1,900 of record JBAXOZ010000241.1, read on the forward strand.
CATGATTGAGATATTTCTGGCCCTGCTGGCGCTGCTCGCCCTGCTGTGGGTACTGGGTGTTTTCTACCTGCGCGGACCGGACTTGAGCGCGTTTGACAAGGCAGCCCCTCCGGTGGACGCCAGCAAGCCAGCGCCAAGTGCGGAGCACGCTGCGGTGGTGGCGTCACTGGGTACGGTTTCCCAAAAGCTGAAGAGCACACCACGGCGTCAGCACTTGGCCCTGCTGCGCGACTACATCGACAACGTCTTTTCTCTCGACGAAGCGGACTTTCAGTTCATCCCTGTCGATGCCGCCGGCGTGAAAGCCGAGTGGGTGCTGGCGCCCAACGTCGATACCAGCCGACGCTTGCTCTACATCCACGGTGGTGCCTACACCATGGGCAGCCCGAAGAGTCACCGGCGCCTGACCAGCAAGTTCTCTGAAGTGGCCAACGCCGCAGTGCTGTCCATCGACTATCGACTGATGCCGGAACACCCCCGCATGGCGGGCGTTGAGGACAGCCGGACAGCCTACCGCTGGCTGCTCGACAACGGGCCTGACGGTGCCTCAGCGGCCAGCGCCGTGTTTGTTGCCGGCGATTCGGCTGGCGGCAACCTGACGCTGTCCCTGATCGCCTGGGTTCGCGACCAGGGTTTGCGCGCACCCAATGCTGCCGTGGCCTTGTCCCCTTCCACCGACGGTTCGCTGGGCAGTCCGAGCCTGAAAGGCAATCTGGCCACCGACCCGATGCTGGGGCCGCTGTTCAAGTCCTTGACCAAAATTCCCCGCACTGGCCTGCTATGGGGTGGCTGGATAGCCAACCGGGTCCGCCCCTGCGACCCGGTGGTCTCACCCGTGTTTGGCGACCTGTCCAGGCTGCCGCCGCTGCTGGTGCATGCCAGCGAAGCCGAGATGCTGCTGGATGACAGCAGGCGCTATGTCAACAAGGCGATTGCCGCCGGCTCACCGGTGACCTTGCAGACCTGGCAGCACATGGTTCATGTCTGGCAGATCTACCACCCCGAGTTGCCCGAAGGACGCGAAGCGATGGAAGAGATCGGCAAGTTCCTGCGGTCCCGGTCCTGAGCGCCTAGCCGACCCAGCGCCGGGCGTTGTGCCAGAGCTGCATCCACGGGCTGAAGGCATCGCGATCCAGCTTCGTCCAGCTCATCTGGATATTGCGAAACACGCGTTCCGGGTGCGGCATCATGGCTGTGAAGCGCCCGTCCGCTGTCGTCACCGCCGTCAGACCGCCCGGGCTGCCATTCGGGTTGAAGGGATAGGCTTCGGTGGCAGCGCCATGGTTGTCGGTAAAGCGCATCGCTGCCAGCGCCTTCCCGGCGTTGCCCCGGTACTTGAAGTTGGCATAACCCTCGCCATGCGCCACCGCAATCGGCAAGCGGCTGCCGGCCATGCCGGCAAAAAACAGCGACGGTGACTCCAGAATCTCGACCATGGACAGACGGGCCTCGAAGCGCTCGCTCTGATTGGTGGTGAAACGTGGCCAGTCCTGCGCCCCGGGAATGATGTCGGCGAGTTCGGCAAACATCTGACAGCCGTTGCAGACGCCCAGGCCGAAGGTATCTGCTCGACCAAAGAAGGCCCGGAACTGCTCTGCCAGCACCGGGTTGAAGGTGATGGAGCGCGCCCAGCCAATGCCGGCGCCCAGCGTGTCGCCATAACTGAAGCCGCCGCAAGCGACTACGCCGGTGAAATCTGCCAATCTGGCACGCCCGGTCTGCAGGTCGGTCATGTGCACGTCAAAGGCATCAAACCCGGCCTCGCTGAAAGCGTAGGCCATCTCGACATGCGAGTTGACCCCCTGCTCGCGCAGCACTGCCACTTTGGGGCGGGA
>JBAXOZ010000242.1:0-3715 GCA_037132975.1 Comamonadaceae bacterium
CAGGGCACGTCGATACGTGAGAGACACTGCTCCATACTGCCGGGTCCGCCCGCCAGCACTTCCAGTTCACCCTGGTTCACCACCAGCACATCGATCAGTTGCAGCAATTCGGCTGGCAGCGGCTGTGCCGGCGCCGCGTTGAGAACCACCTTGACGCCTTGCGAGCGCGCGGCACGGGCGTAGGCGAGCACCGTGGGCAGTGGTATCTCAAGCTGCATGAGCAGGTGGCTGAAACCGGTCAGCGCTGGCAAGTCAGCCGGGGTCAGGGAAAAGTTGGCGCCCGGCGCCACCGTGATGGCATTCTGGCCATCCTCTGCAACGCAGATAAAAGCGGTGCCAGTGGTCTGATCACTGACGCGCACGACGTGCAGTTCAACACCGGCAGACTTCAGCGAATGTTCCAGTGGCAGGGCATAGGCGTCATCGCCCAGCGCCAGCAGCATGTGGGTGGTAGCGCCACCCGCACGTGCGCAGGCCAGCGCCTGATTGGCGCCTTTGCCTCCGGGATAGGTCTTGAACTCGCTGCCCAGCACCGTTTCGCCGGGTGCGGGTATGTGCGAGGCGCGCACGACAAAATCGAGATTGGCGGAGCCTGCAACAAGAATCATGCTGATGGATGCCGCCAGGACCGCGCTGAGAAACGCCGACCGCGGCTAGTTGGCGGGCGGCACATAGCCCTGCGCGGCGTCGGCCCCCTGACCAAAGAAATGGTTTTCCATTTGCCGCGCCAGATACTGGCGCGCCTGGATGTCAGCCAGATTGAGCCGGTTTTCATTGACCAGCATGGTTTGATGCTTGAGCCATTCCTGCCACGCGGCCTTGCTGACACTCTCCCAAATGCGTTTGCCCAAAGGGCCGGGGTAGGGCGGAAAATCCAGGCCCTCAGCCTCCTTGCCGTACTTGATGCAATTGACGATGCGTGCCATGTGGTGCCTTTTCGAGTCTTGGTAAAAGGCTTAACTTTAGCAAGCTTTGTGCAGAGCCTGTGCGCTGCGCTAAAATGCGGGCTATGGCAAAAGCTGACACTAAAACAAAAATGCTGGCCGACGGCCTGCGTTACAAGTCCAAAGTTTCGGGGTCACCGTTCACGGCGGCCACCTCCTTTGGCGCCGCGACCATGTCGTGTTTCCTGTGTGGCAAGCATCGAGCGCGCTCTCTGATGGTCACGCGCAAGATACTTGGCAAATCGCAGGCGGTGTGTTCACCGTCGTGCAAAGCGGCCGACGAAGCCGCAAGCTGACTCCCCGAATTTGAAGATGCTGCTGGATTGGCTGCAAAGGTCGCCACGCTCGGCGCTGGCTTTGCTGTGCCTGGTCTGCGTTGGCATGCTGGGCTTTGGCCAGTATCTGCAGCATGTGGTGGGTCTGGAGCCGTGCCCCATGTGCATTGTGCAGCGCTACGCCGTGATTCTGGTGGCCGTGATTGCCGCCCTGTCGAGCGCGGGTAAGGGCCGTTTTGCACACATCAGCGGCGCCGTGCTGCTCATCCCAAGCGCCGGCTTTGGCGCCTACGTGGCAGCGCGGCAAAGCTGGCTGCAGTGGTACCCACCCGAAATAGTGAGTTGTGGCCGCGATTTTTACGGCATCGTGGATACGTTTCCGCTGCAGCGCGCCATTCCCATGATTTTCAGGGGCAGCGGCGACTGCAGCAAGATTGACTGGACCTTTCTCGGCGGCTCCCTTGCCAACTGGTCATTTCTCTGCTTCAGCGCCTTTGTCGTCTTGGCCCTGACGCTGCTCTGGCTGCAAGTCAAGCGCCGCTGAGTTTCTTCACCAGCACCTGGCTTTTTCGGTCTGCGTTGTATTTGCGTTTGCGCGCCTCGGGCAACCAGTCGGTGTCCGCCAGCGTAAAACCGCGCTTCAGGAACCAGTGCGTGGTGCGGGTCGTCAGGACAAAAATGCTCTCCAGTCCGGCCGCTTTGGCTCGTTGCTCGATGCGCTTCAAAACCCGCTCGCCATCCCCCTGACCCTGCACCTGCGGTGAGACCGTCAGCGCCGCCATTTCGGCGGTGCGTGCCTCGGCATAGGGGTAGAGCGCGGCGCAGGCGAAGATCACGCCGTCGTGCTCGATGACGGTGTAGTTGCCAACGTCGCGTTCGATCTCGGTGCGGCTGCGCTTGACCAGCGTACCGTCCCGCTCGAACGGCTCAATCAGTTGCAGGATGCCGCCAACGTCGTCCACCGTGGCTTCGCGCAGGCTCTCCAGTTTTTCATCGACCACCATGGTGCCGATGCCGTCGTGCACATAGACCTCGAGCAGGATCGCGCCATCAACGGCAAACGGAATGATGTGGCTGCGCTCGACCCCGTTCTTGCAGGCCTTGACGCAGTGCTGCAGGTAGAACGCGGCGTCAGTCGGCTGACTGGCTACCGGCAGCGCGGCCAGCAGTTTCTCGGCGGCGTCCAGCGGCAACTCGGTATCAATCGGGTTGTCTTCAGATTCGGGCTCATCCGGGCGCATGCGCAGACCGGGGATCTCCGTCACAAAAATCAGTTTGTCGGCCTGCAGTGCGGTGGCCACTTCGGTGGCGACTTCTTCCATCGTCAGGTTAAAGGCTTCACCGGTGGGCGAAAAGCCGACGGGAGAGAGCAAAACCATGGCGCCGAAATCGAGCGTCTTGAGGATGCCGGCGGTATCGACCTTGCGCACCAGGCCGGAGTGCTGGAAGTCAACGCCATCCACAATGCCGACCGGCCGCGCCGTGATGAAGTTGCCGGAAATCACGCGCACCGTGGCGCCCGCCATCGGCGTGTTGGGCAGACCCTGGCTGAAAGCCGCCTCAATCTCGTAGCGCAGTTGCCCGGCGGCTTCCTGTGCACAGTCGAGTGCCACGCTGTCCGTGATGCGCATGCCGTGCGAGTAACGCGAGGCGTGCCCCTTGGCGGCCAGTTGCTCGTTGACCTGGGGTCGAAAACCGTGCACCAGCACCACCTTGACGCCCATGCTCTGGATCATGGCCAGATCCTGCGCCAGGTATTGCAACTTGCCGGCAGCGATCGCCTCGCCGGCGATACCCACGACAAAAGTCTGATGCCGGAACTTGTGGATGTAGGGCGCCACCGAGCGAAACCAGGGCACGAAGGTGAAATTGAAAACGGAGGACATGAAGTTAAAGCAGGTGCTTGCGCAGATAATTGGCGGTTGCCGTCTGGATCATTTTGACCGAAGTTTCCCTCTTGTCTGACATTCCCCTAAAAATCGAGTTTCCAGAGTCGCTGCCAGTGTCGGGTAAACGCGACGAGATCATGGCGGCGCTGCGCGTGCACCAGGTCATCATTGTGTGCGGCGAAACCGGCTCCGGCAAGACCACGCAACTGCCCAAGATTGCACTGGCCATGGGGCGCGGCAAGCTCAATTACCCAGCAGGTCAGGGCCGTCTGATTGGTCACACGCAGCCGCGCCGCATTGCCGCCAGCAGCGTGGCCAAGCGCATTGCCGAGGAGTTGAAGACCACGCTGGGCGACGTGGTGGGCTTCAAGGTGCGCTTTCAGGACCGGCTGAGCCGCGACAGTTCCATCAAGCTGATGACCGACGGCATTTTGCTGGCGGAAACGCAAACCGATCCGCTGCTCAAAGCCTATGACACGCTGATCATCGATGAGGCCCATGAGCGCAGCCTCAATATCGATTTTCTGCTGGGCTACCTGCGCCAGATCCTGCCGCGCCGGCCGGACCTGAAGATCATCGTGACCTCCGCCACCATCGACGCCCAGCG
>JBAXOZ010000243.1:0-3679 GCA_037132975.1 Comamonadaceae bacterium
GTGCAGTACGGTGGCAACTTGCAGGCGGTGGACAGGGGTGCGTGCGGTCATGGTGTGAGACTCCGGTTAGGGTGAATTAAGGGCTTTGACTGTCATCCCGGACCAGGCTTTGTCATCCCGGACTCGGCATTTGTCATCCCGGACTCGATCCGGGATCCAGTGCCACGCAAGCACTGGATTGCGGATCAGGTCCGCAATGACAAAGAGGTGTGGCATGGGTGTCATAGTGCTTAGGGGGCAGGGATGGGGAAAAATTCGAGGACATCGCGCAGCGTGCTGCCGCTGCGCGTGGGCTGGGTGCCCAGTTCTTCAAAGGGCAACTGGTAACGGTTCACCCACAGCGTCTGATAGCCGTACCAGGTGGCGGCCAACGCGTCCCAGGCGTTGCTGCTGACAAAAACAATCTGCTTTGCGGCCAGACCGGTCGCCTGTTCGCCCAGGGCATAGGCGGCCGGGTCGGTCTTGTATTTGCGGATCGGGTCCACGCTGATGACGTGGTCCAGCAGGCCATCGAGTCCGGCCGACTTGACGGCCAGATTCAACATCGCGGCGTCACCGTTGCTCAGGATCCCGGTCGGAATGCCGCGAGCCTTAAGTTCGTCGAGCACCTGCCGGTTCTCCGGGAAGGCGCTCAGATGCCGGTACTGGTTCATCAGGCTGTCAATCTGGCTGTCTATCTCCGTCAGTGCCGCTGGCGTTGGCGCAACGATTCGCTTGATGGCATAAATCAAGGCGGCGCGCGTCAATTCCCAGAACGGGCGGTAAACCGACTCCTGGGCCGGGCCACGCTTGCTGGTGGTCACGAGCCGCGTGTATTCGATCTGCTTGTCGCGCCAGAGCACACTCAGCGCCTGGCCTTTGCCGGGGAACATCTGCTCGGCCAACAGGGCCACGCTATAGACGTCAAACAGCGTGCCATAGGCGTCAAACAACACGGCGTGCGGGGTCGCTGCGGCTGGGAGTTTGGACTTTTCGCTCACGGACTGGCTGGTTCTTGGCATGCTTTTACTGTATTCGATACTTAAGAATAGATTAATATTCAATAAATCAATTTATTAGTGACAAAATAGCACGTAATCAGAAGGGTAGGATGGAAACGCTCAAGCTGTCCATCGAATTTCCGGGAACCAAGCTCATGAACCCAAGCAACCCCAGTTCCTCGACCCGTCGAGCCTTGCCGCTGGCCGGCCTGCGTGTCGTCGAATTCACCCATATGGTGATGGGTCCGACCTGCGGCATGGTGCTGGCCGATATGGGGGCCGAAGTCATCAAGGTGGAGCCGATCGAGGGCGACCGTACGCGCCACCTGCTCGGTTCAGGCGCAGGCTTCTTCCCGATGTTCAACCGCAACAAGAAGAGCATTTCGATCGACCTGCACAGCGCTGCCGGGGCCGAGGTGGCGCGCAAGCTGGCGGCCAGCGCCGACATCGTGGCCGAGAACTTCAAGCCCGGCACCATGACCAAGTACGGACTCGACTATGAGGCGCTCTCCAAGGTCAACGAGCGACTGATCTTTGTCAGTCTCAAGGGTTTCCTGCCAGGTCCGTACGAGCATCGCACGGCACTCGATGAAGTGGTGCAGATGATGGGGGGCCTTGCCTACATGACCGGCCGCCCGGGCGACCCACTGCGCGCTGGCACCAGCGTGAACGACATCATGGGCGGCATGTTTGGCGCCATCGGTGCGCTGGGCGCGCTGATTCAGCGCGGCATCACTGGCAAGGGCCAGGAGGTGCAGAGCGCGCTGTTCGAGAACAATGTATTTCTGGTGGGCCAGCACATGCTGCAATATGCCATCACGGGCAAGGCCGCCGCGCCGATGCCGGATCGCATTTCGGCCTGGGGGGTTTACGACGTCTTTACGGTGAAAGACGGCGAGCAGATCTTTTTGGCTGCGGTGAGTGACTCGCAGTGGGCCGTCTTTTGTGATGCCTTGGGTTTTGCCGACCTGAAGGCCGATCCGCAATACGGCAGCAACAACCAGCGCGTGCAGCAACGCGCCACGCTGCTGCCGGTGTTGCGCCAGCGGCTGGCTGCACACAGCGCTGCGGAACTGACGGCGCTGTTCGAGCGCGTCGGTCTGCCCTTTGCGCCGATCAGCCGACCCGAAGAGTTGTATGACGACGAGCACCTGCTGGCCACCGGTGGTCTGGCTGACATCACCTTGCCTGATGGTGAGCGCGCCGGGCAGACCGTGCGGACCACGCTCTTTCCCTTCACCATGGATGGCCAACGTCTGGGCGTGCGGCTGCAGCCTCCCACCCAGGGCGAGCACACCTCCGAACTGCTGGCCGAACTCGGTTATGGCGCGCAGGCCATCGAGGCACTGCACCGTGCCGGCGCCGTGGCATGATTTGCAATCACTTCCAGGGAGATGGATCGATGAAATTCTTTGCACCCGCGTTGGGGTTGGTGGCCGTCCTGGTTTCTGCTTTGTCCGTGACGGCACAGGCCCAGACGGCCAACTGGCCAGAGAAGCCCATCCGTTTTGTCGTGCCCTACACCCCCGGTGGCGGTACCGATACCGTGACGCGCCATATTGCCGAGAAGATCACACTGGACGCCAAATGGACTTTTCTGGTGGACAACAAGCCCGGTGGTGGCGGCAACATTGGCATCGACATCGTGGCCAAGTCCAAGCCCGATGGCTACACCATTGGCATGGGTCAGACCGCCAATCTGGCGATCAATCCGGCAGCCCTGCCGAAGATGCCGTTTGACGCGCTGAAAGACCTGGTGCCCGTGGCCCTCGTGGCTGAAGTACCCACGCTGCTGGTGGTGCGCAGCGACTCGCCCTGGCACAGTCTGGCTGACGTGATCAAGGCAGCGCAGGCCAAGCCAGGGCAGATCACGCAGGCGCTGGCCGGCACCGGTACGGTGGGTCATCTTGCGGGTGAAATGCTGGCCCGCAAGGCCGGTTTCAAAGTGCTGAACGTCCCGTACAAGGGCGCAGCGCCGGCCATCACGGATCTGCTGGGCGGACAGACCGACTACATGTTTGCCACGCCGCAGGCGGTGCTGGGCATGATTGCGGGCGGCAAGCTGCATGCGCTGGCGGTGACTTCGGCCAAGCGCATTGCCGTGCTGCCGAATGTGCCCACCGTGGCCGAGCAGGGTTACAAGGGATTCGAGGCGGTCGACTGGAAGATGATCGTGGCCCCGGCCAGCACGCCAGCCGATGTGGTCAAGCGCCTGAACGCCGCCACTGCGAAAGCGCTGACGCAACCGGCCCTGCTGGCCAAACTGGCCGAAGAGGGCAGCAGCGCCATGAGTGGCAGTCCGGAGGAGGTGGCCAGGTATCTCAAATCAGAACAGGCCGAGTGGGGCGCCGTGATTCGGGAAGCGGGCATTCGGTTCGAGTGATTGCGTCCGGCCTTGCGGTATCACGCCGCAGGCTCTCCAGCGGCAGCCGGAGGGAACTCCAGCCGGGCGAGGAACTGACCGATCTTGAAGACGCTTTTCGGTTCTGGCGCTTTCGCCATGTGACCACGGTCGAGCGGGTGATTGGTTTCAAGCGCGGCACCGGTGGCACCGGCGGCGTCAGCCACCTGCGCAAGATGCTCGGTCTAACCTCAAGCGCCGGGTTTTTCTATCTGCCGGTGAATTCTTTGCCCAATCATCTCAGGCGTGACCAGGGTCACACCGCGTTCAGTGACATGAAAGCCGCGAGCCCTGTCAT
>JBAXOZ010000244.1:0-3662 GCA_037132975.1 Comamonadaceae bacterium
CCGGGATGGCCAGCGTTGCTGAGTTGGACGAGACAGTGCGCGCCGCGCGTGACGCAGGTTGCAAGGACCTCATCCTGCTCAAATGCACCAGCACGTACCCTGCCAGCCCGGATAACACGAACATTTTGACGATCCCGCATATGCGTGAACTGTTCGGATGCGAAGTTGGTTTGTCAGACCACACGATGGGTGTGGGCGTATCAGTGGCTAGCGTGGCACTAGGCGCAACCGTTATCGAAAAGCATTTCACACTGAACCGTGCGGAGGGTGGGGTGGACAGCGCATTCTCCATCGAACCGGTCGAGATGACACAACTGGTGGCCGAAACACAAAGGGCCTGGCAATCGCTAGGGCAGGTGAGTTACGGTGCAACTGAAGCTGAGAAGAAATCAATGGTGTTTCGACGCTCGCTGTATGTGGTGCAGGACTTGAAGGCGGGCGATTTGCTGACAAAAGAAAATGTGCGGGCAATTAGGCCCGGCCTGGGGCTGCCACCGAAGTATTTAGAGAGGGTGTTGGGCAAGCGGGTGTCCCGGGATGTTGGGCGTGGAACCGGTTTGCAGTGGGATTTCCTCGCCTGAGACAAGACAACGAGTCGGCAAATCTTTCAAATCCAATGCATAGCGTAAGACCCAAGGTCTCCATCATCACGCCCACACTGAACCGCGAGGCGATGTTGCCCGCGATTCACCAGTGCGTGCTTGGTCAAACCGTGACCGACTGGGAGTGGATTGTGGTGGACGACTCGCCGCAGCCTAGCGCATTCCTGACTGCGCAGTTGGACCCTCGTATCCGCTATTTGCATGTAGGGCAGGGCATGACGGTGGGCGACAAGCGTAACCTGGCGAACCGCTGCGCGCTAGCCGACACTGTTGCGCATTTTGATGACGACGACTATTACAGCCCCGGGTATCTGGATTACATGTTGGGGACGCTGGACGAGAGCGGCGCGGACATGGCCAAGCTCAGCGCCTTTTTCATCTACAGCCCGGTGTACCAGAAGTTTGCGTATTGGAACTTGCTGGAGAAAACCGGCGTGCATTTCATCTGGTCTGATCAGCCAGTGCAGATGGTACAGATGGGTGCTGGCGAATCAATTTTCCAGGACAATCATCTGGGCTACGGGTTTTCCTACGTTTACCGCAAGAAGGTCTGGCAGGCGAACCCCTTTGCGGCGGTTTCGTTCAATGAAGACACTCCCTTTTTGAAGCAATCTATGGCGCAGGGCTTTCAGCTGGAATTGCGGGCTGATAGCGCCGGACTCTGTGTTCACTTCTTGCACAACACCAACACTTCGGTGTGTTTTCCCCAATACGTCATTCCCTTCGCGCTGGTCCAAAGTCTGTTCCCGCACCTGCCTAACCTGGCAGCATCGCACCATGACTGAACGGCTCGCGCTGTGCCTCATCGTCAAGGACGAGGCCGCTATGCTGCCCGGTTTTCTGGCCAGCGTCAGCGGTTTGTGGGATGAACTGATAGCGGTAGATACCGGCTCGGTTGACGCCACCGCAGAGCTGCTGCGTCACGCCGGAGCCAAGGTTCTGCATCATCCGTGGACGCAGGATTTTGCAGCGGCGCGCAATCATTCGCTCGACGGCGCCAGTGGAGATTGGATTCTGGTGCTGGACGCCGACGAGCGCTGTTCGCCTGAGTTTGTGACCGAGGCTCGTGCGCTACTGTGCCGGGCCGACGTGGGCGCCGCAACCGTGCAGATGCGCAACGTGCGCGAGGACGGTCATGTGCATGAAGCCCGGCTGCTGCGGATGTTTCGCCGGAGTGATGCCGTGCGCTACCGCCACGCCATTCACGAGGATGTGGCGGAAACACTGTGGCCTGTGCTGGCAGCACGTGGGCAGCAACTGGTTCACTTGAGCGTGCCGGTGGAACACCTGGGCTATGCGCGTTCTGTGGCTGCCGCGCGCGGTAAAAAAGAGCGCGACCTTGCGATTCTGGATGCCAGCCTGCAGCGCGACCCGGACGATTTGTATCTGCACTTCAAACGCTTGGAGCAAGCCCGTTTTTGGAACGACCAAGAGCTGTGGCACAGCGCTGCCCATTCCGCGCGTGGGGCCGTGTTGCGCACCCCCCGCACCGCCATGGGCCACTCGGCTGGCGAGTTGGTGGTGATGGTGGCGTTGGGCTTGCACCCTGACGACACCCGAGCCGCGCTGGCTGAGCTTGACGCTCTGGCCAGGCATCTGGACGATTCGCCGGCAGTGTTTCAATGCCGCGGTGAACTGCTAGAGCGCAGTGGGCGTCTGGCCGACGCAACTGCGGCGTTTGAGCAGGCGCTGGAGTGCCACGCGCCTGTGGTCAACCAGCAGCTTACGGGGGTGCGGCCCCTGATGGGGCTGGTACGGGTGGCTATTGCGACCGGCGACCTTGCTCGGGCCCGAACCTTCTTGCAGCGCGCCCTGCAACTCGAACCCGCCGACCCCGAGGCGGTTTTTGCTCGTCAGATGTTGTTTGGCTAATTTCTGCTTATGTGGCCATTGGAGTTTGGCGTGCATCAGCCGGGGCACTTACCAGGGAGCACCGCCCCGCGCGCAATCGCCTGTTCGACGAATGTGTGTCCTTCTGCCCCAAAGAGGGTTCTTAGGATATGGGGAGGCAGCAGATATTGGGGATAAACGATGGAACTGTCGTGTGGGTGACGTAAGACGATAGCCACGCCATCACGATCCAGGGGCAGCCTCACAGTGGCACCGGCCTGCATCGCAGACTCGACGAAATGAAAGTCCTCGCCATGACGCGCGTCGGCGAAGCGCACCCGCTCCCACAGACTCTTTCGGTACACGCAGGAGAACCCGTACCCCAAGAGATTCTTGAGCTGCCAAAGCTCTCGTGCCTCCGGTGTCATGGTTTCGGTCCGCAACAGATCCAAAGGGCGACTTGATTCCAACCGGAAATGCAGCTCCGCCGCATGGTTCAGATACCAATAGGCGAAAGCCCCGTGGGTCACGCTGAACAGATAAAACCCACTCAGCTTGACCAGGTCGGCGTCACCCAGCGCCGTCACCATGCGGTCTAGGTAGGTCGGGGCGTAATAGTCATCGTCGTCGAAATGGGCCAGGATCTTGCCTGTGGCTTCTTGGGCTAGCCAATTCCTTTTGGCGCCGACCGTTGTGCGTTGGCTGGTGTGGTGATACCGAACCCTCGGATCATCCAGCCTTAGAAAAAAAGGCGAGGGCGAGGGGCTATCGTCGAGGACGATGAGTTCTCGATCTGCGTAGGTTTGCGCCGTGAAAATCTCATACACCCGCGGCCCATGTTCTTCGCGCCCAAAGGTCGGGCAGACCCCCGCTGATTTTCATGGGAAGCTCGCATTGAATGCAGGATTCAGCGCGGCCAGTCCTGAAGACTGCATTGGGTTTGCTCCTGACGTTTTTCCGACGGTTCGTGAAAGTTGTCGTGCAATTTTGCAAGAAAGGTGCCAACGGCTGTGTAGTGCCAGGGGGACCTTTTCAATTCTGGTAGGTGCCCAATGTTGCGCCGGGGTCGCCCCTCTCCACCTTGTACAAGGATGTGCGCGATATGCCAGCGCGCTGCGCTACTACCGCATTGCTAAGCTTGCGGCGCTTGCGGGCGAGCCAGCCCTGCAAATTGCTAATTGGATTGGACCGCAGAACTGAGTGGGTCTGTCCAGATTCAAACGCTAACCG
>JBAXOZ010000245.1:0-3646 GCA_037132975.1 Comamonadaceae bacterium
TCATCGGTGCCGGCGATGCCACGGGCGGCGCTATCGCCCGGCGCTTTGCGCGCGAGGGCTTCACCGCCTGTGTGACCCGGCGCAGTCTGGACAAGCTGCAGCCGCTGCTCGAAGCCATCCGCGCTGAGGGTGGCACAGCGCATGGTTTTGCCAGCGACGCGCGCAAGGAAGAAGAGGTGATGGCGCTGGTGGAGAGAATCGAATCCACCATCGGTCCCATCGAAGTGCTGGTCTTCAACATCGGTGCCAATGCGCCCAGCAGCGTCCTGCAGGAAACGGCGCGCAAGTATTACAAGATCTGGGAGATGGCCTGCTTCGGCGGTTTTCTCAACGGCCGCGAAGTTGCCAAGCGCATGGTGCAGCGCGCCAGCCCAGAGCGAGCGCAAACCATCCTCTTTACCGGTGCCACGGCGTCGCTGCGTGGCAGCGCCAATTTTGCGGCTTTTGCCGGTGCCAAGCATGCGCTGCGCGCCTTGGCGCAAAGCATGGCGCGTGAACTCGCTCCGCTGGGTGTGCATGTGGCGCATGTGGTGATCGACGGCGCCATCGACACCGCATTCATCCGCGATAATTTTCCGGATCGCTATGCTCTGAAGGTGCAGGACGGCATCCTGAATCCGGATCACATCGCGGACCAATACTGGATGCTGCACTGCCAGCCGCGTGACGCCTGGACGCATGAGCTGGATCTGCGTCCCTGGCTGGAAAAGTTCTGACTGCATGTTTATGAATGGAGACAAAAAATGAGCAAAACCGTTGAGTACTACTTTGACTTCGGCAGCCCGGCTGCCTACCTCGCTTCGACCCAGTTGAACGCACTTGCAAGCGATACCGGCGCCACGGTGGTCTGGCGCCCGATGCTGCTCGGTGGTGTTTTTGTCGCCACCGGCAACCACTCGCCGGCCAGCGTACCGGCCAAGGGCAAGTACATCTTTGGCGACTTTGCCCGCTTTGCCAAACGTTACGGCGTGCCGCTCAAAGTCAACCCGTTCTTCCCCATCAACACGATCACCCTGATGCGCATCGCAGTCGGACTGCAGTTGCGCAATGATCCGCGCTTCATGGACTATTGCACTGCCATGTACCGCGCCATCTGGGTTGATGCGCAGAACATGAACGACCCGGCCACGGTCGCCACCGTGTTGCAGGCTGCTGGCTTTGACGCGCCGGCGCTGCTGGCACTGGCAGGCGAGCAGGCCGTCAAGGACAAACTCAAGAGCGAGACCGAGCTTGCCGTGGCGCGCGGCATCTTTGGTGCCCCCACTTTCTTTGTCGGTGAGCAGATGTTCTGGGGCCAGGATCGCCTCGATTTCGTGCGTGAAGCACTGGCAGCTTGACTGGGACTGGCATGAGTGAATTACTGATAGACAAGTCGCATGGTGTGCTCACCATCACCCTGAACCGGCTCGACAAGAAGAACTCCCTGACGCGCACCATGTACGCCGGCATGGCGCACGCGCTGGCGCAGGCCGATGCCGATGCCACCCTGAGTGCCGCGGTGATTCAGGGGCACGAGACCGTGTTCAGCGCCGGCAACGATATTGGCGAATTCCTGAACCGGCTCGCCAGCGGCGAAGAGTCGCCAGCGTTCCAGTTCCTGCGTGCCATCAGCGTTTTTTCCAAGCCGCTGCTGGCCGCCGTTTGTGGCCCGGCCGTTGGCATTGGCACCACCATGCTGTTTCACTGCGATCTGGTTTATGCCGGGGACAACGCCGCCTTTTCCATGCCCTTTGTCAACCTCGGTTTGTGTCCGGAAGCGGCCTCGAGCTATCTGGCGCCGCAACTCATGGGCTACGGCCGTGCCGCTGAGGCACTGCTCTTGGGTGAGCCATTCCTCGCTGAAACCGCACTGGAGATGGGCCTGGTCAGTCGCATCGTTCCGCCCAGCGAAGCCTCAGCCCTGGCGCAGCGCCAGGCGCGCAAATTGGCGGCCAAGCCCCTGGGTTCCCTGATCGAGACCAAGCGTCTGCTGAAGAAAAGCCAGAGTGGCATCGTCGCCGAGCGCTTGCTTGAAGAGGGCGCCAGCTTTGCCCGCCTGCTCACGGAGCCAGCAGCACGCGAGGCCTTTACCGCTTTCCTGGAAAAGCGCAAACCCGATTTTTCGAAAATCTGAAGCACAGGGAAAACAACACATGAACACAGACGCTCAAGGCACAGGCTTGCAGGGCAAGACCCTCTTCATCACCGGAGCCTCCCGCGGTATCGGTTTGGCCATTGCCAAGCGCGCCGCGCTGGATGGCGCCAACATCGTCATCGTTGCCAAGACCACCGATGCGAACCCGAAACTGGCCGGCACGATTTATAGCGCCGCCAAGGAAGTGGAGGCGGCCGGTGGCCAGGCTTTGCCGCTGGCGGTGGACATCCGCGACGACGAGGCGGTCTTTGCCGCCGTCGCCAAAGCGGTCGCAGCCTTCGGCGGCATCGACATCCTGGTCAACAACGCCAGCGCCATCAGCCTGACCAACACCGAAGCGACGCCAATGAAGCGCTTTGACCTGATGAACGGCGTCAACGCGCGGGGTACCTACCTTTGCACCATGGCCTGTCTGGCAGAGCTGAAGAAGTCTGGCGCTGCCGGACGCAACCCCCAGGTGCTGACCATGTCGCCACCGCTGTCGATGAAGACGCACTGGTTCCAGGGCCACACCGCCTACAGCATGGCCAAGTACGGCATGAGCATGTGCACGCTGGGCCACGCCGGCGAGTTCAAGAAATACGGCATTGGCGTCAACAGTCTGTGGCCACGCACTGCCATCGCCACCGCCGCCATGCAGATGATTCCCGGTGTCGATGTGGCCCTGTGCCGTAAGCCGGAAATCCTGTCCGACGCCGCCTACCTGATTCTGACCCGAGACAATTCGGTCAGCGGCAACTTCTACATCGACGACGAGGTGTTGGCAGAGCACGGCATCACGGACCTGGAAAAGTATTCCGTCACGCCCGGCACCAAGCACTTCATCCCCGATTTCTTTGTCGATTGATCAAGGACCGCAGCGGCCTCTCGCTAGCGCTGGGGCATGTCCTTTTCCGAGTACCCCAGGCTCACCGTGGCGTCCGGTGGAATCGCTGGCATGGTGGCGTTCCACGCTTCCCAGTCTTGGCGCATGGCGGCCAGGCGCGCTGGCTCCTGCGGCCCGAGATTGGCGCGTTCGCGTTCATCGGACGGGAGATTGAAGAGGTAGTCGTTGTCATCGACGCGCAGGTACTTCCAGTCGCCGTCGCGCAGCGCGCGCTGATGGCGATGCTTCATGCGCCAATGCATGGGACGCGCGAATTTCTGATCTGCGTCCTGCAGCACGGGCAGCATCGATATTCCATCGAGCGGATAGGCCGGGTCCGCCGCGACCCCTGCGGCGTCAAGCATCGTGGCCGACCAGTCCATGGTCATGCAGTGTTGTTCGCTGCAGTTTCCTGGCGCAATCACCGCCGGCCAGTGGGCAATCCATGGAACCCGGATACCGCCTTCGGTCAAGTCCATCTTGCCGCCGACCAGCGGCCAGTTATCTGAAAAACGCTCACCGCCGTTGTCGCTGGTAAAAACGACCAGCGTGTTGTCCGTCAAACCATGGGCCTTCAGCGCAGCCATCAGCTTGCCTATCCCCTCGTCCATGTGGTGGATCATGCGCTGGTAGCTGTGGATGTTGCC
>JBAXOZ010000246.1:0-3637 GCA_037132975.1 Comamonadaceae bacterium
AAACTCAGTCCGCTCGATGGCATTGGCCCCAAGGAAATTGGCATCAAGGGCTTGTTTGAGCGCGCCTGTGACGGTGTGGTGCAGGAAGTGATTCTGGCGACCAACTTCACCGCTGAAGGCGAAACCACGGCCCATGTGATCAGCGAGGGCCTGAAAGCCAAGGGCCTGCGCCTGACGCGCCTGGCGCGCGGCGTCCCCGTGGGCAGCGAACTGGAGTACGTCGATCTGGGCACCATCGCGCACGCCTTGGTGGACCGGCGCTAGAACTGCAGCGCTAGCTATCGCTTGACTGGCGGCCTTGCCTTGGCCACTGCCTTGCCATGGGCAAGCGGTGCGCGTGCCTTGGCCTTGCCTCGCGCTGCCGGTTTTCGACCCTTGGCCGCGGGGCGTTTGGGTGCCACCAGGGTTGCCAGTGACAACTGGCCGTTGTCGGCCAGATGCAGCGCGACATCGGTCTCAAGATGATTGGCACGCGCCACCAGCAGGCTCGATCCGGCCTTGATCGCGACCCCACGGGGCGGAATGTTGTTGACACTGCGCAAGGCCTGCTCGGTCATGCCGACCCGCTTGGCAGCGTCGGCCGGTCTCATGGTGGTGGGCGCCAGCCAGACCGTCCAGCTCGCCAGACGCCCGCCGCTGTAGGCTTCAAGATTGCGCTGGAAGATCGCTGCGTTGTCCCAGGGCAGCAGTATTTGTGGTGTGCCGGCGGCCAGGATGACGGGACGGTTCGCTGATGGATTGAGCGCCCTGAAGTCTTCCAGCGGCACTTCGGCCAGTTTGGCGGCCAGCGCAACGTCAATGTCGCGCTTGATGTCCACGGTCTGGAAGTAGGGATGGTTGCCGATCTGCGGCAGACTCGAATTGAAGGACTGCGGGCTGCCGACGATGTTCTTGATGGCCTGCAGCTTGGGCACATAAAAACGGGTTTCCATCGGCATCGAGAGTTCGCTGTAGCTGGTGCCCAGGCCAGCGCGCTGGTTCTTCGCAATGGCGCGCGCCACGCTGCCCTCACCCCAGTTGTAGGCGGCCAGTGCCAGTTGCCAGTCACCAAACATGCCGTAAAGCTTTTGCATGTAGTCGAGCGCGGCGCGCGTCGAGGCCAGCACGTCGCGCCGGTCATCGCGAAAGGCATTCTGCTTGAGCTCAAAGGTCTTTCCGGTGGCCGGCATGAACTGCCACATGCCGGCGGCCTTGGCGCTGGACACCGCCTGCGGGTTGAATGCGCTCTCGACGAAGGGCAGCAGGGCCAGCTCGGTGGGCATGTTGCGCAGTTCGAGTTCCTCAACAATGTGGAACAGGTACTTGCGGGATCGCTCGGTCATGCGCAGGATGTAGTCGTTGCGGCTGCTGTACCAGCGTTCGCGGTCGTGCACCAACTGGTTGTCCAGGTCCGGCATGGCGTAACCGCGCCGGATGCGCTCCCACAGGTCGGCCGGTGGCGCCAGGGGCACCACCGCGCCCGAAGCCGCGTGCGCAGCCGAGATCGGCAGCAAATCGGCGCTCGCCTGCAATCCGGGTTGGATCCTCGACGGCGTTGACTTGATACCGGTGCCGCCCTGGCTGCTCAGCTCAGCCTGCACAGGCTGCTCGGGTGCATTGCCAACCGGCGCGCTGGCACAGCCGGTCAGCCAGAGCGCCACGCCCAGGCAAAGAACAGGGAGCCATTTCATTGGAATTGGTTCTTCCACTGACGCAGCGCTGCAAAGACAGCGACTTCGCCCTGGGCTGATGCGTCAAAAGCCTGCACGGCGCTGATCACGCCGGGCTGGCGGCTGCGCAGAAAGGGGTTGATCTGGCGCTCCAACAGCATGTTCGAGGGCAGGGTGCATTGTTGAGCCGCGCGCAGGCGCTGCGCTGCAGCTGCGTAATCGCCCAGTGCAGCGTTACCAGGCTCGACAGCGCAGGCAAACTTGAGGTTGCTCATCGTGTACTCATGCGCGCAGCAGATCTGGGTAGCGTCAGGAAGTGCAGCCAGGCGATCCAGCGAAGCCAGCATCTGCGCCGGCGTGCCTTCGAACAGGCGGCCGCAGCCAGCGGAAAACAGCGTGTCACCACAGAACAGCAATGGTGCGCCGTTCACGTTGGCGCAGTAGAAGGCGATGTGGCCGGCGGTGTGACCCGGCACCGCAAACACATCGAAGCACAAGTCCAGGCTTTGCAGCTGCTCGCCCTGACCGAGGCGTGTCAGCGGTTCCGGCATGACTTCATGCTGCGGACCGTAAACGGTAGCACCGGTGGCCTGGCGCAGCGCAGCGACGCCGCCGGTATGGTCGGGGTGATGGTGCGTGACTAGAATGGCCTGCAGCTGCAGATTGAATCTTTGCAGCGCAGCGAGCACGGGCTGGGCGTCGCCGGGGTCAACCACCAGCGCGTGGCTGTCGTCGTGCAACAGCCAGATGTAGTTGTCGCTGAAGGCGGGTAGTGGAATTAACTTCATGAACGATCAAATTATAGGTTTGCATGACTGGTTTGCGACGCCGCCCGGCCGCTATCTGCTGGAGTGGGAGCGCGCACAGCTCGATTCTGCCGTGGCCGACATTTTTGGCTATCACGCGCTGCAACTGGGCTTGAGTGAACTCGATGCCCTGCGTGCCAACCGCATGCCGCACCGCTGGCTGGCCAGCGCTGTGCCGACACCGGGTGCTGCCCTCCTGACCGATTTTTCCGCATTGCCCTTCCCGGCCAGCAGTCTGGATCTGGTGGTGTTGCCCCATTCGCTGGAACTGGCCAGGGATCCACACGCCACGCTGCGCGAAGTGGAGCGCGTGCTGGTGCCCGAGGGACGGGTCGTGATCTGCGGCCTGAATCCGGTATCACTTTGGGGTTTCAGGCAGAAGCGCGCGCGGCTGTACCGCCGCCTGGGTTTCGGAAAGAAGTTCATGCCGCAGGAGGAATGCATCGGCTATTGGCGTTTGCGCGACTGGCTGCGTCTGCTCGGCTTTGAAGTGGAAGTAGGCCACTTCGGCTGCTACCGACCCGCACTGGCGGGTGAGACCTGGTTGCGGCGTTTTGCCTGGATGGACTGGATCGGCCAGCGCTGGTGGCCGATTTTCGGCGCGGTCTACTTCCTGGTGGCCGTCAAGCGCGTGCGGGGTGTAACCCTGCTGAGCCCGGCCTGGAGAGCAGCGCGATCGGTGGCGGCAGCGCCGGTGTCGGTAGTCGGCAGCGCGACGCTCAATCGCTCTGAGACAATCATCGACGCAACGATGGGAAAGACCGATTGAATACGATAGAAATCTACACCGATGGCGCGTGCAAGGGCAATCCGGGGCCCGGCGGCTGGGGCGTGCTGCTGAAGTCAAAAGACGCGGAAAAAGAATTGTGCGGCGGGGAGTTGGAAACAACGAACAACCGCATGGAAATGATGGCCGTGATCGAGGCCCTGTCGGCCCTGAAGCGTCCCTGTCATGTGAACCTGCACGTGGACAGTCAGTACGTGCTCAAGGGCACGACCGAATGGCTCTCCGGCTGGAAAGCCAGGGGCTGGAAGACCGCTTCCAAACAAGCGGTCAAAAATGTCGACCTCTGGCAGCGCCTGGACGCGCTGGTGACCAACTCTGTTCACAAGATCGAGTGGCACTGGGTCCGTGGCCACGACGGCGACCCCGGCAATGAGCGCGCCGATGAACTGGCGAAC
>JBAXOZ010000247.1:0-3636 GCA_037132975.1 Comamonadaceae bacterium
CTGGAATCAAAATCCAGTGCCTTAACCAACTTGGCGACTCCCCTACACGGGTTGAGGGTCAAAGACCACCAACCGATAAACTGTTACTGCTTGCCCAGCCCAAAAGGGGATGAACAGCCAGACTCCGACACAACCTGACCTGAAACGTGTCTGGCACGCTGCCCGGCTCAGTCTGCTTCAATACATGGGCAAACACCGCGCTTCCAGAACCCGTCATGCGGCCCTTCAGGCCCTGTGAGGCAAGCCATTCAAGGGCCTGCGTCACACCCGGACAAATTCTTTCGGCAACGCTCTGCAGATCGTTGCGGCCAAAACCGAATGCATCTGCAGAGAAGCCGGAAATTATAGCAGTCTGGCTGTCTCTTTTCAGAGCCGGGTCCGAGAAAATCAGGCGAGTCTCCAGCCCCTGCTCAGGTTTGACCACAAGGAAAAGGCCCTCTGGCAACAGAATCGGCGTGATTTTTTCACCCACACCCTCGACCCAGGCATTTTGTCCAGCCAGAAAGAAGGGCAGGTCGGCGCCCAGTCCCAGTCCGATCCGGCTGAGTTTCTCCAGCGAATAGTTGAGCTTCCACAGGCGATTCAGCGCCAGCAGGGTGGACGCGGCGTCGCTGGAGCCCCCGCCCATACCGGCCTGCGCCGGAATGCGCTTTTCAATGCCGATGTGAACCCCCAGGCTGCTGGCGCTGCTGGCCTGCAGGGCGCGCGCGGCGCGCAGTACCAGATCATCCGCCGGCAGCGGCGTGCTCAGGTCTTCCCGGCTGATTTTCCCGTCTGTGCGAAGTTCAAAATGCAGGGTGTCGTGCCAGTCAATCAGCATGAAGACTGACT
Source organism: Comamonadaceae bacterium (assembly GCA_037132975.1). Classification (GTDB taxonomy): domain Bacteria; phylum Pseudomonadota; class Gammaproteobacteria; order Burkholderiales; family Burkholderiaceae_C; genus Rhodoferax. The sequence continues at coordinate 832 of JBAXOZ010000247.1, forward strand.
GCAGCAGGTGATAGCCGTCACTGCGGCGTCCCGTGACGTGCAGGAACAGGTTGAGCTTGGCTGGCGCTGCAATGTCGTAGAGCGACTTCATTTTTCAAGTATCAACCGGATTTGTGCCTCGGATCCCGCCTCCGTGCGCCGCGCCAGTATGCGCCCCGCAGCGTACTGCGAGAGGTCGGCTTGCCAGCCAGCGACCTCCCTGTTGTCACCGGCCAGCCAGGCAAAGAGCGCAGCCAGCGGCAATTCGGTGCCCAGGGTGTGCCGGATCAAGTCTTCCAGCGATGCAAAGTCACGCGACTCGCCAGCACTGCGCAGGGTCGCGCTGCGCTCGCTCCAGAAAAGCACAGCCGCTGTGCCTCCCAGCGGCGTGTAGAGGGTCAATTCGCCCGTCTGCGGGCTGCCACTGAGCTCAAAGCCGGCGCTCAGGGACTGCGCTGGCGCCTGCGCCAGCTTGTTCGTCTGGACCGTAAGGGCCAGTCGTCCGCGCCAGCGGTTGGCACTGGGCATGTCGCTTGCCGTCGGCGGCACCGCGCACGCTGTGAGCAGAACAGCGGCGGCAAGAACCGCCATGCAGAGGGCTCTGAAAAGCAGCATTACAACTTCACACGCAGCCGCTTGAGGGTGTCCAGAAGGGTTTCGTTGTCGGCGTTGATCTGGGAGCCTTCCTTCCAGACGCTCAGCGCCTCGTCACGCCGACCCAGGGTCCACAGTACTTCACCCAAATGCGCCGCAATCTCCGCATCCGGCTTGGCTTTGAAGGCACCCTGCAGCAAATGCAGGGCTTCGGCCAGATTGCCGGCGCGGTATTCGACCCAGGCCAGACTGTCGGTGATGAAGGGGTCGGCTGGCGCGTACTCCAGCGCCTTCAGAATAAGTTGGCGTGCCTCACCCAGCCGTGTGTTGCGTTCGGCCAGCGAAAACCCCAGCGCGTTATAGGCGTGCTGATAATCCGGCTTGCCCGCCATCACCTGGCGCAGCAGGCGCTCCATCTCGTCAAGTCTTCCCAGCTTCTCGGCCATCATGGCCATGTCGTAAACCAGGTCGAAATCGGCAGGATGACGGGTGACAGCCTCGGCAAGGAACTCGTAGGCGCTGCGGTACTGCTTGCTGTCACGCAGCAGCTGGACCTCTGCCGAAATTTTCATGCGTGCATCCTGCGCTGATTTTTCCGGTTGGCTGCGAATCAGTTTGCGCGCCTCTTCGAGCTTGCCCTGGCGCGCCAGGATGGAGGCGCGGCGAAACTGGGCGCTCTGCAGATCCTCCGGGTTGTCAATGCGTTTGAGCCAGCCATCGGCCTTGGCGAAGTCCTTGCCCTGTTCGGCAATCTGGGCCAGTGAAAGATAAGCCTGATTGAGGCCGCGGCTGCTGTCGGCCCGTGCCGCCGTGCCTCGTTTGGCGAGTGCCAGATCGACATAGCGGCTGAAGGACTGCTCGGCAGCAGCGAGCTTTCCGTCCTGCAATTCGAGCGACCCACGCACCAGCCAGGCCGGCAGGTAATCGGGCTTGTCCAAGGTCACAAGCTGCAGTTGCTGCGCAGCTTCGTTGTAACGCTGCGCGTCCAGCAGCAGCCTGGCGTACTCCATCCGGAACTCGGGCGTTGGCGTGCCCTCAATGTATTTCCTGACGATCGCCTCGGCCTGCGGCGTCTTGGGATTCATCATCGACAAAGCCAGCATCGCCGGACCGTCAGCCTTGGCGTCCAGCGCTTGGCCACGCCGCGCAGCATCGAGCGCGCCAGCGTTGTCACCCGCCTCCAGGCGCAGGCGGCCGATGCTGGTCCAGGCAGCGACACCCGGCACCGGTGTGCCCAGGTAGGCCGCCAGGGCCTGCTCCACCGTTGCGGCAGCAAGCTTTTTGTCGCTGACACGGGCAAAGTAGCGCGGAAGGGCCAAGATCGCCGCCGCACGGTCCTTGGCATCGGTAGTGGCCAGTTCGCGCTTGAGTGGCTCCTGCGTTTCAGCAATCCGGTTCAGACCGATCAATATCTGCAGCAGATAGCGATTGGCTTCCCTGGACGTGGGCAAGGCCTGCCTCCAGGCCCGGGCTGCTGCCAGCGCGGATTCGCCGGAGCGCGACTGCAAAGCGATGTCCACTGCGCGCTGGTAGATACGGCCGTCGTTGGTCTTTCTGGCAGCATCGAGCAACAGGGAATAGCCGGTGCCCGGTTCGCCGTCACGCGCGTTGAGTTCTCCCAGCAGAAGCTGGTAAAAAAGCTCGCTGTCAAGCGCTGAACTCAAAGGCGCACTGCCTTTGCTGTCAGGCGTCTGCGCCTGTGCGCTGAGTGCAAATATGAAGAAGAGCGGGAGCAAGAGGCGATGGAAAAACGGCATCAGACCATAATAATCCATGTCTGCATCCATGGTTCGTCATGCCTGAATTACCTGAAGTCGAAGTCACGCGCCTGAGTTTTGCCAGCAAAATTGCCGGTGCCAAGGTGTTGTCTGTGGGCCTGGGCAAGGCCTTGCGCTGGCCGCTAGGCTGTGCACCGGCACGCTTGGTGGGGCGAACCGTGCGATCCGTGCGCCGGCGCGGCAAATACCTGCTGATCGATCTCGACCAGGGCTTGCTGCTGGTGCATCTGGGCATGTCGGGCAGTCTGAGCTTTGCCGCGGACTTGCCAGCGCCGGGCAAGCACGATCATTTCGAGATGGTGACCACGCAGGGCACGCTGCGCCTGAACGATCCGCGTCGCTTTGGCGCAGTGGTTTACGCCGCAGCAGAGGATGCAGGCGCGGCCAGCACGCTGCTGGGCCGGCTCGGCGTAGAGCCTTTGACGGACGATTTCGATGTTGACCGCTTTCATGC
>JBAXOZ010000248.1:0-3505 GCA_037132975.1 Comamonadaceae bacterium
GGCGGCGCTGGCGCCAGTGCTTTTCTGGACAAGCCGGTCAGCCAGTCACGTCTGTGGGACACCTTGATCGGGATCATTACACCGCAGCAGGCGAAGCCCAGACTGATGCCAGGTCGGAGCGAAGACCACGCCACACTCGCCGGTGTGCGCGTGCTGCTGGTTGAAGACAATGACATCAACCAGCAGATTGCGCGTGAGTTGATGGAATCGATGGGAGTCACGGTCACGCTGGCAGACAACGGCCAACAGGCGCTGGACCTGCTGCTCAGCGCGCCCGACCCACTGCCCTGGTCCCTGGTGCTGATGGACTTGCAGATGCCGGTGATGGACGGGCATCAGGCTACCTTGCTGCTGCGCCAGCAGGCACGCTTTGCCAACCTGCCCATCATTGCGCTGACGGCTCACGCTTCGGCCGAAGAAGGTGCGCGTTGCCTGCGCGAAGGCATGAATGCCCATTTGACCAAACCGATAGAGCCTGCCGCCCTTCGCCGATCAATCGCCTACTGGAGCAAGGCTGCAGCGGGTGGAGCAGAGCTGCGTATCAACGGGATCGACGTCGACAAGGGTCTGCTTCAGTGCGGCGGCAACAGAAACCTTTATGAGTCACTGTTGCAAAGGTTTGTCGCCAGCCTGGTCAACACACCCAGAGAAATACGCCAGGCCCTTGAGGCGGGCGATATGCCCTTGGCCGAGCGCAGTGCTCACACCTTGAAAGGCGTTGCCGCCAATCTGGGGGCTGGCGTCTGCAGTCGTTTGAGTAGTGAACTCGAAAGGTCGGTCACCAGACAGGAGCCGCCAGCGGTCCTTCATGCCCGGTTGACGGCGCTGGAGCAGCACCTGGCTGAGCTGAATCTGGCCATAAGTCGTGCCCTGCCGACATCCGCGCCAGCGCAGCCAGACCCGGCGGCTGCGGTTGACCGGGAACAGTTGCAGCGTCTGTGCCGTCAATTGGCTGTGCTGCTGCGCAGCAGCAATGTGCAAGCCCGTTTGCTGTTGCAGGAGCATGCAGCACTACTGCATGGCGGTTTGGGCCCCCACTTTGCATCGCTACAGCGTCGGGTCCAGGACTTCGAGTTCTCGCAGGCGCTGACAGAGCTTTATGATGCGGCCAGCGCCGTGCAACTGGACCTGCCGTAAAGCCTGAACATGGAACTCTTTTTACCTGTCAAACCCAGCATCCTGATCGTCGATGATTCGCCCGACAACCTGTCCTTGATGGCCGGGCTGCTGCTCAATCATTACACGGTCAAGACCGCCATCGCCGGGGCTCAGGTGGTGAAGATCGCGATCACCGAGCAGCCGGACGTGATTCTGCTGGACATCATGATGCCGGACCTGGATGGTTACGAGGTCTGCCGACGCCTGAAGGCCGACAGCTTGACGAGCCAGATTCCGGTGATTTTTTTGACCAGCAAGACGGATCCGGAAAGCGAGCAACTCGGCATGACGGTGGGTGCGGTGGACTACATCACCCGCCCGGTGACACCGGCCATCCTGATGTCACGCGTCAAGGCGCATTTCATGGTGGCAGCGAATGCCAAGACCATGCGCGTCACTAACGAGTATCTCGAGTTCGAGGTGAACAAGCGCACCCGGCAAATGGCGGCGCTGCAGAACACAACCATCCTGGCGCTGGCCTCGCTGGCCGAGACGCGCGACTCCGAGACCGGCAACCACCTCAAACGCACCCAGTACTACATGGAGTTGCTCTGCAGATATCTGCGCAGGCAGCCCAAGTTTCATGATTTTCTGAGTCCTGAACGCATCCAGTTCATGGTCCAGTGTGCGCCGCTGCACGATATTGGAAAAGTCGGTATTCCTGACCGGATCCTGCTCAATCCCGGACGTTACTCGGCCGCAGAGTTTGAGATCATGAAAACGCATCCGACCCTCGGCCGCGACGCCATTGCCCATGCGCAGGGCAGCGCGCCACAAGACGGCGAGTTTTTCGAAATTGCCAAGCAGCTTATCTACTCGCATCACGAAAAATGGGATGGCTCCGGCTATCCGAAAGCCTTGGTCGGGGACGCGATCCCGATACCGGCGCGACTGATGGCACTGGCAGATGTCTACGACGCGCTGATCAGCCATCGCGTCTACAAGGCCGGCATGTCGCACGAACAGGCAGTGCAGATCATCATGGAAGGACGGGGCAAGCATTTTGACCCGGACGTGGTCGATGCTTTCCTCGCGCTGGGCGACGAATTCCAGGCGGTAGCGACAAGATTCGCGGACAGTGCGGAGGATCTGGAAAAGAAAGCTTCCGACTTCGCCAACAGCGTGACCTAAAATCAGCCGGTGACTTCTTCCCTCAACGCCGATCTGCATTGCCACTCCGTCATCTCCGACGGCACCCTGACTCCAGAGGCCCTTGCCGAACGCGCCAAAGCCCAAGGCGTGGAGCTCTGGGCGTTAACCGACCATGATGAAATCGGTGGGCAGCAGCGCGCAGCCTGTGCCGCACGCGCAGTGGGACTACCCTACCTCACCGGTGTTGAAATTTCCGTTACTTTCATCGAACAAACCATCCATATCGTCGGCCTGGGCTTTGATCCGGAAAACCAGGCACTGCAACGGGGCTTGCGTCAAACACGCGGCGGGCGCGGCCAGCGCGCCCTGGACATGTCGGAGGGCCTGGCCAGAGTCGGCATCCACGGCGCCTATGAAGGTGCACTGAAATTTGCCGGCAACCACGACCTCATCTCGCGCACCCACTTTGCCCGTTTTCTGGTGGAGAGCGGCGTCTGCCGCGAGACCAACGAAGTCTTTCGCAAGTACCTGACCGAGGGCAAACCGGGCTTTGTAGAGCATCGCTGGGCCACGCTGAAGGATGCCGTGCGCTGGATCACCGAGGCTGGCGGCATAGCGGTCATCGCGCATCCGGCACGCTACAAGTTCAGTGCGACCGAAGAATTTGCCCTGTTCAGTGAATTCAAAAACCACGGCGGTCAGGCGGTTGAGGTGGTCACCGGCAGTCACACCCCTGCTGAATATGTGAGCTACGCTGCCATCGCAACCGAGTTCGGCCTGGCCGCCTCACGCGGCAGCGACTTTCACAGCCCGCTGGAGAGTCACACCGAACTGGGCACCCTGCCCGCGTTGCCAGAGCATCTGACACCCGTCTGGGATTTGCTGGCCGCGCGCATTCAGCACTGAGGTTGCGGCGTTTCGCCGACAATACGGCCATGGCCCAGTTCTTTGCAGTGCATCCCGAAAATCCGCAAGCGCGTCTGCTCAAGCAGGCCGTCGCCCTGCTCGAAAAAGGCGAGGTGCTGGCCGTGCCCACCGACTCCAGTTACGCGCTGGTCTGCCACCTTGACGACAAGGCGGCAGCTGACAAACTGCGCCGCATCCGCGGTGTGGATGACAAGCACCACCTGACCCTGCTGTGCCGCGACCTGAGCGAACTGGCCAACTACGCGCGAGTGGACAACCAGCAATTCCGGCTCATCAAGTCGGCCACACCCGGACCCTACACCTTCATTCTGGAAGCCAGCAAGGAAGT
>JBAXOZ010000249.1:0-3503 GCA_037132975.1 Comamonadaceae bacterium
GTGTTGCTTCGGCAAGTGTGCGTGACGGCATCTCGGCCGCCGCGGTAGTCTTTGCGCCAGATTATGGCAGCGAAGACGACCACCAAATCCGATCCCACATTTACAGCCGCGATTGCGCGGGTTCAACCAGCCCTGACCGCTTGGCGTCAGCGGCGTGAACATCGGGAACCAATCCCGGCGCATCTCTGGCGCGCCATGGTAAGGTTGGCGCGGCGCTATGGGCTGAGTCCTGTCGCTCAGGTTCTGAGGGTTAATTATACTGGCCTCAAGCACCACCTGGTGGCCAGTTCAACTCCGCAAGCTCCTCGGGCCGATGCCATCGCTGCAGGGTTTGTCGAGGTGCCGATAAGGGCCTGCCCCGGTGGCCCGCAATGGGTCATCGAACTGGAGGATCGCGATGGTTCGAAACTGACTCTGCGGCTGGCGCAAACTGACAGGGCTGCTGCGCTGGCTTTGGCCCAAGGGCTCTGGAGGCAGCGTTCGTGATTCAGATCACGCCGCAGATGCGCTTGCTGCTGGCGGTCGAGCCGGTAGATTTCCGGAAAGGCATTGATGGGCTGGTGCAGGTTTGCCGCCAGCGACTTAACACCGACCCGATTACCGGCGCGCTGTTCGTTTTCGCCAACCGTCGTCGCCGAGCCCTTAAGATCCTCATGTATGACGGCCAAGGCTTTTGGCTTTGCCAGAAACGGCTCTCGCAGGGGCGCTTCGGCTGGTGGCCCAGTGTCGGCCAGCAGCCCACCTTGGGTTTGGATGTGCATCAACTCCAGTTACTGATTTGGAACGGCAACCCCAACCACGCCCAAGCCGCTCCGATGTGGCGGCCGATTGCACCGGCGGCTTAAGTAAGCGCCCCGGGCCGGCGCGAAAAAATATCAACCATGCACTTGCGTTCCATTTTTGATCGCCTAAGCTGGCGGTCGTGCAGAGCGAGTTTGTTTACCGGGGCCGCAAGGTTAGCGCCCAGGAAATTGAATTTATCCGGCAGTTGATCGCCGCCCATCCCGCGTTAAGTCGGCGGCGGCTCTCGGCCAAGCTATGTGCCGCCTGGAACTGGGTGCAGCCCAATGGCCGTCCGCGCGACATGGTCGCCCGGAGCCTGATGCTGGAGTTACACCGAGCCGGTCACATTCGACTGCCAGCTCAGCGGTTTTGTCCACCCAACAATGCCACACAGCACCGAGCTCCCACGCGACCATCGGTGTGGGCGCGTGCGCCGCTGGAATGTTCTTTGGCTCAGTTGGGTGCCTTGGAGATCCACCAGGTGCGGCGCACATCGGCCGAAGAACTTTTCGGCAGCCTCATGGAGGCTCACCATTATTTAGGTTATACCCGGCCGGTCGGCGAGCATCTGAAATACTTAATCTACGCGCAGGGCCAACCCGTGGCCGCGCTGGCCTGGTCTTCGGCCCCTCGGCACCTGGGAGCGCGTGACCGCTTCATTGGTTGGTCGGCCCCGCAACGCCGAGCCCAGATTCACCTGCTGGCCTACAATACCCGCTTCCTGATCCTGCCTTGGGTGAAGGTGCCCCACCTGGCCAGCCATTTATTGAGCCGGGTGGCGCGGCGGATTGCCGCCGACTGGCAAGCGCTCTATGAGCATCCGGTTTACCTGCTGGAGACGTTTATCGACCCGGAACGCTTCGCTGGCACTTGTTATCGAGCCGCCAACTGGATCTATTTGGGTCTGACCACCGGGCGGGGCAAAGACGATCAGACCAACCGGCCCAATCGCTCGCTCAAGCAGTTGTTCGCTTATCCGTTGCGGCCGAACTTTCGGCGCCGACTTTGCGGAGAGGACTGTGGCTAAGCGTCCTGCTCCGGAGGTCGTCACGCTGAGCCCGACGCAACTGGAAGAGTTGCTGGCGAAGTTAGCGGGGCTGCTGCCGGCGGAGATTTACCAGTTGGTCGAGAAGTCCTTGCGGACCCTCCACTGGGTCATGGGAGTCATTGAAACCAAGGAGACCAGCCTGAGCCGGCTACAGCGGCTGATCTTCGGTGCGAAAACCGAAAAGACCAAGCAACTCTTTCCTCCGCCACCAGCCAGTTCCCAGACCGCGGCCACGGCAGCCGCACCTCGGCCCAAGCGCAAAGGCCACGGCCGCACTGCCGCGGCGGCCTACACCGGAGCTAAGCGGGTGCGGGTGACCCATCCGCAACTCCGCCCGGGGGAGGCTTGTCCCGGCTGCAAACAGGGCAAACTCTACGCGCTAAAACAGCTCGGACAACTGGTGCGCATTACCGCCCAACCCTTGTTTGCGGCGACCCGCTTCGAACTGGAGAAGCTACGCTGCCACCTCTGCGGCCAGCTCTTCACCGCTCCAGCACCGAAGGAAGCGGGGCTGAGCAAATATGATCCGCAGGTCGGCCCCATGCTCGGGTATCTGCGCTTTGGCACGGGCTTGCCCCACTACCGGCTGGACCGAATGCAGGTCGACCTGGGCGTGCGGCTGCCCGCCTCCACGCAATGGGAACTCATGGCCCAAGCGGGTCAAGCTTTGGAACCGGTGCATGAGGCTCTGATCACGTTGGCCGCCCAAGGTAAGGTGATCCACAACGACGACACCACCATGCGGGTGCAAAGCCTGGCCCGGGATGCTGGCCCCGCCGCTGAAAGGCCAGAGCGCACCGGGATCTTCACCACCGGCCTCATCTCCGAGGTGGAGGACCACACGATAGCGCTGTTCGTTACCGGACACCGTCACGCCGGCGAGAACCTGGACCAGTTGCTCGCTCGCCGCGCCGCCGACTCCTCACCCCCCATCCAGATGTGCGACGCGCTCTCGCGCAACCCCGCCAAGGAGTTCCAGAGCCTCCTCGCCAACTGTTTGAGCCATGGCCGAAGGCAGTTTGTCGACGTGGCCCAAGACTTCCCTCAGGAATGCCTGCACGTGTTGGAACGTTTGGGCGAGGTTTACCAACACGAGGCGCAGGCCAAGAAAGCAGCGCTCTCGCCCGAAGCCCGGCTTCGGTTCCACCAGGAGCACAGTCAGAAAATCATGGACCAACTCCACCAATGGATGAGCCAACGGTTGGAGCAGAAATTGGTGGAACCTAACTCCGGACTGGGTCAGGCGTTCGGCTACATGCTCAAACGCTGGGCCCCTTTGACCCTATTCCTGCGCCAAGCCGGCGCGCCCCTGGATAACAATATCTGCGAACGCGCACTCAAAATGGCCATTCTCCACCGGAAAAACTCGATGGGCTACAAAACTCAAAACGGCGCCCGACTGGGCGATCTGTTCATGAGCTTGATCCACACCTGCCGACTTTGCGCCGCCAATCCATTGGATTATCTCAATGAACTCCAACGCCACGCCAAGGAAGCGCTGGAGCATCCAGCCAGGTGGTTACCCTGGAACTACGAGCAGGCGCTGTCTCCCCTCGATACCACCTGAGGCAGCCTGCGTGATATCGCGATCGGGCCGACCGGCCGGCCAGATGCCGCGCTGAGGGCTCGCCGGCAGGTTTTTTCGGCCCCCGCATGCTTGCCGAAGCAACAC
>JBAXOZ010000250.1:0-3495 GCA_037132975.1 Comamonadaceae bacterium
TCCTGCCCCACCAGGGGCAGCAGTTCGGAAAGCGTTTGAATTGTTTTCATGGGAAGGCCGCCTGAGAAAAAGAACAGATTAACCTGAATTGGGCAGTTGGGCGAACCTGCGCAATCTCTCAGGTAGTGGCGCTTCACGCGCTAACGCGGCGCGGGAGGTGGCGGGGGGTAGTAGGGCACTGTTCCACCCGGCGCGGGCGGCGCGGGCGGGGGTGGAGACACGTACCGGTAGACCGTGCCCGGCAGGTGGTTACCCTTGGCCAGCATGCAGCGCTCGTAGACCACGTCGTAGCGTCGGCGTTCAGCCTGGTTTGCTGCCTCGCTGCGGCTCAAGCCAGCGGCCGTACCCAGCACCAATCCGGCCACGGCACCGCTTTCGGCGTGGTCCTGGCGGTGGCGTGGGCCAGAAAGGGCCGAACCCAGCGCGGCACCGATCACCGTTCCGACCACGGCCGAGCCGACCACGGTGCGGGTGCTGTCCTCCTCATCAACCGACGCTTGCGCCTGCTCGCGGCAAGATTCGTCCTCGGCAGCAAACAGGTCTGGCGGCTTGCCCGGTGCGGGCACCATGGTCACGCTCGGCGTAGGGGCTGCCGTGGCGCACCCGGCCAGGTACACCAGCAGCCAGACCGTCGCACCTGCGCGCATCAGCGGGCTCATTGGGGCGGGGCCGACGGCGTGGCAGGAACCACTTTCCAGCCGCCGGGGCAGGTGGGTACATAGGGGTAGTAACTACCCGACGCCTCGCAGTAGTACCAGACCTGCGGCGTTGCCGGAGCCGGCACAACTGCAGGCGCGGGTGCCGGAGGCGCCGATTGCTGGATCACCACCACCGGGGGTTGGTAAGGATCGGGATAGGGATACACCGGCTGCGGATAGAAATACCACAGCCCGCCAATCACCCACCACCAGCCCAAGCGTCCGTCGTGTCGTCCGTGGTGCCAGTAGCCCTGGCGCCAGCGCACAGCGTCATGCGACTCAAAATGCCGAATGTCGCCACCCCAGCCGCGACCACGGTCATGACCACGGTCGTGGTCACGCTCATGCTCGCGCGGCTGCGCCAACGCTGACAGCGGCAGCGCACCCAACAGCATGCCAGTTGCTGCCAAGCAAACCATCGATTTCTTCATAAAAGCACCTCACCAAATCATCATGCAGTCGCCAGCGGCGACTGTGCACCAACGCCTAACGCATCAGCTTTCAAACTGTTGACCTGAACTATGCACCATGCGGGTGCCATTTATACCGCCGCCCAAGTCTGCGATGGGGCGAGTTGTCAACTTTACCTGGCGTTCACGCAGCAGATACACGCAAGTCACACCTTCACCGCAGACTCATCCGCATGCAAATCAACTATTGCCGCATCGCGGGTGGAAACTTCGGTGACGATCTCAACACGCTTTTGTGGCCTCGCCTGTTCCCCGACCTGCACAAGATCAGGGAAATCGTCCAGGTCTTTGGCGTGGGCTCCATTCTGGACGGCAAGCATGGTCAATCGCGCACGAACGTGGTGCTGGGCTCCGGTCTGGGCGTGGAGCAAGCAGCCGTTCCCGATTGCAATTGGGAGTTCCGCTGGGTTCGCGGTCCCTTGACGGCGCGCGCCTTTGGTCTCGCCCCGACCTTGGCGATGGGCGACTCTGCCCTGCTGTGGCCCGAATTGCAAGCCCCCGCAAGCCTTGCGGAGCATGGCCCGGTGGGCTTGGTTCCGCACTGCCGCACCTGGGACAGCTTTGATTGGACGACAGTGGCCCGGCAGGCCGGCATGGTGGCCATCAACCCGCGCCTGCCACCGGCACAGGTGATCGCGCAATTACGCAGTTGCTCCCTGGTCATGGCGGAGTCGCTGCACGGCGCAATCTGTGCCGACGCCATGGCCATTCCCTGGGCACCCTGCGTATTGGCGCACCGGTTCAACGACTTCAAATGGATGGACTGGATGGCAACCATTGGCCGGGACTTCCAGCCGATGGTGGCAGATCGCCCATTGGTGCGCTCCATCCATCCGGCCAAGGCCGTGATCAATCGTCTCGCCCGCATGCTGCACTACAAGTCGGGCAGCCGCCGACCAGCCCTGCGCCCGGTGGCAATCTCGTCTCAATCGGATGTCCAGGCGGTGGTGCAGGCCCTGGCGCGCCATGCCGCAAACCGCGACCACTTTAGCTGTAGCAAACCGGCCGACATCGCGTTACAACGCGAGCGCATGGTGGCGGTGTGCCAGACTTTTGCCAACGACTACCAATTGCGCTTTACGCCTTGACCGGCGCGCGCCGTGCCACCAGGCAGCGGCCACCGCCGGCCTTCTTGGCCCGGTACAGGGCGCGATCGGCTGCCGCGCTGACTTGCTGGAAGCTGTCCTGCCCTTGGCGATGAAATGCCACGCCAACGCAAGCACCGACTTGCACCGTGCGGCCCGCAATCTGCATCGGCTCGGAGATGGCGGCAATGACCTTATTCCCCAGCGAGCGGGCGTCACGGCCGGTCATGACGCCGCTTTGTAGCACCAAAAACTCATCGCCGCCCACACGGGCCACGATGTCGTCCTTGCGCACAATGCGCATCAAACGCGCGGCCACCTGGCGCAGCACCTCGTCGCCTGCCGCGTGGCCCATGGAATCATTGACCGCTTTGAACTTGTCTAGGTCGATGCAATGAAAGGCAAAGCACTCCTTGCTGGCGCGCCTGTCACCCTGCGTGTGGTCAAACAAGGCATGCACGTAACGGCGGTTGAACAAACCAGTGAGGGCATCGGTATCTGCGCGGCGGCGCAGGTCTTCCACCGCCAGTTGATCGGAGACATCCTGCAAGATACCCACCCCGATCAACCCCTGACCAATGGCACGCGCGCGGAATTCAAATTTCAACTCGGCAGGAAACTCCACCCCGCTGGAGCGCAGGCAGCCAATGCGCAGCACAACACGGGAACGGGCTTGCTCTGTGGAGAACGCCTCGCGCACACGCTCACGGTCGCTGGGTGCGACCCATTGCAGCAGTTGTTGCAGATCGGTTGGTGCCCGCGTAACGCTACCAAAGATGGCAGAAAACATGCCGTCGAAGCGGAACTGGTCATCGTCCAGGTCGTACTCCCAGCCGCACACGGACGCAATTTCCTGCACGTGGCGAAAGCGCTGCTCCATGTCCAGGTAGCGTTCCAGAATACGGCGCTGCCGGATCACCGCCCAAATGCGCTCGCCCACCAGGGTCAGGACGGCCACATCGGCGCGGTCGTAATCGCTGTCTTTATTCCCAACGCCCAGCAGCAAGCGAACCCGCCCGTCCTCCAGCACCGGCACACCCAGGTGGCGCAGCAGCGGCGAGTGCCCCTCGGGCAGGCCGCGTCGGTGTGGTGTCTGGTCGTACAGATTGTGGATGCAGGGCTGCAAGGTGCGCGCCGAGTCGGCCCAGATGCCGGCTGATTCAATCGGATAGTGCCGGTCGTACGAGGCGGTGCAGTAGTTGCGCGTGTCGCGCGACCACACACCCAACTCAATCGTGTTCT
>JBAXOZ010000251.1:0-3486 GCA_037132975.1 Comamonadaceae bacterium
GCTGTCAGGTGCGACCCGACAAACCTTGTTGCGTACGCCAGGGCCATGCTCCCCGGTCGCTACAACCCGTGATCCAGATGCGGTGAATGAACATGCGCACAGTGTAGCAAACCCGCCTGATTCGTGCCTCAGGCGGGAACCAGTTCCTCAAGGGAATCGACGAAGGCATCCGCGTCCACCTCCCGAATCGGCTCCCCATGGTTGTAGCCGTAACTGACCAGCAGCGCCGGGCACCCCGCGGCACGCGCCGCCTGGGCGTCGTTGCTCGAATCGCCAATCATCAGCGTGCGCTGGGGCAAGGTACCCAGAGCCTGGCAGGTTTTCAGCAGCGGCAGCGGATCGGGCTTTTTGCGCTCAAAGGCGTCCCCTCCAAAACTCACCTCAAAGAAATGATCCAGTCCCTTGGCTTTTAGCAAAGGCCGGGCAAAGGCAGTTGGCTTGTTGGTCAGGCAGGCGAGTTTGAGGCCCTGTGCCCTCAGTCGCTGCAACCCCGCAACGACCCCCGGATACACCATCGAGTGCTGGCCATTGATGTCAAGGTAGTGTCGCTGATAGCTTGGCCAGGCCTGGGCGTAAACAGCTTCCAGATCACCAGGCTGCGCGCCAGCCAGGGACAACACACTGCTCAACAAATGCTCTGACCCCTTGCCCACCAGGCGCGAGACGTTCTCATGGTCGACCTGATGGTTCCGATAGGGTGTGGGCAGATCAGCCAGCATCAGGTTGAGCGCGACGACAAAGTCACCCAGGGTATCGACCATGGTGCCGTCCAGGTCCACGATGACCGCATCAACGTCAAAGCGCGTGCCCAGCAGCCTCATGCACCGAGCCTCATTTGACCAGTTGATTGAGCTGGATGATGGGCAACAGGACGGCCAGCACGATCAGCATCACCGCCAGCCCCATCGCCACAATCAGCAAAGGCTCCAGCAAAGTGGCGAGCTGCATGGCACGGCGCGCTACTTCAGTGCCGAGTTGCTTGGCGGCGCGTTGCAGCATCACCGGCAGCTGCCCGGTTTGCTCCCCGAGTCGGGCAAACATCGCCAGCAGTCCCGGAAACCGCTTCTTCTGCGCCAGCGCCGAAGCCAGCGGCGCGCCTTCGCGCACCAGCACCAGGGCATCGAGCGCGTCGCTGCGCAGGGCGCGGTTGGACAGTGTGTCAGCGGCAGCTTGCAGTGCCTTGAGAATCGGTACGCCAGCAGCAGAGAGCATGGCCAGGGTGCTGGCAAAGCGCGCTGTGTTGTAGCTGCGCGCCAGTTTGCCCAGGATCGGCACATTCAGCCAGGCGGCATCAAACTTTTCCCGAAACACCGCATTGGCCAAGGCCAGGCGCCCGCCCAGCGCGGCCAGCACCAAAGCAATCAGGAGCAGCCAGCCATAGCTGCGCACAAAGTTGCTGATGCCAATCATGATGACCGTCAGGATCGGCAGCGCCCGCTTGCTGCTGGCAAACACGTGCGCCACCTGCGGCACCACATAGGCCACCAGAAACAGCACGATGACCATGGCCACCACGGTCACGATGGCCGGATAGAGCGCGGCGCCAATCAGCTTGGACTTGAGCGCCTGCTGTTCTTCCAGGTCATCCGCCAGACGTTCGAGCACCAGGCCCAGGTTGCCGCTTTGCTCGCCCGCGCCAATGACGGCGACAAAGATATCGGAAAACTCCTGCGGATGTTGCGCCAGCGCGCGGGCGAAAGTGGAACCGCCGTTGACTTCGGCGCGCAAGGTAGCCACCAGCTGGTGTTCGCTTTCCCGCTCGGCCTCGTCCGCCAGCGAACTCAGGGCGCGCTCCAGCGGCAGCCCGGAGGACACCAGACCGGCCACCTGGCGCGTCCAGACGCCCAGTCCGGTGGCATTGAAGACACGACGCTGCCGTCGTTTGCCGCCCTGCTGCTGCACGCCATCCGTGCCTGGCAGCTGCGCCGCATCGGCGCCCACCGCTTCGAGTTTGATCGGCACCAGGGCCTGGGCGCGCAGCATGCCGCGCGCCGCTTTGGCCGAATCGGCATCGATCACGCCTTTGCGACTCTGTCCCTCAGCCGTCAGGGCTTCAAATGAATAGACCGGCATACGCCCTACCCCTTGTCATTGCGGGCCTGACCCGCAATCCATGGATCCCGGATCAGGTCCGGGATGACATCTGCATAGTTCCAAGATGGCGCTCACTGTCATTCAACTAATCCCTGGTTACACGGACCAGTTCTTCGCGCGAGGTCAGCCCCAGCTGGACCAGACGCTCACCGTCGTCGCGCATCAATACCATGCCCGCTGCCAGGGCTGCGGCGCGAATGTCGGCCTCCGAGGCGCGACTGTGTATCTGGGCCCGGATCGAGTCGTCGGTTACCAATAGTTCAAAGACGCCCGAGCGCCCCTGGTAGCCAGTCTGACCGCAGGTTGGGCAACCCGCACCCCGGCAAGTGGTGCAGAGCTTTCGCACCAGACGCTGCGCCAGCACACCAAGCAGGGAGGAACTCAGCAGAAAGGGCTCCACGCCCATATCGGTCAAGCGCGTGACGGCGCTGGCAGCGTCATTGGTGTGGATGGTTGCCAGCACCAGATGCCCGGTCAAGGACGCCTGAATCGCGATTTGTGCAGTCTCGAAATCACGGATTTCGCCGATGATGATGATGTCCGGATCCTGCCGCAGAATGGCACGCAGCGCCTTGGCAAAAGTCAGTTCGATCTTGGCATTGACCTGCGTTTGCCCGACACCAGGAAACTCGTATTCGATCGGGTCTTCCACCGTCATGATGTTGCTATGCCCGGCGTCGAGCCGGCCCATGGCGGCGTACAGCGTGGTGGTCTTGCCAGAACCCGTCGGCCCGGTGACCAGCACGATGCCGTGCGGTTGAGTCACCAGATGTTCAAAGCGTTTGAGCACATCACCCTGCATGCCGAGCGCTTCCAGGCTCAGGCGACCTTCCGACTTGTCGAGCAGACGCAGTACCGCGCGCTCGCCGTGCGCACTCGGTAGCGTGCTGACGCGCACGTCCACCGCGCGCGTGCCGATGCGCAGCGAGATGCGACCGTCCTGCGGCAAGCGACGCTCGGCAATATCGAGATCGGCCATGATCTTCAGACGCGAAATCAGTGCCGCATGCAAGGCGCGGTTTGGCTGCACCACTTCACGCAGGCTGCCGTCCACCCGGAAACGCACACTCGAATGGCGCTCATAGGGCTCGATGTGGATGTCACTGGCACCGTCGCGCGCCGCCTGCGTCAGCAGCGCATTGAGCATACGGATGATGGGCGCATCGTCCGAGGTTTCCAGCAGGTCTTCGATGGCCGGCAGATCCTGCATCATTCTTGAGAGGTCGGCATCGCTCTCGACCTCACTGACCACCGCCGCCGCGCTCGATTCTCCCTGCGCGTAGGCAGCGCTGATGCGCTGTATCAACGCCGCTGCCGGCAAGGTTTCGATCTGCTGCACCGGGTACTTACGCATGACCTCGCTCAAACCACTGGCGCCGGACTCGCCGTGCA
>JBAXOZ010000252.1:0-3351 GCA_037132975.1 Comamonadaceae bacterium
CCTGCTGCAGCGTTTGCGTTTGGCGCAACTGGCTGGTGCGGGTTTGCAATTGCTGGGGTATGGTTCGTACTTGCAGGCTACTGGTGCGCTGCTGTGTTTGTGTGCCGCCACCATCCCAGTAGGGACGCGGCAGGCTGCCATCTTCGTTGCCGATCGCTGTGGTGCCGTCGAGCTTGTAGCCATTTCCGGTGTTCCAGAAACCGTCGGTGGAAAGAATCGTGTAATTGCGTTGACATGAGTATTGCATCGGATCGTTCACATTCACGCCATTGACCGATGCAACCTTGTTTGCAAACACCCGTCCGGCGTTTGACAATGCCGTTCGCGTAGGTGTGCTCCCACTTGCCGTGGCGCCATACAGTGCGTTAAACCATGCTGCCTTTTGGTCTTTAGTGAAGTCAGAAATATTGATGAAATCAGTGCCGCCCGCGTTAAGGTTCATGTACCCCACCCGCACCATGTCGTCCATTGCGCTGAAAGCACGACCAGTGGCGGTTTTCATCATGTTGATGCGTTTGCGATAGTAGCTATACCAGTTGGCAAAGTTCTGCTGGGCGGCAGTTCCTGATACCACCACCTTGGTAAACACCGCATTACCCGGTGCCGTGCCACTGGTGGCCGTGCCACTGCCGCTGGCGGTGCCACATTCGTTGACAAAGGTGTTGGTGACGTAATAGTTCTTTTGGGCCAGAGAAGTCTGGCTGCCCGTGTAGTTGTAGTAGTAGGCCGCCTGGTTGGTGCCATCCCCTTCGGCGCGGAAGCTCGTGCTCAAATTAGTTGTGCCGCTGCCGGTGTTGAATCCATCCACCCAAGCGGCGGTAAAGCTGGCATTGGGGTAGTAGTGGGGCACGGCCGTGGTGTGGTCGGCATAAACCGGTGGCGAATAGGTGGTGGCCGGGTTGTAGTACATGCCATTGCACTGGCTGCTCCGGTAGCCATAAAACCCATAAGTAAATGGTACTGCGCTGCCACCATCGGCGCTGTTGTCAGGCATGTGGGTCCAGTCCATGCTTCCGGAATTGTCGAGCACAAACATGATGTTGGGCTTGACAATTTCTGATGATGGCTTTGCGTAGGTACTTAGTGGCACGCTCGAAATATCTGTCGTTGCAGCATGCAGGCTGACTATAGGAAAAAGATTGCCAGTCGCCAGAAGGATGACACCAGTTACGTACTTTCGAAAAGTCATGACGACCTCCTGAACTATTTGCACCATGAACCTGAACCGGCGTCTGCCGAAATCATGTCCATCATTTTGAATAAATTGCCTGGACGTAGCTCACCGTTCCCCGCGGGCCGGCAATGCGCGAGGTAATCCGGTAGAACGTCAGCGATGGACACTTGAGCGGGCTGCCCTCACTGTCGTTTCCACATTGGGCGGGTACCAGCGGCGACGCATAGCAGTTGGTACCACCGCTTTGACACAACCGGTCAATGACATAGGAAACCTGGTTGCCGGTATTGGCATCCACAGGCAGATCAACAGCGTAATTGCTCAAAGTTGCATTCCAATAAGCATCCCACGATTGCCCAGCCACCGGACTTTGTGCTGCCGGGTTTCCTGCCGGATATCCGTTGGAGTAACCAATGCCACCGCCCTGGCCCGAACTGTCCTGGTTGAGCGTTGCGTAAGTATTCAGGGCGGTTACCGCAGTCTCTACACCAGCATCGCCAGTAAGCGTGGCCGATTGCTGAAACGCGAGATTTCCCGCAATCACACTGGCGGTACCCACCGAGCGCACCAGCGCAATACCGCCCAGGGTCATGGCAACCAGCACGATGAGGGCGATCAGCAGCACCATGCCGCTCTGGCGGGCATGGTGCTTTGCAAGTGTGGTGGGCTTTAGCATCCGGCCTGCACTCCCATCCATGCCACGTTGCGCAAAGGCACCATGGTCTGAAACACCTTGTAGCGGTAATTCTGCCAATCGGCGTTGGCCGTGCCGTCCGGGTTCTTGCTCACGTCAATCGGCAACGTTGCGCTGCCTTCCCAGGTCGGAGCTGCAGTCGTGACAACTTCCTTTTCGTATTGCGCATTGCGCACGGTCAGAGCCAGACGCACCGCCGGAATGCGCGCCCAACCGCACTGTACCGTGGCACCCGCTGCCGGTGTAGTCTGGTCGTAGGTGTCCACAATGTAATTGGGGGGCGGATGCGGTGCGTTGGGAGCCGCGTTGATCACCGCATCAATCGCAGCCTGGGTCCATGCAGGGGTATTGTTGTTGACATCGCGGCCGTACTGCGCGCGCAAACTCACCACGTTGCTGGCAATGGGTACCCAACGGGTGGTGTCATTGATTTGCGCCGCGTCACCACAGTTGTTGGCGACATAGTCGCACACGGTCAGGTTGCCATTGCGCACGGCGTAGGCCCAGATCCTGAGCCCCTGCCCCAAGCTGTACAGCGTAACGCCCGGCGCTCCGTTGGCAACCGTCACATCGTTGCCAGCCGCCGCCGTAACACGGTCCAACACAAGATTACCCGCACAGGTGGCCGATGGCACAGGCCCGGTAAACACGTAATCATTGGCATTGACCGTACCTTGTGAACTGACCTTGTAGTTCGGAGCGTTG
Source organism: Comamonadaceae bacterium (assembly GCA_037132975.1). Lineage (GTDB taxonomy): Bacteria > Pseudomonadota > Gammaproteobacteria > Burkholderiales > Burkholderiaceae_C > Rhodoferax. Next base: position 2,574 of record JBAXOZ010000252.1, read on the forward strand.
TTGGTGGTGATCACATTGCCTTCTGGAACCGCATTGGCACTTCCATAGAACACCAGCAGGCGATCGGTATTGCTATCTCCGGCAGGGATTGTTGCCACGGGTGGGTTGATCACCACGGGTGCCAATGGAACAACGCCGCCTGAGAGCAACGTCAGGTTGCAGCCGAGCAGGTTGTAAACCGCAATACCATAGCCGGACATGCGCAGATCGCGTTGGATGCCATACAGCGCAATGGAGCCTGCACCTTGCGCGTCGCCTGCGCCGGTGGCGTTGCGTTTCTGACTTTCGGAGATGGAGAACACCTGCATCATGACAATCACGCCAAACATGCCGATCACCATCGCCACCATGATTTCCACCAATGAGAAACCACGCTGAAAGCGGCGCAAGGAATTTTGAATCGACAACACTTGCGGCTCCTACTGGACTTGCGAGACTGCAACGTAGCTGTGCGTAATGCCTTGCGCCTCGCTCGGTGCGCGCCAGTTGATCTGGATCGTGACAGCGCCATTGTTGGCTGCATTGACCGTGGGGTCAATTTCGCCCGGAAGTGTCGCCTGTACGGTAGCCTTCCATGCCACGTATCGCGCCCCACCTGCATTGAACTGGTCTTGCCAGTTGGCGGCTGTGCGGTCCACTACCCACATCTGGGCGATGAGTTCATTGGCCAGCAAGCTTGCATCCACCCGGTACTTGGCATCTCCCGCATTTTTTACCGATGCCGCGTACAGCCCCACAATGCCAAGAATGCCGATGGAAAAAATCAGGATGGCAAACA
>JBAXOZ010000253.1:0-3345 GCA_037132975.1 Comamonadaceae bacterium
CGCCCTATGCGAGCTGGTACACGTTTGATGCGAAACAAGCCCGACCCGACAAGCAATACAAGGGCTGGGTCGGCGTGTCAGACCTGCCCGAGTTGAACAAGGCCTCGGCCTCGTTCCGGCAATACGCTTACGGCGGTGCCGACTCGGTGATGAAGCTCTGGCTGGACCGCGGCGCGTCGGGCTGGCGCATGGACGTGGCGCCCTGGGTGCCGGACGACTTCTGGCGCGAATGGCGCAGCGCCATCAAGCAGCATCGCCCGGACGCGTTGACGGTGGCTGAGACCTGGTTTGACGCCTCCAAATACTTTCTTGGCGACATGTTTGATTCAACCATGAACTACATCTTCCGCAACACCGTGCTGGAGTATGCGGCGGGCGGCAAGGCCAGCGACTTGTATCGCAACATGGAACTGATGCGCGAGGCCTATCCGCCGCAGTCTTTCTATGCGCTGATGAACCTGCTGTCCACACACGACCAGGCGCGCAGCCTGCACTACCTGGGCTGGCAAAGCGACAAAGACACTCCGGAAGTCATCGCACGTGCCAAGCAGCGCTTCAAACTGGCATTGTTTTTTCAGATGACCTTCCCCGGCTCACCCGCTGTGTACTACGGCGACGAGGTCGGCGTCACCGGCGGTGACGATCCCTACAACCGCGCGCCCTACCCCTGGGCGGATCAGGGTGGCCAGCCCGACACCGAATTGCTGGCCGAGGTGAAGCGCCTGATCAAGCTGCGCAAGGACAACCCGGTGTTGCGGCGCGGTTCCATCGACGCACCTCTGCTGCTGGATGACCATGTCATCGTGCTCGGACGCCAACTGGACAAGCAAATCGCGATCAGTGCCAGCAACAATTCAGAGACGGCGCAGACGGTGACGATCGCCCTGCCTGAACAATTCCAGGCTGTCGGATTCACGGACGCCTTGACTGGTGCCAGGTACACAGCAGCCCAGGGGCGGATCAGCTTCACCGTGCCGCCACTTTTTGGCACGCTGCTGCTGGGTCACTGAGTGCGGCAGCGCGCCTCCCGGTTGCCATAGACACGCTCAAAAATGGGCGTGGCCATCAAGGTTGTAACGATCGCCATCAGCACCAGAATGGCGAACAGGGCGGGCTCGATGATGCCGCGCTGTAAACCAATGTTCAGAATGATCAGCTCCATCAAGCCGCGCGCGTTCATCAGGGTGCCGATGGCCATGGCTTCCCTGTGACTTTCACCATGCCAGCGCGCGGCAAGATAGCAGGCCACGCCCTTGCCGACGATGGCAGCCAGCAGCACCAGAGCGGCCATCAGCCAGAGAAAGGGCGTATTGACCAGACCAATTTTGGTGTTCAGCCCGGAGTAAACAAAGAACACGGGTAACAGGAAGGCCGTCGTCAAAGGGTAAATAATCCGGTGCAACTCCTGCGCAAATTTTCCGCGCGGCATGGCGATGCCCATGACGAAGGCGCCAAAAACCGCATAGATCTGAATGAAGTCGGTGAACCAGGCACCCAGCATCGTCAGCATCAGTACCGAGCTGAGGATGCCGACGCTCATTTCACCGCTTGCCGCGACCTTTTCCCCCCAGGGTTGCAGGAGCGGCTTGATCACCAGCAGCGTCACCAGTGCAAACAACACGCCGCCACCAATCGCGTAGATGGCAATGTTGATGTTGTTCTGAAAACTGGCCAGCACCACGGCCAGCACACACCAGGCCGCCGCATCGTCCATGGAACCCGCCGCCAGCGCCAGCGTGCCCAGTGAAGTTTTGGACAATCCTTGTTCAAAGATGATGCGCGCCAGCATCGGGAACGCAGTGATCGACATGGCCGCGCCCATGAACAGCATCGCCTGAAGTGGCGTCGTCTTGAGAGAAAAGAAGCTCGAGTCACCGGCCAGATAGAAGGCCAGCAGGGCTCCCAAGGCGAAGGGCGCCAGAATGCCGGCCAGGGAAATCGACGCCGCGCTGCGCAGCTTTGAGCGGATCAGCTCAATGTCGAATTCAACGCCGATCAGGAACATGTAGAGCACCAGACCGACCTGGCAGACCGCAAACAAAATGGGTTTGGACGCCGGCGGGAACAGGTAGGCGCTGAAGTCGGGCAGCAGCCAGCCCATCAGCGAGGGGCCCATGACCACGCCGGCAATCATTTCACTGACAACCTGGGACTGGCCCAGCTGCTTGAACAGGATGCCAACGACTCTGCAAACTGCCAGAATGAAGGCCAGCTGCAAAAAGAACAGGACGGACAGGTCGAAGCTATTCATCATCCCTTGCCGCAGCTCGCAGCCTCAGACCGTGGCGGCGCAATTCTTGGCGATGTAGGCGGCATGATCGGGCATCACTTCAACGCATTTGGCGATCACTTCCCGCACGCTCTCCAGGTAGGCCTGGGTATCCGCTTCTGACTGCAGGTCCACCAGCGGATGGTAGCCCTGCGGCATGAGGTTTTGTCCCTGCATCACCTGCAACCAGGCCAGTTCGGCAAACAACTCGTCGTCGACCCGCAGCAAGCGGCCATGCGAGCGGTACAGCTCCATCTTGTGCGTCAGCGTGTCCGGAACAGCCATCTGCGCACAGTGCTGCCAGAACTTGGAATCCTCTCGCTGATTGAGTTTGTAGTGCAGGATGATGAAGTCGCGGATGCGTTCGTACTCAAAGCGGCACTGCCGGTTGTACTCCTGGATGTCCACCGGATTGAAGCCCTGATCCGGGAAATAGTTGATGAGTCTGGCGATTTGCGACTGCACCAGATGAATGGCCGTCGACTCCAGTGGCTCCACAAAACCGCTGGACAGACCGATCGCCACCACATTGCGATTCCAGCACTGCTTGCGCAATCCCGGTACGAACTTGAAACGCCGTGGCTCGGCCAGCGGCTTGCCGTCCAGATTGGCCAGCAGGGTCGCCGCCGCTTCGTCATCGCTGACAAACTGGCTGCAGTAGACGTAGCCGTTGCCGATCCGGTGCTGCAAGGGAATACGCCATTGCCAGCCGGCCCGGTGCGCGGTGGAGCGGGTGTAGGGCAGCAACTGCGGTGCCGATTCACAGGGAACGGCCAGTGCCGTGTCACACTTCAGCCACTCGGTCCAGTCCTCGTAGCCGGTCTTCAGGGTCTCCTCGATCAACAGGCCACGAAAACCGGAGCAGTCGATGAACAAGTCACCCTCGATGCGCTCGCCGCTGGCCAGCAACACTGCCTCCACATGACCATCTGCTGGACGCTGCGAAACCTGGACGATTTTGCCCTCGGTACGCTGCACACCGCGCTCCTGCGCCAGCTTGCGCAAATAGCGTGCGTACAGGCTCGCGTCAAAATGGTAGGCGTAGTTCAGGTCAGCCAGCGGCGAGTTCGGAACAT
>JBAXOZ010000254.1:0-3315 GCA_037132975.1 Comamonadaceae bacterium
TGTTTGCCATCCTGATTTTTTCCATCGGCATTCTTGGCATTGTGGGGCTGTACGCAGCATCGGTAAAAAATGCGGGTGATGCCAAGTACCGGGTGGATGCAAGCCTGTTGGCCAATGAACTGATTGCCCAGATGTGGGTAGTGGACCGCACTGCCGCCAACTGGCAAGACCAGTTCAATGCAGGAGGGGCGCGTTTTCTGGCGTGGGAGGCCAACGTACAGGCGACCCTTCCGGGCGGAATCGCGCCTGTAGTCATCGCGGCCAACAATGGCGCAGTCACGATCCAGATCAACTGGCGCGCACCAAGCGAGGCGGTCGGCATTACGCATAGCTACGTTGCCGTCTCGCAAGTCCAGTAGGAGCCGCAAGTGCCATTCATTCAAAAACCCGTGAGTCGCTTCCAGCATGGTTTTTCATTGGTGGAAATCATGATGGCGTTGCTGATCGGCATGTTTGGCGTGATTGTCATGATGCAGGTTTTTTCCATCTCCGAAGACCAGAAGCGCAGCGCCACCGGCGCAGGCGACGCGCAAGGTGCAGGCTCGATTGCGCTGTATGGCATCCAGCGCGACTTGCGCATGGCTGGTTATGGGATCACCCAATACACCTTGCTCGGCTGCAATCTGACCATGCCTTCGGGGGCCACTGTTCCCATGGTGCCGGTTGCGATCAACCCAGCGGCGATCCCGGCGGGTGACCCCAATACCGATCGGTTTTTGGTGTTTTACGGCAGTGCCAACGCTGCGCCTGAGGGAAACGATATTACCAACGCACAGCCCAATTACACCATCAGTAGTTTGGGCTTTGTGGATGTGAACGATTATGTGTTCACCGGTCCGGCACGGGCTCAGCCCTGCGCGGGCAATCTGACGTTGGATCGCGTCACGGGGGTGGCTGGCAATGTTGTGACGGTAGCCAATGGCGCGGCTGGAGTTACGTTGTATAGCCTGGGTCAGACACTGAAGGTTTTAGCCTACGCGATCCGCAACGGCAGCCTTACAGAATGCGACTTCCTGATCAACAATTGCAGCGACGCTGCGAACATTGCCGACACCAGCAAATGGGTGCCGATAGCCAACAACGTGGTAAGTTTGCGCGCGCAGTACGGCCGCGACGTCAACAACTACGCAGTCGCGTTGTCGCAGACACAGATCGATGCTGTGATCAATGCCGCACCCAACGCGCCGCATCCGCCGCCCAATTACATCGTAGACACTTACGACCAGACCACGCCGACGGCTGGTGCTGCGGTACACCCCAGTCCCTGCGGCTGGGCACGCATTCCGGCGGTGCGCCTGGCTCTGACCGTGCGCAATGCGCAATACGAAAAGGAAGTTGTCACGACCGCAGCTCCTACCTGGGAAGGCAGCGCAGCAACGGCTGGGACGGCGACTGCGCCGGCAAATGTGGCTTTACCCATTGACCTAAGCAACGACGCCGATTGGCAGCACTACCGCTACAAGGTGTTTCAAACCACAGTGCCATTGCGCAACGTGGCGTGGATGGGAGTGCAGGCCTTATGCTAAAGCCCACCACACTTGCAAAGCACCATGCGCGCCAGGGCGGCATGGTGCTGCTGATCGCCCTCATCGTGCTGGTTGCCATGACCCTGGGCGGTATTGCGCTGGTGCGCTCGGTCAGTACTGCGAGTGTGATCGCCGGCAATCTGGCTTTTCAGCAATCGGCCACGCTCAACGGTGATGCCGGTGTTGAGGCTGCGGTAACGGCCTTGAACAATTACGCCACGCTCAACCAGGACAGTTCGGGCCAGGGCGGAGGAATTGGCTACTCCAACGGATACAACGCTGCGTTGGGGCCTACGGCGCAAAGTCCAGTGGCAGGGCAATCGTGGGACGCGTATTGGAACGCAACGCTAAAGAATTATGCCGTTGCACTGCCCGTGGATGCCAATACCGGCAACCAGGTGTCCTACGTCATTGACCGATTGTGTCAAAGCGGCGGAACCAACTGTTACGCAGCACCAGTGTTACAAGTTGATTGTGGAAACGGTGATGCCAACCTTGAGTTTAAATGCCCCTCGCCGTTTTTCTTCCGGATAACGTCGCGTATCGCCGGTCCGCGTGGAACGGTGAGCTACGTTCAGGCAATTTATTCCAAATGATGGACGCGTCTTCGAAACACGCTCGTGCAGGTTCATGGTGCAAATGGTTCAGGAGGTCGTCATGACTTATCGAAGATTTTTTAGCAGTTTTCTGCTCGTCATGGCGGGCATGCTTTCAGGCGCTTCCAGCCTGCAGGCTGCCACGACCGATATTTCGAGCGTCCCGTTGGATACCTTTTTCAAACCATCGGCGGAGCAGGTGCGGCCCAACATCATGTTCGTGCTCGACAACTCCGGCAGCATGGCCTGGACCCACATGCCTGACAACAGCGCCGATGGCGGCAGCACGGTGCCGTTTACCTACGGTTTTTATGGGTACCGCAGCAGCCAGTGCAATGGCATGTACTACAACCCGGCCACCACCTATACGCCACCGGTTTATGCCGACCACACCACGGCCGTGCCCCACTATTACCCCAATGCCACCTTTACCGCTGCCTGGGTCGATGGATACAACACCGGCAGCGGAACAACCAATTTGAGCACGAGCTTCCGTGCCGAAGGGGATGGCACCAACCAGGCGGCCTACTACTACAACTACACGGGCAGCCAGACTTCTCTGGCCCAAAAGAACTATTACGTCACCAACACCTTTGTCAACGAATGTGGCACCGCCAGCGGCAGTGGCACGGCCACCAGTGGCACAGCTCCGGGCAATGCGGTGTTTACCAAGGTGGTGGTATCAGGAACTGCCGCACAGCAGAACTTTGCCAACTGGTACAGCTACTACCGTACGCGCATCAACATGATGAAGACAGCCGCTGGCCTGGCCTTCAGTGCGTTTGATGACCGCTTCCGGGTGGGGTACATGAACCTCAATGCCGGTGGTACGGATTTCATCAACATCGGGCAGTTCACCGCAGCGCAAAAGACAAACTGGTACAGCGCCCTGTACGGTGCCAGCGCCAGCGGCAGCACACCGACGCGCACGGCGCTCTCCAACGCCGGGCGCGTGTTTGCCAACAAGATTGCTTCGGTCAACGGTGTGACCGTGACCGACCCCATTGAATACTCGTGTCAACGCAATTACACGATCCTGTCCACCGACGGTTTCTGGAACAGCGGCAGTGGCTACAAGCTCGACGGCACCACAACCGTCGGCAACGAAGACGGCAGCTTGCCACGCCCCTACTGGGACGGTGGCGGCACGCAGCGGCAGCAGCGCACCAGTATCTTGCAGACACGTACGATTA
>JBAXOZ010000255.1:0-3296 GCA_037132975.1 Comamonadaceae bacterium
GGGGTCACTCTATGCCGTCTGCCATCAATACCACTCGGGCTGCCCGCATCAATCTTCGCATTACGCCGCCAGACGAGGTCTGGTCTGCGGAGGCTTTTCAGTCGTTGGTGGCGGCCTGCGAAGAGCCGGCCAGCCCGACTGCGGCGCTGCAGGAACTGATGGAGCGGCGCAAGGCAAGCCAACCATCATCCCAAGGAATCGCCACGCTGGCGGAGACCAAGACAGATCCATGAGCCAGATCCTCATCAACGACTACCTCAAGCAGCTTGACATCATCAAAAAGGTCAGCGGCAGCCAGCGCGAGACCATCGTGCGCGAGGCGTTCAAGGATTTGCTCAAGAACTGGGGCAAGCAGCACAACCTGATCTTCCTGGCCGAATACCCGCTCAAGACGGCGACCAAGACCAACATCAATGTGGACGGCGCGCTGCTGCACGAGTTGCGCATGCCGCTGGGCTATTGGGAAGCCAAGGACGCAGCCGACGATCTGGACGACGAGATCGTCAAGAAGTTCAAAAAGGGCTACCCGCAGGACAACATCATCTTCAGCGACGACGCCATCGCCGTGCTCTGGCAAAACCGCAACGAAGTCCTGCGCTGCGACATGACGGACACGGTTGCGCTGGCCAAGCTGCTCAAGCTGTTTTTTGGTTTCGAGCGGCCCGAGATTGCCGGCTTTCGCGCTGCGGTGGAGCAGTTCAAGACCGACCTGCCGGCCGTGCTGCTGGCCCTGCGCCAGATGATCGAGCGCGAGCATGACAAGAACCCCGGCTTTCGTGCCGCCGAGGAAAAGTTCCTGGCCCATGCGCAGGAGGCGATCAACCCCGGCCTGGCTGAGGCTGATGTGCGCGAGATGCTGATCCAGCACATCCTGACCGAAGAAATCTTCGCCAAGGTGTTTGACGACTCGGACTTTCACCAGCACAACAACGTGGCGCGCGAGCTCTACGCGCTGGAGGCCGAATTCTTCACCGGCAGCCTCAAGAAAGACACGCTCAAGGGCTTGGAGACCTATTACGCCGCCATCCGAGCCGCCGCTGCGCAGATCGGCAGCCACAGCGAGAAGCAGACCTTTCTCAAGGTTATCTACGAGAACTTCTACAAGGTCTACAACGCCAAGGCGGCAGACCGGCTCGGCGTGGTCTACACCCCGGGCGAGATCGTGCGCTTCATGATCGACGGCGCTGACTGGTTGTGTGAAACGCACTTTGGCAAGAACCTGATCGACAAGGACGTGGACATACTGGACCCGGCCACCGGCACCGGCACTTTTATTTGTGAACTGCTGGAGCATTTTCGTGGTCAGCCCAAGAAGCTGGCGCACAAGTACCTGCACGAGCTGCACGCCAACGAGGTCGCCATCCTGCCCTACTACGTGGCCAACCTCAACATCGAGGCCACCTATGCCGCCATCACAGGCGGCTATGAGGAGTTTCCAAACCTGTGCTTCGTCGATACGCTGGACAACGTCGGCCTGCACACCGCAGCGCGCGGCGTCAGTGCCGACTTGTTTGGCAGCGTCTCCGAGGAAAACGTGGCGCGCATCAAGCGCCAGAACAGCCGCAGGATCAGCGTCGTGATCGGCAACCCACCTTACAACGCGAACCAGGCCAACGAGAACGACAACAACAAGAACCGCGAATACCCGCAGATCGACGCGCGCATCAAGCAGACCTACATCGCCGAGAGCACGGCGCAGAAGACCAAGCTCTACGACATGTATGCGCGCTTCTTCCGCTGGGCCAGCGACCGCCTGCACGAGAACGGCGTGCTGGCCTTTGTCACCAACCGCAGCTTTATCGAAAGCCGCACCTTCGACGGTTTTCGCAAGACCGTGGCGCAGGAGTTTGCCGACATCTACGTGGTGGACCTCGGCGGCGACGTGCGCGCCAATCCCAAGCTCAGCGGCAGCAAACACAACGTGTTCGGTATCCAGACCGGTGTGGCCATCAGCTTCATGGTCAAGCGCGCCGCCGCCAGCAAGGACAAGAGACCAGCCCGCGTCTTCTACCTGCGCCGGCCTGAGTTGGAAACCGCTGAAGAAAAGCTGAGCTTTCTCGCCAGCCACCCAATGAGTGGCCTCGTCTTTGACGAGGTGCAGCCGGACAAGAACAGCAACTGGGTCAATCTGACGAGCAACGATTTCGAGACGTTGATTCCACTGGCAAGCAAGGACGCAAAAGAGGCTACAAAACTGTCTCAGGAGAAAGCGGTATTTAAGTTGACCTCGAATGGTGTTGTTACGGCTCGCGATGAATGGATGACGGATTTTTCACATTCTGTTCTAGGTGCGAAAGCTGCATATTTTTGCGACATATATTCCGCTGAGCAATCTCGGTGGAGGTCGGTTGGTCCTTCCCAACCCAAAGAATCTAAGAAGCGCGCTGAGGCGCTTCGTAACTTCGTTTCGCGTGAGATCAAATGGACTGAAGAGCTTGAATCGCATCTGGATCGAGGTACGACTTTGCTTTTCAATCATTCAAACTTGAGGCCGATCACTGCCTACCGTCCATTTGTTCACTGCGCGACGTACTACGCACGGGCATTGACGCATCGTGTGTACCGTCAAGATGCGATTTTTCCAATCAGCGGTTGCTGGGATAACTTGGCGTTTGGTTTTTCGGGCGCCTCGTCAAGCAAGCCGTTTTCTACGCTGGGTGTGAATGTTCTTCCGTCATTTGATTTGCTGGAGAAGACTCAGTTTGTCCCGCGCTATCGGTACGATGCTGAAGGCAATCGCATCGACAACATCACCGACTGGGCACTCAAACAATTCGCCAGCCACTACGCCGCCGAAATCGGCAAGGGAAAGGCAGCACGCAAGGTCACGAAAGAAGCGATCTTCCACTATTGCTATGCCGTGCTGCATGACCCGCTGTACCGCGACAAGTACGCGCAAAACCTCAAGCGCGAGTTTCCGCGCATTCCGTTTTACGCCGACTTCTGGCAGTGGGCCGCCTGGGGCGAGGCGCTGATGGGCTTGCACATCGGCTACGAAGCGGTCGCGCCGTTCGCACTCGCGCGCACCGATGAGCCCGACGAAAAAGCCCGTGCCGCCGGCCTGCAGCCAAAGGCCATGCTGCGCGCCGACGTGGCGGCTGGCAGCATTGCGCTCGACAGTGAAACCACGCTGCGCGGCGTCCCTGCGGTGGCCTGGCGCTACAAACTCGGCAATCGCAGCGCGCTCGAATGGGTGCTCGACCAGTACAAGGAAAAGAAGCCCAAAGACCCGACCATCCGCGAGAAGTTCGACACCTACCGCTTTGCCGACTACAAGGACAAGGTGATCGACCTGC
>JBAXOZ010000256.1:0-3271 GCA_037132975.1 Comamonadaceae bacterium
GGTGTCGATGCATTGCTGAAGTTGAAGTTGCCGCCGCAGGCGACGGTGGTTCGCCTGGATGACGCGGGGATGTCGGTGCAGATGGCCGAGTACGTTTGCCACGCCGTGATCCGGCACTTTCGAGAGTTCGATGGCTACGCGGCCGACATCCGAGCCGGCAAGTGGTCGTACCGCAAACCGCTGGAACGCAGCGACTTTTCCGTGGGCGTCATGGGATTGGGCGTGCTGGGCGCACGCGTGGCGCAGAGTGTGGCGCAGTTTGATTTTCCGGTCATGGGCTGGAGCCGCTCGGCCAAGACGCTCGCAGGGGTACGCTGCTTTGCCGGTGCCGAACAGTTCAAGGACTTTCTTTCGGCGACACGAATCCTGGTCAACCTGCTGCCGCTGACGCCCGAGACGCGCGACATCATGCGCCTGGAAACCCTGTCGCAGCTGCAAAGCGGCGGCTATGTGATCAACGTGGCACGTGGCGCGCAGCTGGTGGATGAAGACCTGCTGACCTTGCTGGACAACGGTCAGCTGCTTGGCGCCACGCTTGACGTGTTTCGCGCAGAGCCACTGCCGAGCGAGCATCCGTTCTGGCACAACCCTAAAATCACCATCACGCCGCACACCTCTGCGCGCACGCTGCGCGACCAGAGTATTGCGCAAATTGCCGGCAAGATCCGAGCGCTGGAAGCAGGGCATTCGATTGTGGGTATCGTTGACCGGGTGCGCGGCTATTGATTACGATCTCGTTAGCATCGAATTGAGGATACGAACATGAATTTCCCCCCCCGCGCCAAGCTGGTCGATGTCGGACCGCGCGACGGACTGCAAAACGAAAAGCAAGCAGTCCCGGCATCAGTCAAGATTGAACTGGTGCATCGCCTGCAAGCGGCAGGACTCAAAGAGATCGAGGTCACCAGCTTTGTTTCGCCCAAGTGGGTGCCGCAGATGGCCGATAACGCCGAAGTCATGGCCGGCATCGCGCGCTTGCCCGGTGTGCGCTATTCCGTGCTGACGCCGAACCTGCAGGGTTTTCAGGCAGCTTTGCTTTCAAAGCCTGACGAAATTGTGGTTTTCGGCGCTGCCAGTGAAGCCTTCAGCCAGAAGAACATCAACTGTTCCATTGCGCAGAGCATCGAGCGTTTCGCTCCCGTAGTGCAGTCAGCGCGTGCGGCTGGCATTTACGTGCGCGGCGCCATGTCCTGCGCCCTCGGTTGCCCCTACCAGGGCGAGGTCTCGCCTGAGAGCGTGAGCTATCTGGCGGCGCTGATGAAGGACATTGGCGTGCAGCATATCGGCCTTGCCGACACCATTGGCGTCGGCACACCGCTCAAAGTACAAAGCGCGCTGGAGGCAACACTGCGGCATTTCGACATCAACGATGTCTCCGGTCATTTCCATGACACTTATGGTCAGGCTCTGGCCAACACGCTGGCGGCACTGCAGATGGGTGTCTGGCAGTTTGATACCTCGGTGGCTGGTCTGGGCGGTTGCCCCTACGCCAAGGGCGCAACCGGCAATGTGGCGACCGAAGACGTGGTGTACCTGCTGCATGGCATGGGGATAGATACCGGTATCGATCTGGAGAAACTGGTCGATGCAGGACAATTCATCAGCGACTTTCTACAGCGCAAATCCAACTCGCGCGCCGCGACGGCCTTGCTGAACAAGCGGGTCAACTGATGAGTGAGCCTGTTGATTCGTCATTGCGAGCGCAGCGCGGCAATCCAGGGAATTTGCCCGAGGGTGTACAACGCGTCGCCGCCGTCCTGCAGCAAGCAGGTCATCCCCATGTGCCCGTCATGCTCGACGATGCGGCGCGCACCGCACAGCAGGCCGCCGATGCACTGGGCATCGTGGTGGGCCAGATAGCTAAAAGCATCATCTTCCGTCGCAAGTCGGATGATGCGGCGGTGCTGGTGGTGACTTCCGGCGACAGGCGGGTTGACGAAAAAAAGGTCGAAGCGCAGCTTGGTGCGCTAGGTCGCGCCGACGCCGCCTTTGTCAAGGCCAAGACCGGCTTTTCGATTGGCGGTGTGCCGCCACTTGCGCACGCCACAGACTCCGTGACCCTGATTGACCGGGAACTGTTTCGTTTTGAGGAAATCTGGGCCGCAGCCGGGCATCCGCATGCGGTGTTCCGTCTGAGCCCGGCTGACCTGGTGGCGCTGACCGGCGCCCCGATGGCCGATGTGGTGGTGGACGCGCCATGACGGTGTCAGAGAACGTGCCCTCACCCTGCATATCAGTCTGTCGCATGAACCCCCAGTCCGGCCTGTGCGAGGGCTGCCTGCGCAGCATCGAGGAGATCGCCCAGTGGGGCAACGCCGGGGACGAACTCAAGCGAGCGATCCTGAAGCGCATCGAGCAACGCCATGAGACGGGAGCATCATGAAGCACATTACTTTCTACCTTGATTTCATTTCACCCTATGCCTATCTGGCATTCGAGAAATTGCCACTGGCTCTGATGGGGCACAGCTATAGCGTGACTTACAAACCGGTGCTGTTTGCGGCCGTGCTGAAACACCATGGGCAACTGGGGCCGGCCGAGATTCCGGGCAAACGCGAATGGACCTATCGGCAGATACTCTGGCTGGCCAAAGAGCATGGCATTGAGTTGCAGTTCCCAGCAAGTCACCCGTTCAATCCGCTGGCGCTGCTCAGGTTGGCGCTTGCCTGTGAGGTGCAGGGGCTGCCCAATCGCTATGTTTGCGAGACCCTGTTCCGCTATGTCTGGCGCGGCGGTGCGGAAGCCAGCGACTTTGAGCGCCTGAAACTCTTGACGCAGCAACTGGAGCCACATCGCTCGGTCAACAGCGAGGAGGTCAAGGCGCAGCTCAAGTCCCATACCGACGAAGCCATTGCGCGCGGAGTTTTTGGTGTACCGACGATGGCCGTCGATGACAAATTGTTCTGGGGCTTTGATGCCTTGCCGATGCTGAAGCAGTACCTGGACGAAGACGCATGGTTTGCTGGGCCCGATTGGGAGGCCGCTGCTCGGGTTCCCGGTGCGGTCCAACGCGCAAAGTAACAATTTGTCACATTGCGGAATGCGAGCCAAGGGTTCGACCTTAGTTTGTCAGTCCGCGTTCAGTTTGCTGAAAGCTTGTGTTGGTTTGGCGTCAGAGGTGGGTCAGTCCTGTCTCCAAGAATAGGTCACCCCCACCCATGGGGGACCATAACTTTAGGAGACATCAATATGGCAACAGCTGCGGCCCCACGGCCAATGTCGGAAGGCGAGAAGATGGTGATCTTCGCCTCGTCGCTCGGCACAATTTTTG
>JBAXOZ010000257.1:0-3244 GCA_037132975.1 Comamonadaceae bacterium
GCCAGGCCCTGGGAGTAACTCCGGAACTTGGCCATTTTGTAACGCAGCGTGCGTGGACTGATGCCCAGCTTTTTTGCCGCTGCGTCGCGACTCTGTGTTGTCTCAAGCGCAGCCTGTATCAGGCGCTGTTCGCTGCATTTCACATTGGCTTGCAGTCCCGCGCCGATGGGCGCAGGCGCATCGATTGGCTGCTGCGGCAGCAGACTCGACAAATCAGCTTCGACCGGCGCAGCAGCCGCGAGCACAGGCAGCGTCGCATTGTCGTCAAACAGCAGGTGCTCGTGCGTAATCAGGTGATCACTGCAAATCACGATGGCCCGCAGCAACACATTCTCAAGTTCGCGCACATTGCCCGGCCAGGCATAAGCCAGCAACTGCGCTTGCGCCTCGGCATTGACACGGTAAGGCTGACCGTCAGCCGCATGACGCGCCAACAGACGCGCCACCAGCGGCAGGATGTCGCCCGGCCGCTGCTGCAAGGCCGGCACACGCAGCTTGAAAGTGCTCAGACGGAAATACAGGTCTTCGCGGAATTCACGCTGCAAAATAGCCTCTGCCAGATTCTTGTTGGTCGCCGCAATCACGCGCACGTCCAGGCTCACCAGGCGGTCCCCGCCGAGCCGCACCAGCGTGCGCTCCTGCAACACGCGCAGCAACTTGGCCTGCAGGTGGATCGGCATCTCGGTAATCTCATCCAGGAACAAGGTGCCGCCCTGGGCCTGCTCAAACAAACCCTTGTGCTCCTTCAGAGCGCCGGTAAAAGCACCTTTTTCATGCCCGAAGAGCATGTCTTCTATCATCAACTCGGGAATGGCAGCACAGTTCAATCCAATGAAGGGGCCGCTTGCCGCCGGTGATGATTCGTGCAGCACACGCGCCAGCACCTCCTTGCCAGAGCCGGTCGGCCCTTCGAGCAAGACCGTCACATTGGCTTGTGCCACCCGCTGCGCCAGCGCCAGCAAATTGCGGCTGGCCGGGTCCACATAAACCACACTGCGGGAAGCCGCCGGGCGCGCCGGCGTGGCTTGCACTGGTTTCAGGGTTTTTGCTTGTGGCCGGGCGAGCGCGATTTGCCACTGCGCGGCCGACCAGTCATCCAGGTCAAGCACATGACAAGCACCTTCGTGCATCGCCGCCACCGCGATTTCGAGCGACTTTCGCTCGACCCGGCAGATCACCGGGCACTGGCACGCCACGCTCTTCATCAGGGCCTGCACCTCGCGCAGCAAATCCACACTGCCCGCCAGTCGAATCACCAGGCAATCGGCGTCGCTCAGTAGCTCCTGCAATTCGTCCAGGGTGGTAACCACGCGCGCTTGCAAACCTGCAACGGCCAGTTGCGCCTGCTCGGCAGTGCCTAGCGTGCGAAACGGATCGAGCCAGAGGCCTCGCTGTGGAATCGACGGTGAACTCATAAACGTCTGTCGTACTTTTTTCAGTTGATACGTCAGATGCGCAAGAGTCATGCCATCGAATAATTCCCTTTATCGACGGATTTCCGACACCGCAGGCGACTTGGCCGCAAAGCCAAGACAGGGTTCGCCGTCGAGTCGCAAGACTTCGACGCTCGGCATAGAGCGCGACTTGAAGCCGTAGAGCCTGCAGCTGTGGGGCAAGCGCGGATCCCAGCTGGTGGCCAAATGCGCGCACAGATTGCAGTTGACTGGCGCCAAAGGTGTCGCTCGGCGCAGAGGTTTACCCGCCATAGATGCCTTCCAGATCGATTCAATTCAGACGCTTCGTTATGTACTGCGCAGCGCTTTTGCAACCTGTCGAATTTTCGACGGTCATTGTATTGACTGCCGCAGCGAACACACAAGCCGCAAAATGTATGCCACCCAAGGATTGCCTAATATAAAATTCGCCCAACTGAACAAACCCTCCACCGTGCCTGTACTCCATAACGAAGACGCCCGCGTTACCGACGAAGAGTTGCGGTTGCTGCTGAGTCCGGCACCGGTAGACAAAGGCGCAGGCATTGGTAACAGTTTTTGGTACCGCAATGCATTCGCGCTTTGCCTGTCGATTTTCCAGACGGTACTGTTACTGGTGTTTCCCGAAGAAGTTTTTCGCGCTTTCGGTTTTCCCGAGGGCGCAACCGACATGGCGCACTATCTGCAGATGGCGGGCTGGTTTGGAGTGATGATGACCGTGCTGTATGGTTACAGCTACCTCTGGGACTGGGAATTTGAACGCGTTTCGCTGATCTGCTTTTCGGTCTTGCTGACCAATTTTTGGCACGACTTTGTTTATATCTACAACATCAACGTCTCCGTCCCTTGGAGCGTCATCGTGGTCACCCTTCTGCGTTTTCTGGCGGTCAGCTTCCTGTTCGTCAATGTCATCAAGGCCAGACATGCCCCGCCGCTGCATCAGCGGCTGTGGCCACAGTGGAGGAGATAGGTCGCCCAATTGCTTACGGCAGCAGTTCCTCGATCAATTCCTGAAGCAGCTTGCCGACACCATCCTGGGTAACCGAGTCCAGCAAGCTTCTCTGCTTGGCGATATTGACTCGCATCGTCATCAAAGACAGATCAAGCAGCGACGGCGGCAACGGATATTCGCGCACCTTCAGGAATTCAATGACATGGGCCAGGTGCCAAATCATCGACTCACCGCTATGGACGGGTGACGGAAACTCGCTGGCATTGTCGAGAAACAACTTGCGCAGCTCGTGACGACTCAGGCCAAGCAGCTCAGCCGCTTCAGCCAAGCCTACCAAGTCCGGGCCAACTTCTATCAGCCGGGCTTTGGGCAGTGCCATCTTTACGTCTGTCAAGGCGGTCAGCAAGGCTATTTGTGCGGTGTCTGCCGCGCGCTGAAAACTCAAGCCCAAATCGCCAGCCATGCCCACGCCAACCATTGCGTCGGCGCACCCGGCCTCCGCCAGGCGCTGCTTCAACGTATCGTCAGCGGCATCTTCGGCAGCCAACTTGAACTTCAGGGTGAATTGGTATTCCATCTTCTGCTCCGTTGGATTAAGTCAGTCGATCGGCCACCTATCAACCAAATGCCACGTTGTTGCGCGAATGCTCTTTCGACAGCTTGTCGACGCCACACCGCAGCCCGACTTCTGCAGCAAGATCCTGCTGCGGCGAGAATATTTGAAACGCCAATCGCCTGGTGGAGGTGGAAACACCCCGTGTGGTGACGATATGGCAGACTGACTGGAAAGTGCTGTCCCGCATATCCTCACCGAATCCCTCTACCCGGTATTGTTGATTGTTGATGACAACACATTCGA
>JBAXOZ010000258.1:0-3232 GCA_037132975.1 Comamonadaceae bacterium
AACAGTTGACGCGGGTTCTTCTTGACCCAGAGCCAGGAACCCATCTCCAGCGTCAGCGGCAAAAACACGCGCTGCGGATGTGCTTCAGACTGCAGGTACAAGTAGTCCCACAAGTCACCGTGCGCCAGGTACTGCAGGCTCTGCGGCTCGATGATGTAGCGATGATGGTTGTGCGACTCGACAAAAATTCTTTTCAGCGCGTGCATCTCGGCCAGATGGGTGATGGGCGAGCGCTTGTGCGCGTACGGAAACCAGATCCGATCGCTGCTGCCAAAGCCGGAATGACAGTCCACACTCAAGCTGAAGTCGCGCGTCAGCAACTCGGCGCTGACAACATCGCAGACCGCCTGATTCTCGATTTCCATTGCCTGGTTTTTGGGACCCCGGTACCAGGGCAGCCCCGCGCTAAAGCGCTGACCGCCGACCAGAAAGGGCACGCTCTCCTGCGCATCGACTGGCGCGTTGCGCATCAGGTCCACCCCATTGGGATTGGCTCGCGTACCCATGGCCATGCCACCCGGGTTGACGATGGGCATGAACACCAGGCGCACTGATTCAAGTTGGCGGTGCAGCGTGCTGTCCCATTGCAGGCGCATCACCAGACTTTGCAGGTAAGCGATCACCACACCCGAGCCGATCCGCTCCAGGCCATGGACGCCACCAAAATAGCCGACCGCCGGCACCTCTGGCGCCGGGTTGCCCAGGGTGATCACATAGACCGGATAGCTGCTGCCATCCGGCACGCTCACCTCGCAAACAAGGCGCGACTGAATCCAGCCCGCACCCAACTCAATGATGCGCTCCAGGGCGACCAGTTCCGGCAGCTTCTGTGGGGTCACAGTCAACTCAGGCGCGCGAGTGCAAGGTGGGGTGCATGGGCGCGAAGCATACAGGCGCAGTTGCGACTTCTGCAAGAACTGAAAATGGCAACGTGGTAATTTGACACTGACACAAAGCTGTCATCTGAGGCGTGTAACTTCGGTTCTGAAATGTCACACACCAAGCCACGCAAAGTCTCCTTCGCACACCTGATGGCCATCCCGGCATGCATCCTCTGGGGCGTGCGCGAACTGTTCGCCCTGCAGCGCTCACGCCTGCAACTTCGCAGTCGCAGGCACTTGCCACGTTTTCATTCCCGATAGATGGTCCCGTCTTCTCTGGCGCAGCCAGTCCCTGCCGTCAAGCTCAGCCGCCATAGCCGAGGCTTTACGCAGTTCAAAATGCTCGCACTGCTGCTTGAGCTGAGTCGCTTCACCGTGGTTTTGTGGCTGCGCTTTCCCCGACTTCAACCGGAGCAGAAACTCAGGGAGATTCAATGCTGGGCGACCACAGTCTTGCAGATTCTGCAAGTGGAGGTTCACTTCGAGGGAGTGCGGCCGGCACCGGGCGCCAGCCTGGTGGTGGCCAATCACGTGTCGTGGCTGGACATTCTGGTGCTGCAGTCGCAACTGCCCGGTGTCTTTGTCGCCAAGGCCGAAGTACGGCGCTGGCCCTTGATCGGCACCATGGCGCAGGTCTGCTCCACCATTTTTGTCGAGCGCTCATCACGCCAGTCTGCCCGCCGCATGGTTGACCACACGCGCAAAGCCCTGGATCAGGGTTACTCGGTGGTCGCGTTTCCTGAGGGTACCAGCAGCGACGGCACGGATCTGGGGGTCTTTCACGCCAACATTTTTGAAGCTGCCATCCAGGCGCGGACGCCCGTTCAACCGGTCACGCTGCGCTACTTCAACTCACACACCGGCTTGGCAGACGACACGGTACTTTTTATAGGCGATACGACACTGGTGTCATCCCTGCGCAAGGTCCTGTCAAGTTCGTCGATCCGTTCCCATGTACACCTCGGAGCGTGCATCGATTCAAGTGGTCACAACCGCAGGTCGCTGGCCAATCAGGCCCATCAAAGGATTCGCCGGCAGTTGACGCAACAACCTCAGGGCTTGCTCTGCGACTGATGCGCCTGCAACGCAGCGCGTAACTGCGGCAGTGCAGCGCGCATGGCTGCGCGGCCGGCCTCGATCGAGCGACGCCGCGCGCCAAAGTCGGAACTGGCAACCCCCGTCAGCGTCGGTCGCACCACCACTTCGGCATCGCGCAACTCAAAGTTGTTGATGCTTTTGCCCATGATGGAAAAGGTCTGCAACAGGACCTGCAGCGTGTCGCTGGCGGCATTGCCCTCGGGCGGGTCGGAAATATCGACCGCGATGATCAGCTCGGCTCCCATCTGGCGCGCATAGCGCACCGGCACCGGTGAGACCAGGCCACCGTCCACATACTCGCGCCCTGCCACCTTGACCGGTTGAAACAGCGCCGGTACCGCGCTCGATGCGCGCACTGCGGTGGCGGTATCGCCACGTTGAAAGAGCACGCCCTGCCCGCTGTTCAAGTCCGTTGCCACAATGCCTAAGGGCAAGGGCATGTTCTCGATCAAACGGCCATTGACCTGGGTGCTGACATAGCGGGTCAGTGCTTCGCCACGCAAGAGGCCACGGCTGAAGAGGGGCAAGGTCCAGTCGGCAAAGGTGGCCTCCTCCATGGTTTCCGCTACCTGCTGCAACTGGGCGCCGTTCTTGCCGCTGGCATAGAAGGCGGCCACCATGCTGCCAGCCGAAGTGCCGACCACCAGTGCGGGACGAATGCCGGCCTCCTCGAGTACCTGAATGACACCGATGTGGGCAAAGCCTCGTGCGGCGCCGCCGCCCAGCGCCAGACCAATTCTGGGTGGCTTTTTGGGCACGGCCGCAGGCACCACTGGTGCCACTGGCGCCTCGGGAACCGGAGCTGTGGCGCAGCCAGCCAGCCACAGCGCCAGCAGCGCTGGCAGAAACGAAAGCAGCTTCAAGCCGTCCCTAGCTGGCGGCCACTTCCTGTGCCTCGGGCTTGGCGCGCCCTTCCTTCTTTGGTAAAGGCTGAATGTCGAGCAGGACTTCGGTCTTGCTTTCATCCTTGTCATCTACATCGACCGTCAGGCGACCACCATCGATGAGGCGGCCAAAAAGCAACTCGTCGGCCAGGGCGCGGCGAATCGTGTCCTGAATCAGACGCTGCATCGGACGCGCACCCATCAGGGGATCAAAGCCCTTCTTGGCCAGATGCTTGCGCAACTTGTCGGTAAAGGTGACATCCACTTTCTTGTCGGCCAGTTGGGCTTCGAGCTGAAGCAGGAACTTGTCGACAACGCGCATGATGACGACCTCATCGAGCGCCTTGAAGCTGACGATCGCATCGAGCC
>JBAXOZ010000259.1:0-3229 GCA_037132975.1 Comamonadaceae bacterium
TTTCGCAGTTTGCCGTGGTGGACAAGTGATTGCTCGACTTGCCGCTCAGTACGTTCCCGTTGTGGCAACTTACGCATTGACTGCTGATAGAGACATTCTGATGAAATATCCCGGGGTTCCAGTTTGTGTAGCCACTCTTGTGACAGCTGTCACAGTTGTTGATTGCAACCCCTGTCAGCGACTTGTACGGAATGTGATTGGCCGTTGGTCCATCCGCCGGTGGATTGGCTCCACTGTGACAGGTCGAACATTGGTTGGCCACCAGAGCCTGGGTGTGATTCCAGCTGGTCGGTTTCCATCCCGCAACGCTGTGGCAACTGGCGCAGTTCGCACTGGTTGGAATGTGTATTCCGTTCTTTCCTGTGGCATTCGTACCGTTATGGCAACTGGCGCAGTTGCTTGCCGTCGTGAACGTGCCGTGATCCGGTTTGGCACCAGACCAGTTAGCGGTGGTCTTGTGACAGCTGTCACAGGCTGACTGAGTCGGCAGATGGGTTGACGACTTGCCGGTTGCAACTGTCCCGTTATGGCAAGTTGCGCAGGTCCCTGCAACAACCCCTGCGTGACTGAATTTGACACCGCTGAAGGATTGTGTTGTATGACAGGTTTCACAACCCAGCTGGCTCGGCAAGTGCTGCTGCGGCTTCACCACATTGTTTCGAGCCAGACGCAGCCCGGTGGTATGACAGCTCGCGCAGTCGCGCGGAGTGCCCCTCAGTACGCCGCCAGAGTGGCAAGACTCACAACGTACGGAGGTGTGAGCGCCGGTCAAGGCGAATCCTGTCTTCAGATGATCGAAGCTAGTGGCCTGGCCTTGCGCTTGCAGGCCAACTCCAAAGGTCAGGAAAAGGGCACTCGCAAAGACCTTAACCATGCGCACATACAAGCGCTTTATGTCAAGCTTCATGCGAAAACTCCGTTAGCACCGGTCCAACGTTTGCCCGACTGAGCTGCGCAGGGACATTTGGCTTCAACCGTGCCAAGCGAGTTCGTGGCGTCCTCGATCGCTCAGACTCCTTGCAAGCCGCGGACTGTGGCGAAAAGTTTCCAGTGCTATTGATCATGGACGTGATAAAGGTTGTCGTCGTCGGCGGGTTGCCTCGATCTTGATGTTAGGCAGGCTTTCTTAGGTAAAGCTCAATGAAGTAGGTAACGCTATGTAAGTTGTCAGTGGACATACGCCGACCTTGATCGCCACTTGATTTGTCTCGCGCTCGCAGCATCCGCATGCCCCTTCGTCAAAGGCGCTGCTCGTCGACCCGATTCAGGTTCTATGCACTTAGAAGTCGGTGTTTCTTGACCTGGTTTACGTTACAAACGAGTAACGACAAGATCTGCAGCAGTGTGTGGGTAGTGCGGGCGAGGCAGCTTCAGCAGGCCTCTTGCATTTCTATGTGCTGCGTGACTTGATCGCCATTGCGCACACACCAAACGTATCGAAATGGAATGCCCAGGCTTTCACAAGGCTATGCGCCAGTCTATGGAGACCGTCGGCCTATTTCGTGATCCCATGAACACCGCACTGGCGTATCAGTACGACGCTCTCGTGGATGCGCTCAGCTGTAACTGCGCGCGTCCTCAATCACCTTGCCATCGTTGGGCAGGGTTCCCGGCAGCAGAAATTCGACCACACCGCGGAGTTTGGTGACATCGCGAATGGCATCGCCAATCCTGGCGGCCAGCGCGTCGGGGCCACCGCAGGCGGTCTCTACCTTCAGTGTCATGGCGTCATTGGCCATCTCGCCAGTCACCACCAGACGGGCGCGCGCTACCTCGGGGAAGCGTTTGACGATGTCGGCAACCTGCCCCGGGTGGACGAACATGCCACGGATCTTGGTGGTCTGATCCGCGCGTCCCATCCAGCCCTTGATGCGGGTGTTGGTGCGCCCGCTCGGGCAGGGTCCCGGCAGAACAGCCGACAAGTCACCGGTGCCAAAGCGGATCAGCGGGTAGTCCGGATTCAGCGTGGTCACCACCACTTCGCCGACCTCGCCGGGCGCGACCGGGTCACCGGTACCAGGACGCACAATTTCGAGAATCACACCTTCATCGAGCACCAAACCTTCGCGCGCTGCGGTCTCAAAGGCGATGGAGCCAACGTCGGCGGTGGCATAACACTGGTAACCGGTCACACCGCGCTCAGCGAACCAGTCGCGCAGGGAAGGCGGAAAGGCTTCGCCGCCAAACATGGCTTTCTTCACGCTGGGCAGGGCGACGCCCATTTCGGCCGCTTTGTCGATGATGATTTTCAGGAAACTGGGTGTACCGATGTAGCCGGCCGGCCGCAGTTCGGCCATGGTTTGTACTTGCTGTTCGGTCTGGCCGGTGCCGCCGGCAAAGACGGTGCAGCCCAACGCATGGGCACCCGATTCCATCATTGATCCTGCGGGAACAAAGTGATAGCTGAAGCAGTTGTGAATCAGTTCGCCGGGACGAAAGCCCGCCGCAAAGATGGCGCGCGCCATGCGCCAATAGTCTTTGGCTGCACCTTCGGGCTCGTAAATCGGGCCGGGACTGGCAAAAATCCGCGGCATCTGCTTGCCGTAGCCAACCGCACTGAAACCGCCGAACACGTCGCCACCGTCAATGGTGCGGCTGGCTTGCTGGCGTTCCAGCAGTTCGTGCTTGCGAATCACAGGTAAGGCGGCCAGTGCCTGGCGGCTCGTAACCCCGGCCGGATTCACATCTTTCAGAATTTGCGCCAGTGTTGCCGATGATTTTTTGGCATGCGTCAACTGCAGTGGCAGGGCCGCCATCAGGGCGGCTTCGCGCGCAGCACTGTCACGCGTTTCCAGCGCATCGTAATGTTCAGACATATTGCTTTTCCTATAAAGCACTGGCCACCACGGCGCCAGTGCGTGGGATCAACCTGCTCAAGCCAGCCAGCGCTTGCGCCGTTTGTAACTCTTGACGTCCTTGAAGCTCTTGCGCTCACCGCCGCCGACGCCGAGGTAGAACTCCTTGACGTCCTCGTTGTTGGCCAGATCGTTGGCGGCACCGTCCATCACGACACGGCCCGATTCCATGATGTAGCCGTAGTCGGCATATTTCAACGCCATGTTGGTGTTCTGCTCCGCCAGCAGGAACGTGACTTTTTCCTTGCGGTTGAGGTCCTTCACGATCTCGAACACTTCTTCCACGATCTGCGGTGCCAGGCCCATGGACGGCTCGTCAAGCAGCACCATGCTGGGGTTGGCCATCAGGGCGCGGCCAATGGCGCACATCTGCT
>JBAXOZ010000260.1:0-3209 GCA_037132975.1 Comamonadaceae bacterium
GTCGAGTTTCCGCACCGACGGGGCACGCTGCGCGCGCTGGACGATGTTTCGTTCGATATTGCGCCAGGTGAGATCCTGGGCGTGGTCGGTGAGTCGGGTGCCGGCAAATCGATTACCGGTGCTGCCATCATTGGCCTGCTGGAGCCGCCCGGGCGTATTGCCAGCGGCGAGATCCTGCTGGAAGGCGAGCGCATTGATCAACTCGGATTTGAGCAGATGCGCCGGATCCGGGGCAAGCGCATAGGCGCCATCTTTCAGGATCCGCTGACATCGCTCAATCCGCTCTACACGATAGGCCAGCAACTGGTGGAGACCATCCGCACGCACCTGCCGCTTGACGAAAAGCAGGCGCGTGAGCGCGCCGTCTCCTTGCTGCGCGACACTGGCATTGCGGCACCGGAGCAGCGTATCGACCATTTTCCGCACCAGTTTTCGGGCGGCATGCGCCAGCGCGTCGTGATCGCTCTGGCGCTGGCGGCGGAGCCCAAACTGATTGTGGCCGACGAGCCAACCACGGCGCTGGATGTTTCGATCCAGGCGCAGATCATTACCCTGCTCAAGCGGATCTGCAAGCAGCATGGCGCCGCCGTCATGCTGATCACGCACGACATGGGCGTGATTGCCGAAACCTGCGACCGTGTGGCAGTGCTGTACGCCGGGCGGCTGGCCGAAATTGGCCCGGTGCACGAGGTCATCAACCACCCGGCGCATCCCTACACGGCTGGCTTGATGGCAGCCATCCCCGACATCACGCAGGATCGTGAGCGGCTCAACCAGATTGATGGCGCGATGCCGCGTCTGAATGCGATTCCGCTTGGCTGCGCCTTTCACCCGCGTTGTTCGCAAGCCCTGGCCCAATGCAGGAGCGAGCGCCCGGAACTGCTCGGTGCCGGTGTGACACGCGCTGCCTGCTGGTTGCATGCGAACTCTGCTGTCATCGCGAGGCCGCAGGCCGTGGCGATCCATGATGGAGTTGCGTAGTATGGATTGCCACGCTTCGCTCGCAATGACGAATCAGAAGCCGGCAATGGCAAAGCAGGAGACAGCATGACGGCCCTGGTCCAAGCCAACGATCTGGCGATGACTTTTGACGTATCGGCGCCCTGGCTCAATCGCCTGATCGAGGGCCGACCGCGGACCCTGCTGCACGCCGTTGACGGCGTCAGTTTCGAGATTGAAAAGGGCAAGACACTGGCGCTGGTGGGTGAGTCTGGCTGCGGCAAGAGCACGGTGGCGCGCCTGCTGGTGGGTCTGCATGAGCCGAGCCGCGGCAATCTGGTGTTTGATGGGCTCGATGCCCACGCGATCTTCAAGACGCCGGCTGGATTGAAGCTGCGCAGCCGGATCCAGATGATCTTTCAGGATCCCTATGCCTCCCTGAATCCACGCTGGCTGGTGCAGGACATCGTGGCCGAGCCCTTGATCGAACATGGACTCGTGAGCGATCCGGCAGAGTTGAGGGCGCGGGTCGGAGCTTTGCTGACCGATGTGGGCTTGAGTCCGCTCGACAGCTTCAAATACCCGCATCAGTTTTCTGGCGGTCAACGCCAGCGCATCTCGATTGCACGCGCCCTGGCCACGCAGCCGGAATTTCTGGTCTGTGACGAGCCGACCTCGGCGCTGGATGTGAGTGTGCAGGCGCAGGTGCTCAACATCATGAAGGACCTGCAACGCAAACGGGGGCTGACCTACCTGTTCATTTCACACAATCTGGCGGTGGTGCGCCATGTCAGTGACCAGGTGGGGGTGATGTATCTCGGGCGCCTGGTGGAACTGGCTGACAAGCAGGCCCTGTTTGGCAGTCCGCGCCATCCCTACACCCGGATGCTGATCGATGCCATCCCGAAGATGATGGACACCGGGCGTGCCCGCACGCCGGTGCAGGGGGAAGTACCCAATCCCCTCAACCCTCCTTTGGGTTGCGCCTTCCATCCGCGCTGCCCGCATGCCAATGAGCGTTGTCGCAGCGAGCGACCGCAACTGCTGGCCCTGGCAGGCATCCGGATCGCCTGCCATGCGGTTGAAGAGGGCCGGATCTAGGCCGGCCTTGTTTTAAACTGGCGCTGTCCCGCGTGCGGTGGCGCGCTTTACAGGAGTTGTGATGAAGAAGCAGGTGTTGGTGGCGGCCTTGGCTTGTCTGTCTCTCGGTGCGTTGGCGCAAGGGCAGATCAATGTGATTTGCTCGGTGCAGGCGGAGTGGTGCAACATGATAGGCACCGTGTACGCGCGCACCACCGGTACCAAGATCAATGTCAGCATGAAGGGCTCGGGGGAAGCGCTGGCCCAGTTGATAGCGGAGAAAGACAACCCCAAGACCGATGTCTGGTTTGGCGGCACCGGGGACCCGCATTTGCAGGCGGCCGAGCAAGGCCTCTCGCTGGAATACAAGTCGCCCAGCCTGAGCCAGTTGTACCCTTGGGCGCAGCAGCAGGCGCAACAGGCGGGCTTCAAGACGGTGGGTATTTATTCCGGCCCGCTGGGCTTTGGCTACAACCCGGAACTGCTGGCCAAGAAAAAGCTGGCTGTACCCAAGTCCTGGGCTGATTTGCTCAAGCCCGAATACAAAGGCGACATCCAGGTGGCCAATCCGGGCTCCAGTGGCACCGCCTACACCATGGTGGCAACACTGGTGCAACTGATGGGCGAGGACAAGGCTTTTGACTACCTCAAGGGCTTGCACAAGAATGTCAGCCAGTACACACGCTCTGGGACCGGGCCGATCAAGGCGGTGGCGCGCGGTGAGACGGCCGTGTCCATCAGTTTTGTGCACGATGGTCCGGGCGAGAAGATGAATGGTTTTCCGGTCGAAACCATCACACCGCTGGAAGGCACAGGCGCCGAGATTGGCTCCATGAGCATCATCAAGGGCGCGCGCAATCTGGAAGCGGCAAAGAAGTTTTATGAGTGGGCCTTGACGCCCGCGGCGCAGGAGATGGCGGCCGCGGCCAAGCAGTTTCAATTGCCTTCGAACAAGAGCGCAAAGAACGATCCGCGCATTCCTGACTTCAAAAAAATCAAGTTCATCAATTACGACTACGCCAAGTACGGCGCCAGTGCCGAGCGGCGCCGGCTGATTGCGAAGTGGGAAAAGGACGTTAATTCCCTGCCTCGCTGATGAAGAAGAACCCCAACCAGGCTATTCGCATCTGGTTGGCGCTGGGCCTGCTGGCCTACCTGCTGCTGCCCTGGTATGCGATCCAGGATACCGC
>JBAXOZ010000261.1:0-3208 GCA_037132975.1 Comamonadaceae bacterium
ACCTGAGAGCGCAAGTCGCGCTGCAGCACTTCCCGCAGTGCATCCCAGTCCCGGTCGTCCTTCTCGTCACACACCGGTTTTGCGCGGTGTGCCTCGTAGCGGCGCTGGACCACAAGCATATGATCGTCAAGTTCGTAGCTGGCTTTGTACTGCAAGGGGCCACGCCGGAATGCGACATCCTTTGGAATGCGCTGAATTTTCACGGTCTCGGGGAACTTCAGGATGATCGTTTCTGTGTGGGCTGCCGAACCACAGACCGCCGGGTAGCGGCGCTTGGCAGGTGGCTTGTAGCCAGCCATCTCCTTGATGCGTCCTGGTGCCAGCCCTACCGGGATGGTCATGGCACTGGGGCCGGGCACGTTGACCACCGGATCGAGCTCAAACGACGATTCAACCTTCCAAGGCTTGTCCAGACTCATCGGCTCGGATTTATCGATCACTCCTTCGCCACTTTCCAGAAAACGCGACAGAAGCTTATTCACGATTGGGACTTGATTGCGGTTCAGGAAGCCGAATTGGGAACTGCGCGACTCCACTTCAAAGTTGCCGCGCGGCGTGTAAGTGCTCCTGCCCACGACACCACCATTGTCGAGCACGGCCATCATGACCGAGGTGTGCGTCTTGTCCTTGGAGACGTCTTGTGCGGGGGTCTTTGCCACCTTGCCGTTAGCTGTGAGCAGCACCGATTTGCCTTGATCCCAGCTTGGCAGTGTCCCCAGCGGGGCGAACTGAGCGGTCGAGTCCAGGTAGAGGTCGAGTGACGGAACGTAGGTGATGACATGGTCAAACGGCGTACTGACGGGCAGCTTGGGCAACACGAAGGCATGGTCGGTGCCGATCAGGGCCGGACTGCTGTCAATGCCGACGGCGGCGAGCATGCTCTCCAGCAGCACCACATGGTCTTTGCAGTCGCCGTAGCGGTTGTTCAGCACGCTTTGTGCGTCATGCGGAACCCATCCGCCAGCGCCTACATAAACCGCCACGTATCGGATACTGTTGCTGACCCAGTTGTACAGGCGACGCACGCGTTCGCGCTCATCTTTGGCACCTGCCACCAGTTCATTGGCAACCCTGCTGATGGCCGGGGTAACGGCGGCCATGGGTTTGGCGCGCTTTTGGTAGGCTTTGGCGAAGTCCGGGTAGTCAGCAAAACTGCTCAGGGCAATATGGGGCGCAAAGTCTGACAGGGCAAGGCGCGCATTTTCGGCCGGGAAGGCATCTCTCTGAGTAAAGGTAAAGCGGTAGCGCACTGTGCCAGGCGCATCGCCAGACAAGGGCGTAACTTTGCCCCCTTGGAACCGATCGGCCTCCACGCCAATGGCAATCCCAGGCTCATGCGTCAGATTGACGACGGCCTGTTCAACGCGAATATGTGGCGAGTAGTAATCGGACCAGTAGAAATGCCCCGCAAACACGGGGGTGTGCTGAATCGAAGCCGCCCGGTAGTAAAGGTGCGCGCCAACCTCTACCTGGGGGAATATGATGACCATGACCTTCTCATCACTGTAGATGGATTCCTCGGCCGTGTTGCTGTCCTGAATGCGTATCCGCTCAGGTGGCACCTCAATGCGCGTGCCGTTCTTGAGTTCGGTGTAGGCCTCTACCAGTTCAATGGTCTCAAGCTTGGCATTGAACTCGATCTTGCGCTCCCCCGCGGTGTTGACTCCCTGCGCGGTGTCGATGCGCAGCAAACTCTCAATGGTCTGGGTGTACTGCCCATCGCGCTTGACGTGAAAGCTGTCCACGTGGCGAACGACGGTGAACGCGGGCACGTACTCGGCGTGAACCGGAGCCAAGCACACCAGTGACATGAATGCGACAAGGATAAAGTTTTGGTTCACGGTTTAGTCCCATTCAAAAACAAACTCTGCACGCACCTTGCGCGATTGCACCAGTGCGTAACCACGCTTGGTTCCGCGCGGCACAGCATACTGATGACGTTGTGCTTCGGCGTCTGGTGCCGGTGTGTGGCCGGGCACTTCAAAGTACCAGAGAGAGTCGCCAATTTGCCTGTCGGCCAGCAGTGCGCGCCATCCGGCATTCAGGTGTCCAAAGGGCAAATCGGGCACACGGCCCAGGGGGTCAACCACGAACGCCTCTGCCTCCGCTGCCTCGGGGGTGACGACCCGCACCAAATGGCTGCGTTTGCAGTGGAAGGCAGCCTCGGGATCGGGTTTCCAATCCCTTCCCGATGAAGAGAATCGATACTGCAGCACGAGCCCTACGACCAGCGGCCAGATCAGCAGGATCAGGGGAAACATCAGCACCTTTCCGGCCAAACGGATCGAGCGCACCCGCAGACTGCCGTTACCTCTGATTTCTTGCATGATGTCGTCCAACGCGCCGCCATAGGGTGACGGACCATACAGGAAGTAAACCATCAGCCGCAGGAGAATGAGCGAAGGAAGCCCGACAGCCAGGTAGATTGCGAACCAGTAAAGAATTTGATCGCGCAACATATCAGTCCTGTTTCTTCTTGCCGAAGGTGGTCATGGCTGAGATCTGGTACGAGCGAGATGCCCCCAGCTTGCCTTGACCATTGATGACGGCTCTTCTTTCCAGTACGACACCCCGCTGTACGCGAAAGAACTGGTCGATCTCGTACAAGCTTCCAAAGCCACCGTGTACGTACTTCAATAATGCGCCACTGGGGCAGCGCAGTTCTCCGGTGAACCAGTGGGCAAACACGCCATCGGGGTAGTCTGGAAACAGTGCTTCAAGTCCGACCTCGCGCTCTTCACCGTCAATGACTGAATTGCCGGAGAGCTTGACCAGATACAGGCGATCGTTCTCGATGGCCCAGGTGCCCACATAGCCGCGCCAGAGTGCGGTACTGGTGGCTTCAAACTTGAGCGTGCTGCCGGAAAACTCCAGGAACGGCCCCAGGGGCACGGCGCAGAGGGTGAGTTCCTGTCCTTCGAACAGCAGTCTCTCGGAAAACTGGGCGGTCATGGCGGGTACGAAGTAGTGATCGCCAGAGTATCAAAGACCACAGGCTCACGGTATGAGCCTCCTTGAGCCACAAAAACCGGTGCTGGTACTGCAAATTTGCACAGGCTCGCAGGCTCGCGCCGTGAGCGTTGCGGGAGCCAGACTACCCAGCCCATGACAAAGACCACTTCCATGCCACCCTATAGCTTGCGTGAATCCTGGTTGCAAGCCGCTGTTGAACTGGTGCGTCCACTGTTTGCGGCCAAGCAGCATGTGA
>JBAXOZ010000262.1:0-3207 GCA_037132975.1 Comamonadaceae bacterium
TGCCTGATCACTTCAACCCCCAAGCACAGCGCCCTGTCGGATGACAGGGCGCTTTCTTTTGGTACCTCTATCAGAATGGTGTTCTGTCCTTTTCCAGTCCGAGCCGTATCAGCTTCATTCGCAAGCCGACGCGGGTCAAACCCAGTTCTTCGGCGACGCGCGTCTTGTTGCCTTTGTGGCGCAGCATGGCTTCGCGCAGGACTTGCGCCTCGAGGCGTTCAAGCTGGTGCTTGAGCAGGCTTGAATCAAGCTCGGCCCTGGCCGGTTTGACGGCGTTGCCAGCCCCGCGCTGGTGCAGTCGCGGCGAGAGCAGATCGGCGCCCAGCACCGGACCATCTCCGAGCGCCAGCGCGCGCCCGACCTCGTTCTGCAACTCGCGCACATTGCCGGGCCAGGCGTGGCCGAGCAGACAGTTCATCGCTTCGCTCGACATCTTTCGACCTTTGAGCGCGGAGCGCTCCAGCATCTGCGACACGATGGGTGCGATGTCCTGCGGCCGCTCGCGCAGCGCCGGCAGATAGAGCGTGATACCGGCCACGCGGTAGTAGAGGTCTTCGCGAAAGCGTCCGCTGGCCACGTCGGCTTCCAGATTGCGGTTGGTGGCAGCGATCAGCCGCACATCGACTGCCACCGGTCGTGGACTGCCGACCGGGCGAATCTCCCCCTCCTGCAGGGCGCGCAGCAGCTTGACCTGAAAAGCCGGTGAAGTCTCACCGATCTCGTCGAGGAACAGGGTGCCGCCATCGGCTTGTTGAAAGAGCCCGATGCGTGATTCGGTGGCACCGGTAAACGAGCCGCGCTTGTGGCCGAAGAGTTCGCTTTCCAGCAGCGTGTCGGGCAGGGCGCCGCAGTTCTCCACCACGAAGGGTTGGTCAGCGCGTGTGCTGGCGTAGTGAATGGCACGCGCCAGCAACTCCTTGCCGGTACCTGATTCCCCAGTGATCAGGACCGACAGGTCGTGGCCAGCGATTCTCTCGGCCAGGGCACAGACTTCATTGAGCGGGCTGTCGGCGGCGCGTGTCAATCGGTCAAAGCCGGACTGGCTTCGCACTTTCTGACGCAGATGGGCAACCCGCTGTGACAGATGTTCCGGGCTGGAGCGCAATTCCAGCGTCAGCCGCTCGTTCTCCTGCTGCAGTCGCCACAGCTCGGCGGCGCTTTGCAGGGTGAGCAGCAACTGGTCCGGGTGCCAGGGCTTGAGCAGGTACTGCCAGATGCCAGCGTCATTGACACCAGCGATGATGTCTTCGGCATCAGTGTGGCCTGACAGAATCAGTCGCATCGTATTCGGCCAGCGTGCCCTGACATTGCGCAGAAACTCCACGCCCGACGAGCCCGGCATGCGCTGATCGGACAGCACGATCTGGATGTACTCGCCTTCCATCAGAGCCAGACCTTCTTGTGCCGACAGCGCGGTGAAAATCGTGAAGTGGTCTTCCAGCGTGCGCCGCAACGTTTCCAGCGAGCGCAGTTCGTCATCAACCACCAGAACCGACAGAGGGGTGCGACTGGTCATGGGCGTCTCCACCCCAGATCACGGTGACGTGCCAGATGGCGCGGCGTCCAGGAAGCAGGGGACTTGTGAACGAAATGGTGGCGCGCTATGTGGTAGCTCGGATCAAAGCCGTAGAAGTTGCGGCGCATCTGTGTCAGCTCTTCCTCGCGGTACGCGGCCAGCGGCTTGGCGGCTTCGTCACGCTGGCGTGATTCACGTTTGGCAGCCAAGCGCTGTGCCAGATCGGGTGCTGCCGCCAGCGTTGCCGCGCGTTGCCTGACTTCGGCCTTGAATGCCTCAGCAGCATCACCAAAGCAGGCATCGATCAGACCTGTTCGCAGTGCGTCGGGCGCCGTCAGCGGTTGACGGTCACGCATGATGGCCTGTGCTGTCTCCATGCCGACACGTCGCGGCAGCAGGTAGCTCCAGTATTCGGAGCCGTACAGGTTGCCCATGTTCTTGTAGTGCGGATTGAGCAGCACCGTCTCGCGCGCCCACACCAGGTCGCAGGCACGCGCCAGAAAGCAGCCGCCGGCGCCGGCGTTGCCGCCGAGCGCTGCCACCGTGATCTGCTGGGCGGTGTTGATCAGCTCCAGCGCCAGATCGTTGATGGCATTGATGTTGCGCCAGGACTCGTCGGCCGCCGAGCCGCCGCCCAGGCTGGCCGCTTCGATCACGTTCAGGTGAATGCCGTTGGACCAGAAGTCCCGGCCGCCGGTCAGCACCAGAACCTGGGTCGGGCGCTGCCTGGCCCAGAGCAGTGCCGAGCGTAGGCGTTCACATTGGCGGCTTGACATGGCGCCGTTGTAAAACTCGAAAGAAAGAAACCCCGCACCAGCGCTTTCTTCGTAGGCGATGTCCTGCCAGGTCGGCGTACTGCAGCGCCACCAGTCCTGCAACGGGAGTTCGGGAAGTTGCGCGGCTTCGCTTTCAAACGCCAGCGTCGCCGGCAGTTTGACGCTGCCCTCACGCTTGAGGTGACCGATCCACACCGCACCGTCGATGGTGGCCCGCAGCAGGGCCGTTTCGCGCCGCGCAATGACGCTTCCCGGTGTGCCGCGCAGCGTCGCTTCAGGCCAGGCGTCAAACAGATGGCAAGGTTGGTCAAACAGCTGGTCGGCGACGCCCGGAAAGCCATCGGCTGCCTGGATGTGCCTGAGCACGGTAGCGCTGCTGTCGCGCTGCCAGTCCAAGCTGCGTTGTTCCTGTTTCATCAGGGGTCGCCACTGACCGCGCGGTGCGGGCAGGGTGGCGAGTGGCGCTGGAATAAAGTTGCCGGATTCGAAGCGCTGCAGCGCCAGCAAGACCGCGCTACAGGCCGCCTGCGTTACTTCGTGGCGGTACAGGCTGGACTTGCTGGCTCCGCGCATGGCAAAAGTCACGCTGGCCCAGACCGGCCCGGCGTCCATCTCGGCTGTTGCCTGCAGCACCGTGACACCCCAGTCAGTCTCCTGGTTCTTTATCGCCCAGTCCAGCGCCGAGGGCCCCCGGTCGCCCACCACGCCGGGGTGCACGATCAGGCAGACGATGCGCGACCAAATGGATTCAGGAATGGCGCGACGCAGATAGGGCGCCACGATCAGCTCGGGCGCAAACAGCGCCACCGCTTCTTCGGTGACGCTGTCGGCAATGTCAAACTCGATGGAGGTCTGGTGCCCGCGCTGCTGCAGTTCAGCCGACAGACGCTGGGTCAGGCTGTTGAAGGCATGGGT
>JBAXOZ010000263.1:0-3172 GCA_037132975.1 Comamonadaceae bacterium
CGTGGCGACACCACGGTGGTGGACGCCTACCTGTCGCCGATTCTCAAACGCTATGTGCAGCAGGTGGCGCAGGAGATGCCGGGCGTGAAGCTGTTCTTCATGCAGTCTTCTGGTGGCCTGACCGACGCCCATGCCTTCGCCGGCAAGGACGCCATCCTGAGCGGCCCGGCTGGCGGCATTGTCGGCATGGCGCGCACGGCAGCGATGGCCGGCATCGAGAAGGTGATCGGCTTTGACATGGGGGGTACCTCCACCGATGTCTCGCATTACGCTGGCGAGTTCGAGCGCGAGTTCGAGACCCAGGTGGCCGGTGTGCGCATGCGCGCGCCCATGATGAGCATCCACACGGTGGCGGCAGGCGGCGGTTCGATTCTGGCCTTTGACGGTTCGCGCTTTCGGGTCGGGCCGCAGAGTGCGGGCGCCAATCCGGGGCCGGCGAGCTACCGCCGTGGCGGACCACTGGCGGTGACCGATGCCAATGTGATGGTGGGCAAGATTGTTCCGCGCTATTTCCCCAAGGTCTTTGGTGCTGCCGCCAATGAAGCGCTGGACGGTGACGTGGTGCGGGAAAAATTTGCAGCACTGGCGGCGCAGACCGGCCGCGTGGCAGAGGATGTGGCCGAAGGCTTTATCAGCATCGCCGTGCAGCAGATGGCCAACGCCATCAAGAAAATTTCTGTGGCGCGCGGCTATGACGTGACGCGCTACACACTGCAGTGCTTTGGCGGCGCTGGTGGCCAGCACGCTTGCCTTGTGGCCGACGCACTGGGCATCACAAGGGTCTTTGTGCATCCGCTGGCGGGCGTGCTGTCAGCCTACGGCATGGGACTGGCGGACCAGAACGTGATTCGGGAACAGGCGGTGGAACTCAAGCTCGGTGCGCCGGCGCTGCCGCAGATTGCGGCGCAGCTGGACCGTCTGGCGGCGCAGGCACAGGACGAACTGCTGCGCCAGCAGGTCAGCCAGGGTGCGCTGGCGGTGCACCGGCGTGTGCATGTGCGCTACGAAGGCAGCGATGCTGCGCTGGTGGTGCCCTGCGCGCCGCTTGAAGCTGACTCGCCCGAGGTGGCTCTGGCGTCAATCCAGACGGCTTTTGAGGCAGCCTACCGGCAACGTTTCTCGTTCCTGATGCAAGGCAAAGCGCTGGTGGTGGAGGCGGTATCTGTCGAAGCGGTGGTGGCTGGCGATGCGCCGACCGAGCCGCGTCAGACACTGCACGCTGCGCGCGACCTGCAGGCCTGTGGCGCCGTGCGCGAGAGCGTTGCCATGTACAGCGGCGGCCAATGGGTGGATGCGCAACTGCTGCTGCGTGAGGATTTGCGCCCGGGCGACATCGTGATGGGTCCGGCCATCATTGCCGAACAGAACGCCACCACGGTGATCGAACCCGGCTGGCAGGCCAGCGTGACCGAGCTCGATCACCTCTTGTTGCTGCGGCATGAAGCGCGCAGCGTGAAATTCGCCGCCGGCACCAGCGTCGATCCAGTCCTGCTGGAGGTCTTCAACAACCTGTTCATGAACATTGCCGAGCAGATGGGGTTGCAACTGCAGAACACGGCCTACTCGGTCAACATCAAGGAGCGGCTCGACTTCAGCTGTGCGCTGTTTGACGCGGCGGGCAACCTGATTGCCAACGCACCCCACATGCCGGTGCACCTGGGCTCCATGGGCGAGAGCATCAAGACCGTGATTCGTGAAAACACCGGCAGCATGAATCCCGGTGATGTCTATGTACTCAACGACCCGTACCACGGCGGCACGCACCTGCCAGACATCACGGTGATCACACCGGTGTACCTTGACGACAAGCCGACTTTCTATGTGGGCTCGCGCGGCCATCACGCCGACATCGGTGGCATCACGCCGGGCTCCATGCCGCCGTTTTCGACGCGCATCGAAGAAGAGGGCGTGCAGATCAACAACGTCAAGCTGGTGGACCGCGGCGTGTTGCAGGAGGCACAGATCATTGCGCTGCTGCAGAGCGGCGAATACCCGTCACGCAACCCGCAGCAGAATCTGGCGGATTTGAAGGCGCAGATTGCCGCCAATGAAAAAGGGGTGCAGGAACTGCGCAAGATGGTTGAGCATTTCGGGCTCGACATGGTGCAGGCCTATATGCGCCATGTGCAGGACAACGCCGAAGAATCCGTGCGCCGCGTCATCACGCGGTTGAAGGACGGTGCTTTCACCTTGGCGCTGGACAACGGCGCGCAGATCCAGGTGGCGATCCGTGTCAATGCACCAGAGCGCAGTGCGGTGATCGACTTCACCGGTACTTCAATGCAGCAGAGCAACAACTTCAATGCACCGAAGGCTGTCTGTATGGCGGCGGTGCTGTACGTGTTTCGCACGCTGGTCGATGACGACATTCCGCTCAATGCCGGTTGCCTGAAGCCTTTGTCGGTGATCATTCCCGAGGGCTGCATGCTCAATCCCAATCCACCGGCCTCGGTGGTGGCGGGCAACGTGGAAACATCGAGTTGCATCACCAACGCGCTCTACGGAGCGCTGGGTGAAATGGCGGCCAGCCAGTGCACCATGAACAACTTCACCTTTGGCAATGCGCGCTATCAGTACTACGAGACCATCTCCGGTGGTTCTGGTGCCGGTAAGGGCTTCAACGGCACCGACGTTGTGCAAACCCACATGACCAATTCGCGCATGACCGACCCCGAGGTGTTGGAGTTCCGCTTTCCGGTGCGCCTGGACAGCTACCAGATCCGACCGGACTCTGGCGGCGCGGGTCATTGGCATGGCGGTAACGGTGGCGTGCGCCGGGTCAGGTTTCTGGAACCCATGACTGCCAGCATTCTCTCCAACGGCCGCGTCCATCCTTCCTTCGGCATGGCCGGCGGGCAGGCCGGGCAGCCCGGTGTGAATCGGGTGTTGCGTGCCGATGGCAGGGTGGAAGAACTGGCTCATATCGGCCAAGCCGAGATGCAGGTGGGCGATGTGTTCGAGATTGCCACGCCGGGTGGGGGAGGGTACGGTCCTTCGTGATTGGGTGGTGGTGGCAGCGGCTTGGGCTGTGTCGGCGCCATCATGGTGCCAAACGCGCACAAATCGGTCGCCAACACAGCCCAGGCCACGGCGGTGGACCTGTTGGTCACGAATACCATTTGCTTGCCTGTTGCTGTCGTAGAAAGTTTGGCTTTGAACGGCAGCAGGGCAG
>JBAXOZ010000264.1:0-3130 GCA_037132975.1 Comamonadaceae bacterium
TAACCGTGCCATTGCCCTGGCCGCCATGATGGCAGTGGTGTCAGGGATCGTCTGCATCGTCGCCGGTCTGGCGCGCCTGGGCTTCATCACCGAACTGCTTTCCAAGCCGATCCGCTACGGCTACATGAATGGCATCGCACTGACAGTGCTGATCAGTCAACTGCCCAAGCTGTTCGGTTTTTCGATCGACAGCGACGCTCCGCTGCAGAGCGTCGGAGCCATCGTCGCATCGGTGCTTGATGGACAGGTCAACTGGACCACCTTCACGGTTGGCGCGGCCACCCTGGCGGTGATATACCTGCTTAAGGGCAGCAAACGCGTGCCGGGCATCCTGACCGCTGTCGTCGGAGCCACTGTGCTTGTTGGTGTGCTCGATCTTGCCGCACGCGCTGGCGTTTCGGTCCTGGGTTCCCTGCCGCAGGGGCTGCCGGCGTTCGCCATCCCGTGGATCGGCAGCACGGACATCGTGCCCGTTCTGATTGGCGGCACTGCCATTGCTCTGGTGTCGTTCGCCGATACCAGTGTGCTCTCGCGAGTCTATGCGGCCAAGACTCGAACCCGCGTCGATCCGAACCAGGAGATGGTGGGGCTGGGCGTTGCCAATCTGGCGGCCGGACTTTTTCAGGGATTTCCAATCAGCAGCAGTGCGTCTCGCACGCCGGTTGCCGAGGCTGCAGGCGCCAAAACCCAGTTGAGTGGCGTCGTCGGCGCGCTGACGGTTGCCCTGCTGTTGTTGGTAGCGCCGAACCTGCTGAAGAACTTGCCCATCAGCGCTCTGGCGGCGGTCGTCATCGCGGCTGCCGTTGGCATGATCGAGGTCACCGACTTGCGTCGAATCTACCGCATCCAGCGCTGGGAGTTCTGGCTGGCTATCGCTTGTAGCGCCGGGGTGGTCGTGCTGGGCGCGATTCCCGGCATCGGCCTGGCCATCGCGATTGCCGTCATCGAGTTTCTGTGGGACAGCTGGCGCCCGCACTCCGCCGTATTGGGCCGCGCCGACGGCGTCAAGGGTTACCACGACATCCAGCGCCATCCCGAGGCGCACCTGATCCCCGGTTTGGTTCTGTTTCGCTGGGATGCACCCTTGTTTTTCGCCAATGCCGAGTGGTTCCATGACCAGGTTCTGGACGCGGTGGCGACATCGCCCACGCCAGTGCGCTGGGTGGTCGTCGCAGCAGAACCGGTCACCAGCGTGGACGTGACCTCAGCCGACATGTTGGTCGAGCTCGGCGATGTCTTGCACGAAGCTGGCATCAGCTTGTGTTTTGCCGAGATGAAGGGCCCGGTCAAGGACAAGCTCAAGAGATTCGGACTGTTTGCCCGGTTTGGCGAGCAGTTCTTCTTTCCGACCCTTGGTTCGGCGGTCAGCGCTTATATCAAGACCCACAACGTGGATTGGGATGACTGGGCGGACCGGAAACACTGAAATCCTGGCGCAACGCTATGATGCCCGCACCCTCCTTCTTTGCCGAAAGCCGAGAACCAATATGCGCACTGCCAGCCTTGCCATTACCTGCCTTCTGTCGGCCTCTGCCCTGATTGCACCCGCTGGTGCGCAGACGCCATGGAACACCAACGCCGGTCTGGTGCTGGTGGGCAAAGTAGTAACCATGAACGACGCCGGTGACGTGTTGCCCAACGCCCGGGTCTGGCTGGCTGGCGGCAAGATCATGGCGATTGCGCGATCCGGTGAGGCGCTGCCGGATGCGGCCAGGGACGCCCCGGTGATCGACAGCAAGGGCGCGATCTACCCCGGCATCATCGATCTGCACAATCACCCGGAGTACGCCATCTACCCGCTGCTGCCGATCACGCGCAAGTACCGGGACCGCTACGAGTGGCGTTGGTACGACGATGTGTACAACAAGCGCATTACTTTCCCGCAGGAAGTGCTGACGCGTCCTTTCTACCTCGACCTCGGGATTGAGATCGGCCGCTATGGCGAGTACAAGGCGCTGGCCGGCGGCACCACCTCCTTGCAGGGTGGCCGGACCAACCTGGCTTATTCCAAGGAGGAGTGCCTGGTGCGCAATATCGAGAATTCACCGGTGGAGTCGCGCGTGGCAGCCAGCCGCGTCGATATCGGTCGCAGTTCCAGGGAGTGGAGTGCGATGCAGACCGAGCGCAGCAAAGGTCCGCTGGTAGTGCACCTGGCCGAAGGACCCTCGCCGCGCATGGCCACCGAGTTCTACGCCATCAAGGACAGCAATCTGCTCGGGCCGGAACTGATCGCCATCCACGGCGTCGGGCTGACCGAGCCACAGCTCAAGGAAATGGCGACCGCGGGCGCCAAGCTGGTGTGGTCACCGCTGTCGAACTTCATGCTCTACGGCCAGACTGCGAACATTGATGCCGCGCGCCGCGCTGGTGTGGCCATCAGTCTGGCACCAGACTGGGGGCCGTCGGGCAGCAAGTCGAGTCTGGGCGAGCTCAAGGTGGCCGACCTGTACAACAAGCACACGCTGCATGGCGCCCTGTCAGACCGGGACCTGGTTGAAATGGTGACGCGCAAGCCGGCCGATGCCATGGGTTGGAGCAAGCGCCTGGGCCAGATCACCGAGGGCTATCTGGCCGATGTGCTGGTGCTCGATGACCGGCACGCCGATCCTTATCGCAACCTGATCCAGGCGATTGAAGAAAACATCCAGTTGGTCGCCGTGCGGGGTGAGCCCCTGTATGGCGATCTCGCCCTGCTCAAGGCAGCGCGCGGCAGGTCCGACGACATCGAGACCACCTCCACCTTCAAAGGCAAACGCAGCAAAGCCATGACGCCCAATTGCCCGGCCACCAGTCTGCCGCCGATGAGCGTCGCCGAGACCATGAGCCGCATCCAGCAGGGTCTCAAACTCGATCCGGCTCAGTTGGCAGCCAAACTCAGTCCGGAGCAACTGGCCAAAGATTTCGCCGAGTGCCGCCTGTCACCGCCTGCAGGGGACATCAAGGCGACTGACGCCAAGCGCCTGCTGTCCTGCCGCTTCGGTCTGCCCTTCGAGAAGACCCGGCTGAACAGCCTGACCACCAGTGATGATCCGGATTTCTTCTCGCGCCTGATGAAGAACCCGAATCTGCCCAAGTACCTGCACTCGCTGCCAGCGTACTACCGGCAATGAAGCCGGTAGCGTCACTGCGA
>JBAXOZ010000265.1:0-3129 GCA_037132975.1 Comamonadaceae bacterium
AGTTGCACTGCCGGCGGCGCTTACGTGCCAGCGATGAGCGACGAGACCATCATCGTCAAGAATCAGGGCACGATTTTTCTGGGTGGTCCGCCACTGGTGAAGGCGGCCACCGGCGAGGTGGTGAGCGCCGAAGACCTGGGCGGTGGTGATGTGCACACCCGAATGTCCGGTGTAGCCGATCATCTGGCACAAAATGACCTGCACGCGCTGGCGCTGGCGCGGTTGGCGGTCTCCCACCTGAATCACCAGAAGCCGGTGCAGGCCGCGGTGCGCGCACCACTGGCGCCCCGATTTGCGGCGGAAGAACTCTACGGTGTCATTCCGACCGATACGCGCAAACCCTACGACGTGCGCGAAATCATCGCCCGCATCGTCGATGACTCCGAGTTTCACGAATTCAAGCCGCGTTTTGGCACGACGCTGATCACGGGCTTTGCCCACATCGAGGGCATGCCGGTCGGCATCATCGCCAACAATGGCATCCTGTTTGGCGAATCCGCTCTCAAGGGCGCGCACTTCATTGAGCTCTGCTGCCAGCGCAAGATTGCCCTGGTGTTCCTGCAGAACATCACCGGCTTCATGGTCGGGCGCAAGTACGAGAACGAAGGTATTGCGCGCAACGGTGCCAAGATGGTGACGGCAGTGGCCACCGCTGCCGTGCCCAAGTTCACCATCATCATTGGCGGCAGTTTCGGTGCCGGCAACTACGGCATGTGCGGCCGTGCCTACAGTCCGCGCTTTTTGTGGATGTGGCCGAACGCACGCATCTCGGTCATGGGCGGCGAGCAGGCCGCCAGCGTGTTGGCCACTGTGCGCCGCGATGGTATCGAGGAGCGCGGCGGTAGTTGGAGCAAGGAAGAGGAAGAAGCCTTCCGTGCGCCGATCCGCAACCAGTACGAGACCCAGGGCCATCCCTACTTCGCCAGTGCGCGCCTGTGGGACGACGGCATCATCGACCCGGCAGACACGCGCCGCGTGCTGGCGCTGGGCCTCAGCGCGACACTCAATGTGCCGATACCCGATACCCAGTTCGGCCTGTTCAGAATGTAAGGGAAAGACTCAGATGTTTAACAAGATTCTCATTGCCAACCGGGGCGAGATCGCCTGCCGCGTCGCTGCAACTGCGCGACGCATGGCCATCAAGACGGTGGCGGTCTATTCGGATGCCGACGCCAACGCCAAGCATGTCAGCGTCTGTGACGAGGCCGTTCACATTGGCGGCAGTTCGCCCAAGGACAGTTATCTGCGCTGGGAAAAAATCATTGCCGCAGCACAGGCCACCGGCGCCCAGGCGATTCACCCTGGTTACGGATTTCTGAGCGAAAACGAAGAGTTCGCGCAGGCCTGTTCGAAGGCCGGTCTGGTCTTTATCGGCCCGCCAGCTTCCGCCATCAAGGCGATGGGTTTGAAGGCCGAATCCAAGCGCCTGATGGCGCTGGCCGGTGTGCCGCTGGTCCCGGGTTATCACGGTGCCGAGCAGGACGCAGCGCTGTTGCAGCGCGAAGCCGATGCCATTGGCTACCCGGTGCTGATCAAGGCCAGTGCGGGTGGCGGTGGCAAGGGCATGCGCGCCGTGGACAAGGCGGAAGACTTTGCGGCGGCGCTCGCCAGTTGCCAGCGCGAGGCGATCAACAGTTTTGGCGACGATGCCGTGCTGATCGAGAAATACGTGCAGCGGCCACGCCACATCGAGATTCAGGTGTTTGGCGACACGCTGGGCAATTACGTCTACCTTTTTGAGCGCGACTGCTCGGTACAGCGCCGCCATCAAAAGGTGCTGGAAGAAGCGCCCGCACCCGGCATGACGCCGGCGCTGCGCAAGCAGATGGGCGAGGCGGCCGTGGCGGCTGCGCGCGCTGTCAACTACGTGGGCGCCGGTACCGTCGAGTTCATCGTCGAGACGCGGCCACGGACCGGTGATGATGATCAATTTTCCGCTGGGCCGCCCCAAGGAAAATTAGCCCCCTCGGGGGGCAGCGCAGCACACGAAGTGGCAAGCGTGGGGGCTTTCTACTTTATGGAAATGAACACGCGGCTGCAAGTGGAGCATCCGATCACCGAAGCCATCAGCGGGCAGGACCTGGTGGAGTGGCAGTTGCGTGTGGCCAGCGGTCAGCCCTTGCCGCTGCTGCAGGAGCAACTCAAAATCAGTGGCCACGCCATTGAGGCCCGCATCTGCGCCGAAAATCCGGACAAGAACTTCATGCCCGCGACCGGCACACTGCACGTTTACGAACTGCCTGATTGCGTCACTTTCGAGCGTGGCAATGTCGGCTCCAGCGCGGTGGTGCGGGTCGATTCCGGCGTGCGCCAGGGCGATGCCATTTCGCCGTTCTACGACTCCATGGTGGCCAAGCTGATCGTGCACGGCGACACCCGCGCGCAGGCGCTGGCACGGTTGGATGTGGCACTGGCTCAGACGCATATCGTGGGACTGAACACCAACGTCCAGTTTCTGCGCAACGTGGTGCAAAGCCGCTCCTTTGTCGAGGCCGATCTGGACACCGGCTTGATTCCGCGCGAAGAGGCGGTCCTGTTCAAGCAGGAAAAGGTCGGGCTGGCCCTGGCCGTTTCCGGTGCCATTGCGCACACGCTGTTGCAGGAGATGGCGGTGGAGGCGGGTCTGGCCGAGAAGTCCCTATGGCTCGACCCATGGGCCCGGCGCGACGGCTGGCGCTCGCATGGCCCCAGCACACGCCGTTTCGACTTTGAATTTGCCGGGGTCGTGCATGTGGTGCAGATGACCACGCTGCACGATGGCGCGCTGCAACTCGATGTGGCCGGTGCGAGCGAGAGCTTTTCGTTTGCCGCGGTCACCCATGGTATCGACGTGCACCTGGGTGAGCGGCGTCAGATCCTCAATGTCTACAAGAATGGCGCAGCGGTTCACATCTTCTCTGCACAGGGCGCAACACAGCTCACGATCATCGATGCCCTGGCCCATGCCGGCGACAACCAGACCGAGGGCGGGCGTCTGACGGCACCCATGCCGGGCAAGGTGGTGTCATTTGCGGTCAAGGCGGGTGACAAGGTCAGAACAGGCCAGGCGCTGGCGGTGCTTGATGCCATGAAGATGGAGCACACCATTTCAGCACCGATGGATGGTGTGGTGGCCGAACTGCTGTACGC
>JBAXOZ010000266.1:0-3126 GCA_037132975.1 Comamonadaceae bacterium
ACAGTATTTGACGACAGGGTCTTGCAGGCCATCCACACGCCGCGTTATCTGGACTTTCTGGCCCATGCCTGGGACGAGTGGGTGGCGCTGGATCCGGCCAATGCAGCGCGCGATGCCTTGCCGTCGCTGTGGCCGGTCCGAGGTTTTCGCAGCGATGTCCTGCCGGCCAACTTCTCTGCGCGCATGGGTTTGTTTTCATTCGATGCCGGCACACCGTTGATGGCGGGCACCTGGAAGGCAGCGCGGACCGGCGTCGATTGCGCGCTGAGCGCCGCGCAGCTGGTGGCAGACGGTGCGCGGGCCGCCTTTGCCTTGACGCGTCCGCCTGGCCACCACGCCGGCGCTGACTTCTTTGGTGGCTACTGCTTTTTGAACAATGCCGCGCTGGCGGCACAACATCTGCGCGATCAGGGCGCCGCACGGGTGGCGGTGCTTGACATCGACTACCACCATGGCAACGGCACGCAAGCTATTTTCTATTCGCGGCCGGACGTGCACTTCACCAGCATTCACGGTGACCCGCATACCGAGTATCCGTTCTACCTGGGCTATGCGGACGAATGCGGCGCGGCTGCCGGTCTGGGCTGCAATTGCAACCTGCCGCTAGCGCGTGGCACCGATTTTTCGCTCTGGCGCGAGGCGCTGCGGCAGGCCCTTCAGGGCATTGTGCGCTTCAAGGCTGAAGCGCTGGTGGTGTCATTGGGGCTGGATACCTTCGATGGCGACCCGGTGGCGGGATTCAAGCTGCAAAGCGATGATTACCTGCGCGTTGGCGCCGACATCGCGGCGGCCGGTTTGCCCACCGTTTTTGTGTTCGAGGGCGGTTACGCGGTGGCGGAGGTGGGTGTCAATGCGGTCAATGTGCTGGCTGGTTTCGAGCAACAGTCTGGCTAGGCTGGTCAGCGCTTGCGGCTGTAGCGGGGGTGACAGATCGCAGGGTATTGCCACTTGTTTTTGTTTTCTGCGGCATGTCCAATCGGTGCCATCAACCACTCATGCGGGAGCAATATTCATGAAACGTCGTCAACTGGTCCAGCTTGCTGGCGCAGCCCTGGCTGCCAGTGCATTGAGCAGCAACGCGCAGAGCTTCCCTGCCAAACCGATCCGGCTCATCATCGCTTTTCCTGCAGGTGGGCCGACCGACATCACGATGCGCTCGCTGGCTGATGGAGCCTCCAAAATCCTCGGCCAGCCGGTCATCATTGACAACAAGCCTGGAGCCGGCGGCACGCTACCGGCACAGACCCTGCAAACTTCAGCGGCGGACGGTTACACGCTGGCGCAGATTCCGCTGGGCGTGTTCCGCCTGCCCTACACCACCAAGATCAACTGGGATCCGGTGAAGGACATCAGCTACGTGCTCAATGTCACCGGCTATGCCTTCGGGCTGGTGGTGCCGGCCGATTCGCCACTCAAGACCTGGACACACTATGTGGGTTGGGCCAAGGCCAACCCGGGCAAGCTGACCTTTGGCTCTACCGGGACGCTGACAAGCCCCCACCTGACGATGGAGCTGATTGCACAGAAGCTGGGCCTGCAATTGCTGCATGTGCCTTACAAGGGC
Source organism: Comamonadaceae bacterium (assembly GCA_037132975.1). Taxonomy (GTDB): domain Bacteria; phylum Pseudomonadota; class Gammaproteobacteria; order Burkholderiales; family Burkholderiaceae_C; genus Rhodoferax. Next base: position 1,565 of record JBAXOZ010000266.1, read on the forward strand.
AGCGCCGATCTGATGCAGGCCTTGATGGGCGGTCACATCATGTCGGCGGCTGACTCGACCGGATTTGCGCCGCTGGTCGAATCGGGCAAGCTGCGCGTACTCAATACCTGGGGTGCCGAGCGCCTGACCAAGTTCCCGGATGCACCCACGCTCAAGGAGTTGGGTCTGGATCTGGTGCAGAACTCGCCCTTCGGCATTGGCGCACCCAGGGGTACGCCGGCCGATGTGGTCAAGCGCCTGCACGACGCGTTCAAACAGGTGCTGGAGCAGGACGCCTACAAGGCGGCGCTGGCACGCTACGACATGGTACCGATGTACATGAGCTCAGCGGCCTACAGCAAGTTTGCGGCCGAGACTTTCTCGCAGGAGAAGGCGCTGGTCGACAAACTGGGTTTGGCCAAGGCGCCCTGACGGTTCAGGAACTTCTGGAACGGCCGAAATTCAGAACCCGGGTTGCCAGCATCGTCTCGGTCAAAAAGCACAGCAGGGCTGCCAGAAAGCAGACGACACCGGTTAGAAAGAACAGCGTTGCAACGCGGAAAATCTGCAGTTCGGTGGTCTCGCCGAGAAACAGCGCGACGATGGTCAGCCCGATAAAGATGGCGCAGAAGGTCAGCAGGGCGATACACAGGTTGGCCAGGCGTCCACGCTGACGCAGCCCGGCGAGTTCCTTGAAGGCGGCGGTCATCGGATCGGTTGTCGGTGCCGCGTCGATCCGCTCTTCCACGACACGGGCACGGTCAATGATGCGCCCGAGCCGGCCGGCGACGGTGCCTATCATGGCGGAGACCGCAGTCAGAACGAAAACCGGCGCCACGGCAAGCTGGATGCCATGACTGACGGCACTGAGGTCGGTGGCAAAGAACATGGCTTTTCTTTCGTGGTTTTAGCGTCGCGCGTTGATCAGCGCTTGTGCCAATTCAGCAAAACCGGCGCCGCCGCGCGATGGTGTGACATAGGCCGGCAGTGCCTTGATGCGCTGCGCAAAATCCATCACATTGGCCACGCCGACCGCGTGCGGCAGGTAGGCAAACATGGGCGCGTCGTTGGGTGAATCGCCGGCAAACATGCAGCGTTCGCGTTCCTGAGCCAGTTCCAGACCGTAGCGCTCACGCATCAGCAAATGCGCCATGCTGAGCTTGTCATACTGGCCGAACCAACCGTTGACGTGGATGGAGCTGACCTTGGCCGTCATGCCTGCGCCTTCCATCAGGGCCACGATGTGATCGATGGCGCTTTGCGGCAAGGCCGGCACGTCCTCACAGAAATCGATGGCCAGATCGTAGAGGCGGCAGAACTGATCCGAGGCGACAGCGCAGCCGGGCACTTCACGCAGAATGGTGTCGCGCACGGCAGCCAGTTTGCCGGTGTTGGCGGCGCGCTCGGCTTCGCCCAGCAGATGGCGGTTTTTCAGCTTGTGCGCTGCGTGGTCGTGCCAGTAATAGAAGGCGCCGTTTTCGCCAATCACGGCGTCGACCGGCCACATGCGTGCGATATGGTCACACCAGCCTGCGGGTCGACCGGTGATCAGGATGACGCGCAGTCCGGCGTGGCGCAAGGCG
>JBAXOZ010000267.1:0-3114 GCA_037132975.1 Comamonadaceae bacterium
TCGATGTGCATCTCGATCACATCGCCGACCACCACCGGGCCGACGTTTTCAGGTGTGCCGGAGTAAATGATGTCGCCCGGGAACAATTCAAAAGCCTCGGACAGGTTGGCAATCTGTTCGGCCACCGACCAGATCATCTGGTTCAGGTTGGCGTTCTGTTTGGTCTGCCCGTTGACCTTGAGCCAGATCGCGCCCTGCGTGAAGTGGCCGGTCTGCGCGAGTTTGTGTAAAGCCGCTATGGGCGCCGATTTGTCAAAACTTTTGCCGATTTCCCAGGGCTTCTTCTGGTCGCCCATGAAGCGCTGCAGATCGCGCCGTGTCATGTCCAGACCGAGCGTGTAACCGTACACATGCTCCAGTGCCTTGGCGACCGGAATGTTGCGGCCACCCATGCCGATGGCCGCCACCAACTCAGCTTCGTAGTGGTAGTTCTTGGTCAGGCTCGGGTAGGGATGGTCGGCCACGGTGCCGGTGGCTACGTACTGGATGGCATCGGTCGGCTTCTGGAAAAAGAAGGGCGGCTCACGCGTCGGGTCGGAACCCATCTCGCGTGCATGGGCCGCGTAGTTGCGGCCGATGCAGTAAATGCGGCGCACCGGAAACAGCTCATCCGATCCGACGATCGGAATGTAAGTGGCGGGCACGGCAAACGGTGTCTTGACTGCTTGCTGCGCGACGCCAGGTGTGGCGCAACCAAGTATGGCGCCGGTACCGAGCAAGGCCGAGCCTTGAAAGAAATTGCGTCTATCCATGGTCTGTCTCCTTGAATCGAGCGCGCAGTGTAAGTTGAATCAGGTTTTTCTGCCTGCTAAGTGAAAACCCTGTAACGGACCAGCATGAAATGGAAAATGATGGCGGTACCAGTTCATTTATTGCAGGAGACAGCGAATGTACTATCAGACTTACGATCCGATGGGGAACGCGATTCTTTCAACCATCGTGGCAGCGGTGCCGATTTGTGTCTTGCTCTACTTCATCGCCTTGCACCCGCATCGGGACCAGAACGGTGTGCGTCATCTGGGCATCTCAGCACCCTATGCGGCCCTCTACGGTGTTTTTGCAGCGTTTGTGGTGTCCTGTATGGTTTTCGGGATGCCATTGACTTCGGCGGCATCGGCGTTTGCGTTAGGCTCTCTTTCGGGTTTTCTGGGCATCATCTGGATCGTGCTGGCAGCGATGCTGCTCTACACAATGACTCTGACGGCAGGCAAATTCGAGATCGTCAAGGAGTCCATCGTTCACGTCTCCTTTGACCGACGCTTGCAGTGCGTGCTGATTGCCTTTTCCTTTGGCGCCATCATTGAAGGTACTTCGGGCTTTGGTACACCGGTGGCGATTGCCGGCGCAGTGATGGTGGGTCTGGGTTTCAAACCATTTCAGTCGGCTGTGCTGAACCTGCTGGCCAATACGGCGCCAGTGGCCTGGGGAGCGATCGGCACCCCGATTGTGACCTTGGCAGCAGTCAGTGGGCTTGACCAACTCACTTTGTCAACCATGGCCGGTCACCAGTTGCCCTGGATTTCGGTGCTGGTTCCGTTCTGGCTGGTGGCGGTCTTTGTCAAGATGGAAGGCGGCACCTGGAAAGAAGTTTTCGAAGTGTGGCCCGCCACGCTTTGTGCTGGCGTTTCTTTTGCGGCGATGCAGTACTACGCTTCCAGCACCAACGAGTTGCACCTGATGACCGACGTAGTCTCCGGTGTTTTCTCTGTGATCTGCACGGCCTTGTTCCTGCGCTTTGTCTGGCATCCAAAAACTCGCTTTCTGCTCAAATCCGAGCGCGAAGCGCTGGCCGCAGCCGGTCAGTCCACCGCGTCGGCAACGACCGACAAGACCACATGGAAGTATCCCTACAGCGTTGGCGAGACGATCCATGCCTGGATGCCCTGGATCATTCTGATTGCCTGCTGCGCGATCTGGGGTATGCCCGAGTGGAAAAAGTATTTGAACGGTCTGTTCTCCGGCATCGCCTTCAAGACCGAACTGCTCGGCTCTGCCTTCAGCGGCACCCTGTCACTGCCGGTGTGGGATATGCCGGCGCTACATAACATGGTGCAACGAGTACCGCCGGTGGTGCTGGCCAACGCCAAGCCGGAGGGCGCGCGTTTTGCCATCAACTGGCTGTCGGCCGCCGGCACGGGTGTTTTTGTCGCGGCGATGCTGTCTGGGCTGGTGCTGGGTCTGAGCGGCAAGCAGTGGAAGGAAGCCATCGTCGGTACCGGGCGGCGCATGAAGACGCCTGTGATTGTCATTACGCTGGTGCTGGGCTTGGGCTTCTTGACTCGCTATTCGGGTACGGACGCCGTGCTGGGCCTGGCCTTTACAAGTGCAGGTCCCTGGTATCCGTTCTTTGCCGCCTACCTTGGCTGGTTGGGCGTGTTTTTGACCGGTTCGGATACAGCGTCCAACGCCTTGTTCGGTAGTTTGCAGCGCATCACGGCGCAACAATTGCACCTCAATGAAGTGCTGATCGTCGCGACCAATTCCACAGGCGGTGTGATGGGCAAGATGATTGACGCCCAGTCCATCATGGTGGCATGCGCTGCCTGCTACGAGGACCCGAAGGATAGAGCGCATGCGCTCGGTCCCATCTTCCGCACCGTGTTCTGGCATTCCATCGCCGGTGCTGCTGTGGTTGGGGTGATCGCGATGCTGCAAGCCTACGTGTTTACAGGGGCGATTCCCGCCTTGCCGATCAAGTAGTTGTGCGATTGAGATGGCGGTTGGCGCGGTTCCGGCTTGGGCATTCTGAAAAACCGCTAAGATTGACGTTTACGTAAACGTCAAGTCCCGGAGCCTTACCATGACCGATCTGTCCGCCGATTTCAAGGCGCTCGCCAGCTACCGCCCTGTCAACAAGGTGCGTTTTGTGACGGCCGCCAGCCTGTTTGACGGGCACGATGCGGCCATCAACATCATGCGCCGCATCCTCATGAGCATGGGCGCTGAAGTGATTCACCTGGGGCACAACCGCAGCGTGAACGAAGTTGTGACGGCCGCACTGCAGGAAGACGCGCAGGGCATCGCCATCAGTTCCTACCAGGGCGGACACGTTGAGTACTTCAAGTACATGGTGGACCTGCTCAAGGAGCGCGGCGGCTCGCACATCCAGGTGTT
>JBAXOZ010000268.1:0-3105 GCA_037132975.1 Comamonadaceae bacterium
CCCATCGCGCGCTTGCGGACTTCCTGTTCCAGACTGGGACGCGCCGGTCCTTCACCGGCAATGACAAACAGCACATCTTCCACCTGCCTTCTGACCTGATCCACAACCCTGATCAGGAAGTCAATGTTCTTCTCATGCGCGACGCGCCCGACAAAAAGCAGCATCGGCCGATCCTGCGGGATGCTGAATTTCTCCCGAAATGCCGAGCGATCTCCTGGTACGAAACTCCCCGGTTCGATGCCGGTAGCAATCACTTCCATGGTCGTTTCGATGCCGTAGTCCTGCAACACGCGTTGCATCGGCCTGGAGGGGATCACCATGCCGTCCAGACTGTTTCCCTGATGACGCGAGAAACGCTTGGCCAGGGAGCGTGTCACCCATTTCGGCAGCAGCGGAATGTAGTGGTAAAGGTATTCCTCGAAGAAGGTGTGATAGGTCTCGATGCAAGGGATGTCAAGCAGGTACGACAACTTGACGCCCAGGTAGTGCGCCACGAAGGGCGTCTGCACGTGGATCAGGTCGTAGTGCTCGCCGCGCAATCGGTCCAACTGCTTCATGACCCAGCCGTAACGCATGAGCCGGTCTTCAGGGTCAAACGGCACACGACGCGCTGGCACGCGCAGGATGCCTGTTTCGTCCGCAGCGGGCGTACCGTACTCGGGTGCGATCAGGTGGACCGTATGCCCAAGCAGATGCAGATTGCGGCGAAAGGTTTCGATGGAAGTGGAGACACCGTTGACACGCGGAAAATAGACGTCAGAGATGAACAGGATCTTCATGATCAGTTCAGCAGGACCAAAGTCCAGACCACTGCCAGATTCACCAGGCCGATCAGCACCGAGGCGCTGCCAATGTCTTTGGCCCGCTTGGCCAGCCTGTGGTCGTCCAGTGAAATCCGGTCGACCGTTGCTTCAATCGCCGAATTGATCAACTCGATAATCAGAAGCAGCAGCACGCAACTGATCATCAGAGCTCTACCGAACATTTCCGCTTCGATCAGAAAGGTCAGTGGAATCAGAACCACTGCCAGCAGCACTTCCTGTCGGAATGCATCTTCGTTACGGAAAGCTTCACGCAGTCCCGATCGTGAATAGTTGAAGGCGTTGACCAAACGCCGAATACCAGTCTTTCCCTTGTGTGGACTTTCCATGCGTGCAGCATCGCATGGAAATATTTCAGTGGTGTTACAAAAAAATGGCGTGGCTGGACTGGCTTTTTTCCATCCAATTCAATCAAATTTCGACTTGGCAACTTCTCTTCGACGGCGAATCCAGGTCATGGGCGTAGTGCTCTCGTATTGAAAGAATAGAGTTTGCAGTGATTGAAAATCCAGGCCGCTTTGTTCCATCAACTGTTGCCAGCCTATAGGTTCTCCGACGTGCGCGTCAATCCACACGCACAGTTCGTCGAACTGTTTCTTTTGTGCTTCGGCGCTGCTTTTGCGGTTTCGGATCAAACCCATCGAGGGAACTGGTGCCAATGGGGACGATCCAAAATCACAACCTGGTATGGACGTGACAACGGCGATCAGGCGCCGAAGTTTTCTTCTGCCAATTCTTCTTCCATGCTGTCGGTGTTCAACGCCGCTATCTCAGCGTATTGCACAGCATTGAGTTGATGTTGGTAGGCCAGATAGGCGTGGCGGGCATTGGAGTCTTCGTCGCCGTCGTCATCGGCCCTTGCCGCCAGCAGATGATGCTTGGCGGCAGCAGAGAAATGTTGAGCCGCCATGCGGTGGTGGTCGCCCGAGGTCTCATACTCCTCATCAAAATGTTCGACTGGAAACTGTGCGAGCGCCTTGGCGAGGGGCTCCAGATTGCTCTGACTGGTCATAAGGTTCTCTCCAAGAAAGGGTTGCAACGGCGACTTGCCGCCGCATCAGCATCCCCTTCAACGATGAAACTTTGATGACGGTCTTCGCCCGGCACACTTCGCTCAACCGAATTCCTTAAGACAGCGGATGCAACGCCGCCATTTGGAGCGAAAGGTCGAACAGGCGAACTTTGCCGCTGGCGTAACGGTCCAGTCGCCATTCATCCAGGATCTTGAGCGCCAACTTGAAACTCTCAAAATCAAGCTTGTAAATATCGGAGATCGGGAAGTCCGCTTCCGACTCCAGCGCCAGTACCAGTCTGCTGAGTGTCTTTGCAGAGTCTGAGTCTGGTTGCTGCTGAATGAGTTTGCGGGCTACTTTGATGGCATTCATACGATGACCTCTTGACAATCTGATTGAACCCTGACTGATCTTGTGCTTGTGGATGGGCTGCGCGTTTGGCCGGCCAGCCGTTGGATTATGAATCCATTTGTTCTTGTCGTCTGTGTTCCAGATCAAGCGAGCAGCGCACCGGGCCTGTTTCACGCCTTGCCAAATTTCACAACGGTGACGGTCATCAGTTTGCAATATTCGGAGATCATGATTTCATTCCAAGGTTGTCACAGACAGATCGCGAAGCGGCGCGGCACTTTTCTAGGAGCAAATACATGCGTGATTTTTTGAATCAAGTTCACACACTGCGCTGGGATGACCATCGCTTTTATCACCAGTGCCGCATCAACCAGACGCTACACCTTATCAGTGCCCTCAGTTTTGTCGTGGCCTATGGCCTGCTTTTCGTCGAGCCCGCCGCCGCCGGGATGGTGGGTTGGCTGGTCGGCATGGTGACTCGGCAATCCGGCCACATCTTCTTTGAGCCGCGCAGCTACGACCAGATCAACAACACTTCGTACAGCCACAAAGAGTCGATCAAGGTGGGCTACAACATGCGGCGCAAGACAGTCCTGATTGGCGTCTGGCTCTCACTGCCGTTTGCCTTGTATCTCTCGCCGAGTCTTTTGGGCATGATTGAGCCCGCCACCAGCAACAATGAATACCTGCACGACGTCGGTTTGAGCTGGCTGGCACTGGGCGCTGGGGGTGTCTTGTTTCGCACGGTTCATCTGTTTTCCTTGCGCGGTCCCAGCTGGGGCCTGGCTTGGGCCACCAAGATTCTGACGGACCCGTTCCACAATATTGCCATCTATTGGAAATCACCCATCGCCTTGCTGCGTGGGCAGCGCTATGACCCCTTGGATACCGCCACGGTTCAGCGCTCGCAAGGGTGATCG
>JBAXOZ010000269.1:0-3093 GCA_037132975.1 Comamonadaceae bacterium
GGCGCTTCGAAGGCGGTTTATCGGGTGGTGCTAAATTAGCCCATGTAATCAACTTCCACTTCACCCGAATTCATGTGCAGCTTGTGGGTTGATGATGAGAATATTGGGAATGCTACATGTCTTCATTACCACCGTGCGCGTTTTGCACCCTACCTCCATCCAGAGTGATCGATAGCAGTTCGCACGGCCTTGTCATCCGGGACGCCTATCCCATTTCAGCCGGGCATACGCTGATCATTCCAAGACGCCACACTGGATCGTTTTTCGATCTGTCCGCCGAAGAACGTACCGATTTGCTGTCACTCCTGGACCGTGCAAAGGCGGTGCTGGAAGTTGAGTTCGCTCCTCACGGCTACAACATCGGCATTAACGACGGTGCCGCTGCAGGGCAAACTGTCCCCCACCTACACATTCATCTGATCCCTCGTTACAAGGGGGATTGCAAAGACCCAAGGGGTGGCGTTCGTTGGATCGTTCCAGAAAAGGCTGACTACTGGAGCAACCGGTGAAGCCGTCTCCTGAGGAACAACTGGTCTTTTTGTCCAAGCTGCAGCGTCTGTTCGCTGAAGGCGACTTTACTGCCACATACAAGTTTGCCTTGCTCATTGCTTTGGCGGACCTTGCAGTCGAACTGGGAAACGACAGCGCAGACGCACTTGAATTGGGTCACCGTGGAATCGCAGCCAAGTTCATCGAGCTGTACTGGCAACAATCTGCCCCCTACAGCACTGGGCGATCAGGCACGACCCAAGAAGTGTTGATGCAAAACAATGGGACGCAGGCTGCCATCATTACCGCCATCATCGACTTCAGACAGAACAACCTTGCAGCAACAGTTCAGTCTGCACGTTCGCTGCCTAGCTATCCAGGTCTGATCCTGAAGGTCAGTCAAACGGTTGCCGCTCAGCCGATAAATTATTTACAAAACCTTGGCGGTGCAACCGATCCATTTCTCTATGAGCGAGTGCGCGGCGCAATCGTCCTTAAGCCTGGCGTCGCCTACTGCCTGCGCAGATTCCAGCCACTGGTGCAGCAACTTGCGCGCAGCCACTGGGTAGGCCACGTCAAGCGCAACAAGCTTAATCTGCCGATGCTGGGAGAAGCGGACGATCTGGAGTCATTCTTGTTTGAGACTCCACGGCAAGCGTTGAACGTCATTGGCTCAGGATTGAAAGCATTGACCAATAGCCACTGTTTTTATTGCGGCTCTACGGTTCACGACGCTGATGTTGATCATTTCGTGCCTTTTTCGATGTACCCGCGGGACTTGATCCACAACTTTGTTCTGGCGCATCCTTCCTGCAACCGAAGCAAATCGGACACGCTGGCGGCATTGCCGCACCTTGAGCGGTGGCTGGAGTACATCACCAAGAACGATGACGCACTGCAAGAGATTGGTGAAGCGTCTGGACGCGTCTCTGATCGTAAATCGTGCATTTCTGTGGCACGTTGGGGATATGCCAATGCACTAAACAGCGGTGCACAGGCATGGATTCACACCAAAGCTTATCAAGAGATCAACATTGATTACATAGCGTGTTTGGCATGAATCACGCTGACGAAATCTGGAACAAGTTTTGCCAACGATTGAATGTCGTCGAGCAATGCGTCCCACTATTTTTGGCAGATCCCGGCGGGCTTGTCGCGCATCGATGGATCGGAAAAGGCGAAACGGCACGACCAGTGTTGATGCGCTCGCCGCAGATGGAGGCTCTGATAGTCGAAATCACACGAACCTTGGTTGACGATTGGAAATCAGGACTGAACCGCTATGACGGCATGATCTATTGCATGGGTTGGCTGCATGAAAAGCAAATGGTACCCCTGTATATCGGCAAAGCCGAGACTGTCGGAAAAGGTCTCGGCAACCTGTCGGCGAATCTAAAAAACCTCGCAACTGATCGGTCAAAGTTTGCACGTTGGGGAGACAACTATGCCTACCACATCGGGGACTTGAGCGCCTGCGTCCTGCCCGGTCATGCATTGGAGAAACAGACCATCAAGTACAAAGCCTGGGCCGAGAGGCTGTTTGAAAGCACTGCATCACTAACGCCAAAATTGCGTCGACCAACTCACTTCTGGGCTACCGCTTGGGATAAGTCGATGACATGCGTTTGGGAAGAACTCGGGCCAACATCTTTGGCATTTCTGGAATACCTCCTCATCGGTGTTGCGGGCCGAGTGTCACCCGTGCTTCTAAATCGGGAGGGAATATCACGGGGGTCAATGTGAGACTACCTAGCGAGCGCCGAGCCTTCAATTTGCCGAGACCCACGGCAAAGCGCTGGTTCAGCACGTCGATCCTCGTAATTTTGCTGACACTGAGTCGTGCAAGTTTCGCCGCAGAATCGTTTGCCGCCTGCCTTCATTTCTTCGCCAACGCAAGGCCACCGCTTGTCGCGCCCGGCCCTGCGCAGCGCGCGCTGTGCTACGACGCGTTTGCCATCCTGCACTCGGGCGAGAGCAAAACGCCGGTGTTCGTGGCCGAGAAGCTCAACCGGGCGCTACTCGCCGATGCGCACGAAACGCGCACCAACCGCTTCTACCCCGATGCACGCTTGCGCGCTGCCGAGCGCGCCACACTGGAAGACTACCAAGGCAGTGGCTACGACCGCGGTCACATGGCCCCGGCAGGCGACATGCCCACCGCGCAGGCGATGGCGCAAAGCTTTTCGCTGGCCAACATGGTGCCGCAGGCTCCCGAGCACAACCGCGGCGTCTGGGCCAAGTCGGTCGAGTTGGCCACGCGCAAGTATGTGCAGCGCGCCAGCGGTGACGTGTACGTCATCACCGGGCCGGTGTACCAGCCCAGCATCGCCCAAAGCCCGTCGATTGGCCCCGGCCAGGTGCGCGTGCCGGCCTACCTGTTCAAGCTGGTTTACGACCCCCACAGCAACCGCGCCTGGGCCTTTTGGCAGGAAAACAGCGACACCACGCGCGCCTCCAGGCCGATCAGCTACGCCGAACTGGTGCAGCGCACCGGCATTGAGTTTTTGCCGGGCTTGCATCCGCAATAGAACTGCCCCTTCTCGCCCAGACCATCAACGCGGCCTGCGCCCTTTGCCCTCTTCAGCCTTCTTGCGCAGGAATGAC
>JBAXOZ010000270.1:0-3093 GCA_037132975.1 Comamonadaceae bacterium
CCCAACTGGTCTTTGAGCGGCTGCACCAGCCACTCGGGCAGGTTGTGGCGATGGCGTTCCATCAAGTCCGCCACATTGATCTTCTCGCACTGATCGAGCCAGTTCTTCTCGTGATCTGTCAGGGCGCTGCGCAGGAAGTCGCCGGGGCCGTAAAAACCAAGAATGGCAAGGCGACGCTCCTTCGGTCCGCTGCCCGACGGAGCGCAATGATCAAACAACAACTTCTTGCGCAGCACGTTGTACACCGTGCCGGAAAGCGTGGCGCGCTCGCGCGGTCCGAGGCCCCGGTTGTCGCGAAAAAAGCGCGACACGATGGCGTCGGTCGGGTGGTCGAATTTGAGTGTCAGCCGCACCAGTTCAGAACAGGCGTCAAGCAGGGCTTTGGGATGCATAGGCGCGGATTGTCCCATGGCCACCACTTTTCGTCGTCGCGAGCGCTTGATTCTGTCATCGCGCTTGGCTCCGTCATCGCGAGCGGAGCGTGGCGATCCATGGCTTCAGGGGGCATGGATTGCCACGTCGCTTCGCTCCTCGCAATGACGAAGGAGAAGCGCAGAGACGGTCAACCCTGCAAGAGGGTCGCGATGACCTGCGGGTAAATCAGATGTTCCTGCGTCAGCACGCGTACCGCCAGCGTGTCGGCCGTGTCGCCGGGCAAGACGGGTACCACGGCCTGCGCCAGGATCGCACCGTGATCGAGTTCGGCGGTCACCTGGTGCACCGTCGCGCCGGCCACTTTGCAGCCAGCGTCGAGTGCCCTCTGGTGCGTGTGCAGGCCTGTGAAAGCGGGCAACAGCGAGGGGTGAATATTGAGCAGACGGCCTTCATAGCGGCTCACAAAGCCGGGCGTCAGAATGCGCATAAAGCCAGCCAGCACCAGCAGCAGCGGCTCAGCGGGTGAGTCGTAACGGTCTATCAGTTCGGCCAGCGCAGCATCGAAGGCTTCACGTGAGGCAAACCTCTTGTGGTCCAGAACGGCCGTTGCAATACCCTGCTCTGCCGCAAATACCAGGCCTTTGGCGTCGGCACGGTTGCTGATAACGGCCGCAACGCGGGCGCCAAATTTGCCGCGCCAATCGTCGCGCCGGGCCACGTCCACAATGGCTGCCATATTGGAGCCCGTGCCTGAGATCAAAATAACGATGTTTTTCATACCGGACCGAATTATGACCCTGACCCCCATTGAAGCCCGCGTCGTGGCCACCCTGATGGAAAAAGCCCGCACTGTGCCCGACAGCTATCCGCTGACGCTCAATTCCCTGCTGCTGGGCTGCAACCAGAAGAGCAGCCGCGAACCGCTGATGGAACTCGACGAGGCACAAGTGGCCAGCGCGCTCGACACGCTGACCAGCGCCGGCCTGGTGCGCTCGGTCAGCGGTGGGCGCAGCGCGCGTTATGAACACAACTTCCAGCGCGGTGTGGGCGTCTTCGAGCAGTCTGCGGTGCTGCTGGGCGTGTTGATGTTGCGCGGTCCGCAAACCGCAGCCGAGTTGCGCCTGAACACCGAGCGCTGGTACAAGTTTGCCGACATCTCCTCGGTCGAAGGATTCCTGGACGAACTGCAGGACCGCTCGGCCGAAAAAGGTGGGCCGTTGGTGATCAAACTGGCGCGCGCACCCGGCGCGCGTGAGCAGCGCTGGGCACACCTGCTCTGTGGCGCCGTCGATCCGGGTCAGGCAATGCCCGGCGCCACCGGTACTGGCAACAACGCCGAACGCATCGAAAAGCTCGAAGCAGAAGTTGCCCAGTTGCGCGAGACCGTGCAAAAACTTTGCCAGGAACTGGGCGTGTCACCACCTGGACAGCCATAATCGAACGACCGTGCTAAAAACACCGACTGACGCTTCTCGTCATCGCGAGGCCGTAGGCCGTGGCGATCCACGATTTTCTGGATTGCCGCGCTTCGCTCGCAATGACGGAACCTTCCAAATTGATTGGAGAATGAATTATGGATTTGGCATTTACCCCTGAAGAGCAGAAATTCCGCGCAGACATTCGCGCCTGGGTGCGTGAGAACCTGCCGCAGGATATTTCACACAAGGTGCACAACGCCCTGCGCCTGAGCCGTGACGACATGCAGCGCTGGGGCAAGATTCTCGGCAAGAAGGGCTGGCTGGGACATGCCTGGCCCAAGTCTTTTGGCGGCCCGGGCTGGACTGCGGTTGAAAAACACCTGTTCGAAGAAGAATGCGCTCTGGCCGGCGCGCCGCGCGTGATCCCGTTCGGCCCGGTGATGGTGGCACCGGTCATCATGACCTTTGGCAACGCCGAGCAGCAGCAACGCTTTCTGCCCGGTATCGCCAGCGGTGAAGTCTGGTGGAGCCAGGGTTACAGCGAGCCCGGTTCCGGTTCCGACCTCGCTTCCGTCAAGACCAGGGCCGAACGCCAGGGCAACAAATACATTGTGAACGGTCAGAAGGCCTGGACCACGCTGGGCCAGTACGGCGAGTGGATTTTCTGTCTGGTACGCACCAGCAACGAGGGCAAGCCGCAGACCGGCATCAGCTTCCTGCTGATCGACATGAAGTCGCCCGGTGTGACGGTTCGTCCCACCGTGCTGCTGGACGGCGAGGCAGAAGTCAACGAGGTCTTTTTTGACAACGTTGAAGTCCCGGTAGAGAACCTGATCGGCGAAGAGAACAAGGGCTGGACCTACGCCAAACACCTGCTGAGCCACGAGCGCACCAACATTGCCGACGTGAACCGGGCCAAGCGCGAGCTCGAACGCCTCAAGCGCATCGCCAAGGCCGAAGGGGTTTACACCGACACGCGCTTCCGCGATGAAATTGCCAAGCTCGAAGTGGACGTGGTGGCACTCGAAATGCTGGTGCTGCGCGTGCTGGCGGCTGAAAAATCTGGCAAGCAGACGCTCGACATTGCCGGCCTGCTGAAGATTCGCGGCAGCGAAATCCAGCAGCGCTACAGCGAACTGATGATGCTGGCAGCCGGCCCCTACGCCCTGCCCCTGATTCACGAAGCGATGGAAGCCGGCTGGCAAGGCGATGCCGTTGGCGCAGCCTACTGCGCGCCGCTGGCCTCCACTTACTTCAACATGCGCAAGACCACCATTTACGGCGGCAGCAACGAGGTGCA
>JBAXOZ010000271.1:0-3091 GCA_037132975.1 Comamonadaceae bacterium
GTGAACGATCTGGAGGCGCTGCAATACGCCAACCTGCTGTGCAACGAGGAAGGCATTGACCCGATCAGCTTTGGCGCCACCATCGGTGCCGTCATGGAACTCTACGACATGGGCGTGCTGACCAAGGAGCAGGTTGGCATTGAAGCCAAGTTCGGCTCGGCGCAGGCGCTCGCCTTCCTGGCCGAAGAGACTGTCAACGGTCGCGGCTTTGGCAAGGAAATCGGTCAGGGCTCGAAACGCCTGACGGCCAAGTACGGTCACCCGGAACTGAGCATGAGTTCCAAGGGTCAGGAGTTCCCGGCCTACGACGGTCGTGCCATTCAGGGCATTGGTCTGGCTTACGCCACCAGCAACCGCGGCGGTTGCCACCTGCGCGGCTACACGATTGCGTCCGAAGTGCTGGGCATCCCGGTCAAGACCGATCCGCTCGAGCATGAAGGCAAACCCGATCTGGTCAAAGCCTTCCAGGACGCGACCGCTGCCTTTGATTCGTCCGGCTTGTGCATCTTCACGACCTTTGCCTGGGGTCTGCAAGACCTGTCACCGCAAATGCAGGGTGCCTGCGGCGAGCAGTACACGATCGAGGAACTGGCTCTGATTGGCGAGCGCATCTGGAACATGGAGCGCGAGTTCAATAACCGTGCCGGCTTCACCAACAAGGACGACAGCCTGCCACCGCGCCTGTTGACCGAGGCCTGCAAGACAGGTCCGGCCAAGGGCAAGGTCAACGAACTGGCGAAGATGCTGCCCAAGTACTACGAAGTGCGTGGCTGGGACGCGCAGGGTCGTCCGACTGCCGAGACCCGCAAGCGCTTGAGCTTGTAAGCACGGCCCTGAAGACGTCATTGCGAGGAGCGAAGCGACGCGGCAATCCATGTTGGCAGACCAAAGTCATGGATTGCCACGCTACGCTCGCAATGACAAATTTGGCATAGGCGGCTCCGCGGAGTCGCTTTTCTTTTGGAGAAGCACATGACCCATCACCTCATCCTCGGTGCCGGCCCGGCCGGCGTTATCGCTGCGGAGACGATTCGCAAGCACGCGCCTGGCGACGCCATCACCCTCGTTGGCGATGAGCACGAACCACCGTACTCGCGCATGGCGATTCCCTATTTGCTGATGGGCAAGGTGGGTGAGTCTGGCACCTACCTGCGCAAGAGTGCTTCGCACTTTGCAGACTTGAAAATCAAGCTACTGCAGGCAACCGTCAAGCGCGTCGACAGCGCCGGACGATCGGTCACGCTGGACAGCGGCGACGTGATCAAGTTCGACACCTTGCTGATCGCCACCGGTTCGCAACCGGTGCAGCCGCCGATCCCCGGCATTGACAGCGCTGGTGTGCATACCTGCTGGACCATGGCGGATGCCAGAGCCATCATGGCGCTGGCCACCCAAGGCTCACGTGTCCTGCAACTCGGTGCCGGCTTTATCGGCTGCATCATCATGGAAGCACTGGCGGCCCGCGGTGTGCATTTGAGCGTGGTCGAGATGGGCGACCGTATGGTGCCGCGCATGATGGGTGCCACGGCAGGCGGCATGATTCGCGACTGGTGCGAGACCAAGGGTGTTGAAGTTTTTACCGGCACGCGGGTCGAAGCGATAGAAGCCGGCAAGCCGATGCAGGTGCGCCTGAGCAATGGCAGGACGGTGCTGGCTGATCTGGTCATCAGCGCCGCCGGCGTGCGACCGGCCATTGGTTTTCTGGAAAATTCCGGTATCACCTGTCTGCTCGGTGTGCTGACCGATGAGCATCTGCAAAGCACGGTGCCCGGCATTTACGCCGCAGGTGATTGCGCCGAAGCTTTTGACAAGGTGTCCGGCAAGACCATCGTCAGCGCGATCCAGCCCAATGCGGCCGAGCAGGCGCGGGTGGCAGCGCTGAACATGGTCGCCTTTGCCCGTGGTCAGGCGCCTGGCGCCGAACTCAAAGGCGTTACCCAAGTCAACGTGCTCGACACGCTGGGGCTGATCTCCAGCAGCTTTGGCGAGTGGCAGGGCGTTGCCGGAGGCCAGCATGTCGAGTTGACTGACAAAGCGGCGGGGCGGCATTTGAGTCTGCAGTTCAAGGACGACGTGCTGGTGGGCTGCAACTCGGTGGGCTGGACGCAGCATGTGGGCGTGATGCGCGGCTTGGTTGAGGGTCAGGTGAAACTGGGTGGCTGGAAGGACGTCTTGCTGCAGGACCCGACGCGCCTGATGGAAGCCTATCTTGACAGCGCCCAGGCACAAAGTGCCTGGTCCGGTGCGCAGGACGAGCGGCGTCGGTAGAATCCGCGGCGCATGAAGATCACGCTCAAACTCTTTGCCACGCTCACCGATTACCTGCCTGTAGAGTCGCGCTACACCAATATTGTCGAGCTTGACCTGATGGAGCATGCCACCATCGGCCAGATCATCGAGACGCACCGCTTGCCACCGAAGCTGGTCCATCTGGTGCTGGTCAACGGCAAATACATAGAACCCGAAAAGCGTGCTAGCCATAGCCTGATCGAGGGTGATGTGCTGGCGATCTGGCCGCCGATTGCAGGTGGCTGATGCAGTCCTTTTACCCTGAGCGCTTTGAGCGCGAAATGGCCTGCACCGAGGCCGAGTGGCTGCGCTGGCTGCCCGCTGCCATCGGCGAGCATCACTGGAAGTTGCAGGAGCATTCGGCTGGGGTGCGCATCGGCGATGGGGCGCTTGGATTGAAGTGGCAGGTCGCCGAGCACCGTGTGATAGGCTTGGTCCGCATGCCGCGCTTTCTGGTGAGCTTTCGCTTTGCCGGGCTTGATGAAACCCAGCGTTACGCCTTCATGAAGCGATTTGACCTCTACACGCAGCGCGGCGGCGGCTGATTGATTTGATGCACACCCAACATCCCACCCCCGGCAAAGAGCAGATTGCCCTGTTGCCCGAGTTTTCCCGCCTTGGTCTGGAACGCATCGTGTTGGTCAGCACGGCCGCACAGGCGCAGGCGGCGCGGACTGAGCTTTGCGTGAGTCAGGTCTGGGGCTTTGATACGGAGTCGAAGCCGACCTTTGTCAAGGACCAGGTCTCCGACGGACCGCACATCGTGCAACTCTCGACGCTGGAGCGAGCCTGGGTCTTTCAG
>JBAXOZ010000272.1:0-3068 GCA_037132975.1 Comamonadaceae bacterium
GAACAACTGCGCGACGCGGTACGCAAATGGGTTGACAAGGGCTACAGCTTTGATCGCTACCGCGCCACAGTGAAGGCCGGCGGCTTTGCCCGCGCGGCTTACACCGAGATGGCCGAACTGGGCCTCTCAGGCCTGTATGTTCCGGAAGAGCATGGCGGCATGGGTATGGGCCCGGTCGAGGGCATGGTGGTGATGGAGGAGTTGGGCCGCGGCATGGTGCTCGAACCCCTCAAGCAAAGTCTGATCGCTGGCGCCGTGCTGGCAGGCTATGCGCCCGATGCGCTCAAGTCGCAGTGGCTGCCCAAAGTTGCCGGCGGCGAAGCCCTGATTGTGCTGGCTTACCAAGAGCGTGCAGCGCGCTATCGGCTCGACATCTGCGAAACCCGTGCCACGCAATCAGCGTCGGGCTGGGAACTCACAGGCAGCAAGAGCGTCGTACCCGCAGGCGACCAGGCCGATGCCTTCATCGTTCCCGCCAGCGTGGACGGCAAGATCGCCCTTTTTCTGGTGCCCCGCTCAGCCAGCGGCGTCAGCACACGCGGTTACGGCACGCAGGACGGCAGCCGCGCCGCCGAACTGAGCCTGCAAAGCGCCAGCGCTGCGCTGATCACGCTGGACGGCCTGACCGCGCTGGAACACGCAGTGGACGTTGGCATCGCCGCCACCTGCGCTGAGGCGGTAGGCGTGATGGACAAGACGATGGCGATCACCGCTGAATACCTCAACACGCGCAAGCAGTTTGGCGTCTTCATCAGCAGTTTCCAGGCACTGCGCCATCGCATGGCCGACATGAAAATGCAGCTTGAACTCGGACGTTCGATGAGCTATTACGCAGCCTTGAAACTCAACGCGCCCACCGCAGAACGTCGGGCCGCTATGGCACGCGCCAAATACCAGCTTGGAACTTCCATGCGTTACGTCGGCCAGCAGGCGGTGCAGGTGCACGGCGGCATTGGCGTCACCGACGAATACATCGTCAGCCACTACTTCAAGAAATTGACGCAGATGGAAATGACGTTTGGTGACTCGATGCACCAGCTCGGTGAAGTAGCCAGCCGGATGCAGGACACGGCCGGTGTTTTTGCCTGAAATCGGCGCTGATCAGCGCACCAGACGAAGCAGTACCGTGGAGCTGTAGCGATTGTTGCTGACCACGCCACCCAGTCCGAAATCAACCGCCCAGGCCAGCGATGGAAGGCGGACGTCGGGGCTGGCAGACCAGTAAAGAGCACTGGGCGTAAGTGGAAACGCGTTGCCGTCGATGGCCGGATTGAAGCGGCTCGTATCGACCAGACTGGAGAGTTCCTTGACGTTGGGTATGCGCCAGACGGTCTGTGTCCTGGCATAGGCGAGCGCCTGTTCGTGGGTAAAGGTGGTCGGGGTTCCGCTGCAGATGCCTGCGCTCCAGATTTGTCCCTCGCTGCAGCGCCGCCAAACCAGGCCTGCCTGGGCATCGGTCACTTCGGCACCGTTGCTTGAATACGTGTAGCGCGCTTGCGCCTGCGTCCGGCCGACCGCCAGCAGACCCGCCACCAGCACCAGGGCCCAAACAAGTTCAAGGCGTCCCGGCTTTGCAACTCTTCTCATGTGAAATTCCTTCAAATATCTCGCCGCCATGCCGCCACACAGCGCATCTGCACCGTTAGCGCACCAGACGAACATAAACACCGCTACTGGCGTTGCTGTCGGGTGCGACATTGCCACGAATGAAATCGACCAGCCAGACATTCTTCAGGTTGGGCGCATACTTTGTCGCGGAATAATAGGCACCAATCCTGGTGTCCACAAACCAGTTCGTATCGATGGAAAAATACAGATCGAGTGAGCCATAGTTCACCAGACTCTGCAGTTCAGCGCGCGAGGGCAGCCGCCAGTCGGTAAAACCACAAAGTGCTGCCGCATTGGTCACTGCTTCCACGCCTTTGGCCTCCAGGTTGCGGGCGTCACCCGGCAGCGAAACCAGCGCGGTGCTCTTGCCCTGCCAGATCAATTCGGTGATATTGTCCTTGACGCAGTCAGCTTTGGCGTAGGGTCCCAGAACGACCGGGTTCTGACTCTGTGGCCCGATGACGGTGCTATAGCTCAAGCCAACCTGTCCATCGGCACCATCGGCACTCGTCACGTCGCGGCCGTTCATGCCATCCTGCTTGTCGTTGAGGGCAATGGCGGTCGGACTGACGCAACTTACCAGCACGTCGCTGCCAGCCGCGTAGCACTGGCCGGAATTGACACCGCTGTCAACCAGCAAATTGACGACGGTCAGCGGCGTGGACGCGCCGGACGTTGCCGCCAGGGTTTGCGCGCCAAGCCAATAGCCGCTATTGGCGGCGGTATCTGACGAAATCGTGATCAGCTGGTTGCCCGCCGCACCGCCCGGTGTACAGACCACAGTGAAGCCGGTCGTCGTGCGGCTGGTCGGCGTCAGACAGGAGCCATTGGCAATGGAGAGGGTCGCCGTCAGCGGCAGGTACAGCCCACTGACAGTGAAACTCGTGGCGTCCCCGATCGCGGCTGTCTGCGGCTTGACGCTGAGCACGATGGGTGATTGTGAAGCCGCGGTCTGGCTGTCACCCCCAAAACAGGCGGCCAATGTCGACGCCGCCAAAACGACCAGCAGCCATCGGCTCAAGTGCCCTGAGGCAGTTCCTATTTGATAGTTAGCTTTTTGCATGAAACGAATTATCCCTCGCCAGCGCTCAGACCAGAAGTCGTGACGACTTCGGTACATGCGCCATCAGAAACTCCATCTGGTCGGCCAGAATGCGGCGGTTGCGCAGGATGAAGTCCTCCCACAAACTTGGCACGTAAGGCGTGTACAGCAGCGGCATGCCGGCTTGCTCCGGTGTGCGGTGACTCTTGCGATGGTTGCAGGGTCGGCAGGCCGTCACCACATTCATCCAGCTGTCCAGCCCATTCTGGGCAAAGGGGATGATGTGTTCGCGCGTCAAAACTTCCTCGCCAAAGTGCTCGCCGCAATAGGCGCAGACATTGCGGTCACGCGCAAACAGCTTGTGATTCGTCAGACCGGGCCGCAGCGCGAAGGGATTGATGCCCGATACACCACGCGT
>JBAXOZ010000273.1:0-3045 GCA_037132975.1 Comamonadaceae bacterium
TGCTGATGACTGTCACGAGCGACGCTGTCAAAGGTGAATATGTGTTTGTGAGCACCGTCAAATCTGCCACCTACACCGCCGCCGTTGGCAAAACCATCAGCGTAACGTCTGCAGGAACCGTCAGTTACGCCTAAAGCACCTCGGGTGACTGCACAGTCACCACAACCGTTTGGGCGTGCTCTGCACGCTCACGGTTGCGCAGCCACCAGACGGCGCCCTTCTTCACTGCGCATTCGTTGACATTCAAACCGATCAGTTGGGAGATCGCCTGTCCCAGCGTTGGTTGATGTCCGATCACCAGGACCGTACCTTTGGCGTTGGGCCATTGCACGAGTTCGAGCAACTGTGCCACACTGCAGCCAGGTGCGAGTTCCGCCTTGATTTTGTATTTGCGGCCCAGCGCCATCGCCGTCTGCTCGCTGCGCCGCGCCGGGCTCACCAGAATTCGTGTCGTGTCGGGTACTTGCCGGTCCAGCCACTTGGCCATACGCGCCGCCTGCTTTTCGCCACGCGAGGTAAGCGTGCGCGCCATGTCGTCACAGCCTTCAACCCAATCCTGTGCTTCTGCGTGGCGCCACAAGACCAGATCCATGTCAGTCACGCCCCGCGTCGTCGGGTCCGTTGTACCGCTCCATCAGAGCGGCTTGCGCGCCATGTGCGACACGCCGTGCGAGCGGCCTAACCCGGGCGTAACTGCCATCGGCCAGCAAATCCCAGGCATCAACTCCGTCATGCAGATAAGCCACCAGATCTTCGTCGATGATGCGCTGACGCAGCACCGGGTCGGTCACTGGCCAAGCCAGTTCAACCCGGCGCATCATGTTGCGGTTCATCCAGTCTGCGCTGGAAAGATAGAGTTCTTCCACTCCATTGCGACGGAAGTAGAAGACGCGCGAATGCTCCAGGAAACGCCCGATGACGGAGCGCACATGAATGTTGTCTGTCAGACCCGGCAGTTGTGCGGGCAGCATGCAGGCACCACGCACGATCAGGTCAATCTTGACGCCCATCTGTCCGGCCCGGATCAAGGCGTGGATGATCTTTTCGTCGGTCAAGGCGTTCATCTTGGCGACGATTCTGGCCTCGCCTCCGCCTGCCGCCAACTGCGCCAGATCGTTGATTTTCTCGACCAGCTTGGAGTGCAGGTAAAAAGGTGCCAGCAGTACCCGGTTCAACTTGGGCAATCGGCTGTGACTGGCCAGGTGGACAAAGATATTTTCGACATCCGCCGTCAACAGCGGATCAGCGGTGAGGTGACTCCAGTCTGTGTACAGACGGGCAGTTCTCGGGTTGTAATTGCCGGTGGACAGATGCGCGTAGCGTTTGAGTTGCTTGCCCTCGCGGCGCGTGATGAGCATCATCTTGGCGTGCGTCTTGAGGCCCACCACACCGTACAGGACCTGCGCGCCAATCGACTCCAGCATTTCGGACCAGTTGATGTTGGCCTCTTCGTCAAAGCGGGCTTTCAACTCTACGACCACCGTCACCTCCTTGCCACGCCGGACTGCCTCACGCAACAAGTCCATCAGTTCAGAATCACTGCCGGTACGGTAAATGGTCTGCTTGATGGCGAGCACCTGCGGGTCGTTCACCGCTTCGCGCAGAAAGCCCAGCACGGCGTCAAAACTCTCGAACGGCTGATGCAGCACGACATCGCCCGTTTTGAGTTTTTCAAAGAACGATACGCCGGGGGACAGCTGTGTCGGGTAACACGACTGGTAGGTGGGAAAGCAGAGCTTGGGCGCATCCACCAGGTCGATCAGTTGCGTCAAGCGCACCAGATTGACGGGGCCCGGCACGCGGTACAAGGCACCTTCAGGCAGTTCGAACTGCTTGAGCAGAAAATCCGAAAGATAAATCGAACAACCGGCCGACACTTCAAGCCGCACGGCCTGACCGTAGTGACGATGTTGCAGACCATGGCGCAAGGCAGTGCGAAGGTTCTTGACGTCTTCCTCATCGACCGCCAGATCGGAGTGACGCGTCACGCGAAATTGTGAAAATTGCCCGACATCGCGACCTGGAAACAACTCTGCCAGGTTGCCGCGAATCACGCTCGAAAGCGATACAAAGTAGTTGCGATGCCCGGAGACTTTGTCCGGCATGCGAATCATGCGAGGCAAGACCCGAGGCACCTTGACGATCGCAATATCGTTTTCGCGCCCGAAGGCGTCGCGTCCGCCCAGACGGACGATGAAATTGAGCGACTTGTTGGCTACTTCAGGAAAGGGATGCGACGGGTCGAGACCTACTGGCAGCAGCAGGGGTTTGACTTCGCGCTCGAAATACTGTTTGACCCAGCGCCGCTGGGCCGCGTTGCGCTCACCATGCGAGACTATCTTGATGCCCTGTGCTTCCAGTGCCGGCATCAACTCGTCGTTGTACAAGGCGTATTGGCGCATGACCAAGGCATGTGCGGTTTGCGACAGGCGATTGAATGAAGCGACCGAGAACAGGCCTTTGTCGTCCTTGCGCTGGCAAGCCACCAGATGAGGCTCTGCCCGGACTTCAAAGAACTCGTCCAGATTGGAAGACACGATGCACAGGTAGCGCAGCCGCTCCAGCAAGGGTACGTCCCTGCGGTGCGCCCAGTCGAAGACGCGCTCATTGAACGCCAGAATGCTCTGATCGCGGTCCAGCAACGCCACATCAGACGAAGCTGCAGTCAATTTCGGCTGACGAGAGAAAGAAGACATACGGTCTTGCGCCCAATTATTTCAAATATGTGACCAATTATTGAATAGTTAAATGACAGCCTTGTGACAAACCCAATCAGGGCTGGCTCGGCATTGTCATTGCATGCCGCTCTTTGTCATTGCGGGCTTGACCCGCAATCCAGTGGTGGCGTGCACTGGATCCCGGATCAAGTCCGGGATGACAATCTGGACGTTCGGGGTGACAGCCACCGCCATGGGAACCGCGGCTGCACCCTTACCTTGAAGTGCTGGCCAGTGCAGCAAGGCCAGGCTTCCGTCCAGGTGCTCGACCAACGCAGTGCGGCTTTCAACCCAATCGCCATCGTTGCAATACAGCGTGCCGTTGATG
>JBAXOZ010000274.1:0-3030 GCA_037132975.1 Comamonadaceae bacterium
CTGGGGTAGGTTGCACAGCTGCCTGGTTCTCGGCCACCAGGGCATCAAAGCGTGCCTGTTCATCGGCCTGGCGTGCCAGTTCGGCTTGTTGCGCGGTTGCTCTCACCATGGCAGCGACTGACGCCACCCGTTGCCCTGCCCTGACCGCACGTGCCATCGGACCTTCGGGTTGCGTGGCGGTGGTGGGTGGAGCCGGTACTGTGGTTACAGAGATCGGTGCATGGGCTGGGTGTCCATGCATGCCACCCATGCCAACCCCCATGGCAGCACCGCTGAGCAAGCCCGTTGCTGCGTCTTCGCCAACACCCTTCATCGGGTCGGTCTGGCCCATCGCCAGGTTGCCAAAGTAGCGTTCCTGGGCTGACTGCGGCATTTCTTCGAGGACACCTTCGCTCAAACCTGATTTGGCCATGCGCATCGGCAGTGAATTGCCGAGTTGGGTGCGTGCACCGGTAAACATCTCGGTCCCCGCGTCGCCCATCAGCTTGCCAGCACCCACGGCGATTGCGCCGGTGCCAACACCTGCTGCCAAAGCGCCGGGGGCGTATTGCGACCAGGTCCGACCCGATTGCTGCGCATCCTGGGCAATGCTGCCCATGCTCTGCGCGCCTTCACTGGCCGCACCAATGGCCATCAGTTTGGTGCCTGCTGCATCCACTGCGCTCTGGGCCGCACGCTGTCCGGCAGGTGTTGCCAGTGCCGCCTGCATGGCAGAGGCTCCCGTCTTACCGGCAGCAGCAGCAGCGCCTTCTGCGGTTGCCAGCGCGGCACGTGCGGCAATGGCACCCGCTGCGGCACTTTGCATGGCACCAATTCCCAACATGCCGGCAAGGGACTGCGCCACCGACCCGGCGATGAAGCGGGGCTCAGTTGCGGCTCGTGCCAGCGTGCCCCAGAAGCCCTGGGCGTCTTGCACCCGCTGGTCGGCTGCCTTCTGCGCCGAACTGAGGTACTCACCCATGGCTGCATGGGTGCCTTTGGGGTCGTAGCCGATGGCATCCATCCCCTGTCCCACCAGGCCACCAGAGAGCATGTTGCCCATGCCCACTGCCGAGGCTCCCAGATCGACCACACCTTGTGCGCCCTTGATACCCAGGTCGCCCAGGGTGCGTAAGACGCCTGCAGATTCGGTCGGTGCTGGCGGCGGCTCGTACCCCAGCCGTCTGGAGAGTTCCATCTTGTCCATGCCGGGGTAATAGACCTGGTGGATCACATCGATGGCCGAGGCATCGTTCAATCCTGCGAGTTCAGGTATCCGTTGGCGCGCATCGTTGAGGTTCATGGCCGAGCGCTCTCAGTAGCCATAGCGTTGGGCGCGCAGTTGCTTGAATTCGTTGATCAAGGCATTGGCCTGAGGGGCCTTGCCCGCCTTCACGGCGGCAATGCGCCGCTGCTCCAGGCTCACCAGTTCCGGGTCCCGCTCAGCAGCCTGAATCCGGCTCAGAAGGTCGGCCTGCCTTTGGGCAAAGCTTCGACCCGCCCAGGGGTCTGGCGGGGGTTGGTTCGGGCTGGTGGTTGATCCTGGCTGTGCGGTTGTTGGTGCCACCGCAGCAGCTTGGAGCGTCGACTGCATGCTCGCACTTGGTGCACTGGGTGCGGCCACCTTGGGTTTGTCGCCTGGGTTCAGTCCCAATGGGTCCGGTGTTGCAGCCGGTGTGTCCTCGGGCATGTAGGGCTTGAGCAGGTTGGCCATCTTGAGGGAGACGGCTGCGCGGTCTGCCATCAGCTTTTGCGCACCAGGGTCGTCCGCCCTGAACATGCCATCGGCCTGGGCTTTGTAGATCGCAGCGTCCATGCTCTTGGCTGCACTCTCCAGTGAGGCATAGGAGCGCTTTACCGCTTCGGGCACTTTGGCTTCGTTGTCAAACAAGGTCTGCTTGCGCAGGTCGTCGGCCTGGGCAAGTTGGAGGTGTCCGGCAGAAAGAGCAATTTGCTGCTGCTGCAAGCCCTTGTTGATGGTGAACTGGTCTTGGGACTGTTTGAAGGTCTTGTCCCAGTGTTGGGCATCTATGGCGCGCTTTTGCGCATCCAGGTGCCAGTCCACCAGTTTGTCGGCCGGAACTTTGAGCAGGGACTGGATGACTTTGAGCTCACCATCACGGTCGTTGCTGACTGAGTTGAACAGGCTGCGTTTGCCATCGGGCCCGGTCCTGTAAAACGACATGGTCTTGCCGTCGGCAGATGGTTCGGCTTCAAACTTGACACCGGCCAGTCCAAAGGCACCGGTATCGGTCATCAGCTTGGCAGCTCCCTGGAAGGTGCCCAGATTGCGCAAAGCGTCCATGGCAGTGGTGTTAAAGGCATCCCTGGCTTCTTGGGTCTGGGCGGCTTTGAGCTCAATGTCAGCGGCCTTGCCCTGGCGCACGGCGGTTTGCATCTGGATGGCTTCCATCGGCCGAGCGGTGGCAGCGTAGGCGGCTGCAATTCTGGCGTTACGGGCGTCGGGTGCGTCGTACTGCGTCTGCGCCTTTTGCATCGATACCTTGTCGGGATAGGCCACGGAGTTGACGGCAAAGGTCTGACCGATCTCGGGGCGCTGAACCGTTTGCACCATGCTCGCCGGCTCTGCTGTTGCCGGTGCCGGTGCTGGCGCCTGACTCAGGTTGCGCGTGAACTGTCTTGCATCCGAGGCAGCCACATCCGCTGCATCAACGCCTTGGGGCATTTGGTAGACCCGTGCGCCGTCGCCGGTGTTGAGTGTTACGGCGCTTTCGTTGGCGCTTGCTGGTTTGGCAGCGTCGGCCAGGGCTTGGCGATCGGTGTTGGCGCGATTGATGTCGGCCATGCGGGCATCAAAGAGTTGGCTGTTCTGGTCATCGAACTTGGCCTGGCGTTCATCTTCCAGGCGTTGGCGGGTGCCCTTGAGGTAGCCGTTGCCCAGACCGGCGAGCAAGGAGAGCATGCTCGAGCTCATGCTGCCTGCCTGTCGGCTTTGGTTTGTCGGAGTTGCTTGCCCAGGCGTTGAACCTTTCTGTCCAGCGCCGCAATCGCCGCCATGCTGATCCCGTTCATCGAGATCAGGTCAATCTG
>JBAXOZ010000275.1:0-3018 GCA_037132975.1 Comamonadaceae bacterium
GCCGTCGCGGCCCGGATCACGACGCCCTTGCGCTCGCGAATCCTGCGCGCCGGAAAGGCGACATTGCGCTCGATCCAGTTCTTGAACTTGATGGCCTGTGAACTGTGTGCGCCCGCCAGATGTGCCACCAGCGCATCGTCGCGCAGATGGCCTTTTTGCTCGTCGCCCAGGCGCTGGTGACCTGAAGGAAATAGTTTCGCCAAGGCCTCATCGCTGGCCAACTGCCCGACAACCTGGCGCACCTTGTCGGTAGGGATCCAGCGACAGTGATCGTCGTCCTCGATCACATGAAACTGGAAGTTTTGAAATTGATAGTGTTTGCCACTCAGAGGCTCAAGTGTGGCGCGGCGCATTTGCCAACCCATTTCTGCCAGCAGATCAACGACGATACGCTTGAACAACTGGCCAGCCAAGGCCGCCAGAAAAATCCACACGGCGGGTCCAAACAAATCCTTGAACAGCCAGTAATAGACGATGCATACGGCGCCGGATCGAATGATTCGCAGGGGCAGCGTTGCCGTACCCTCATCAAGAAAGATGTCTGTGATCCACTGCAAAACGCGCCCGACCGGCCTGGATCGGTCGAACCTGCTGGGGCGTCGGATTTCGTGCATGGGCGCCTATTATCACTTTCGATTTCTGGAGCGTTCTACACTGTTGCCTTTACTTCAGCGCTTCCCATGACCTACTGCGTCGCCATCAAACTCAATGCCGGACTGGTTTTCCTGTCCGACTCGCGTACCAATGCCGGGCTGGACCAGATCAGCACTTTCCGCAAGATGATTGTTTACGAGAAGCCGGGCGACCGTTTCATGGTGCTGCTGTCAGCCGGCAACCTGAGCATTTCGCAGTCGGTGCGCGAGATCCTGCAGGTCGAGCAGCTCAAGGAGCACGAAGACAGCGACCCGATCACGATCTGGAACGCCAAAAGCATGTTCGATGCAGCGCGCGTGCTCGGTTCCGCCATTCGTCACGTCTATGAACGTGACGCGGCTTCGCTCAAACAGGCGGGCGTTGAATTCAATGTGTCGCTCATCTTTGGCGGCCAGATCCATGGTGAGGGCATGCGCTTGTTCCAGGTCTATTCGGCCGGCAACTTCATTGAAGCCACGCCAGAAACGCCCTACTTTCAGGTCGGCGAATCCAAGTACGGCAAGCCCGTGCTGGACCGCGTCATCACACCGACGACACCGCTGGACGAGGCCGCCAAGTGCGCCCTGGTGTCGATGGATTCGACGCTCAAGTCGAATCTGTCGGTCGGTTTGCCACTGGACATGGTGATCTACCAGGCCAACGAATTCCAGACCGACAAGGTCGTCTGCATCGACGAGAACAACCCGTACTTTCGCATGCTGCACGGCAGTTGGGGGCAGAAGCTGCGCGAAGTGTTTGACAGCATCGAAGACCCGATGTGGAACGGCGAACAGACGGCAGTGCCGCTGATGGCGCAAGCCGGGCGCAGCCAGCCGCTGAAGAAGATCAGCACGCCGGAAGAAAAGTTGATATGAGACCTTGCCTGATGCCGCCTTTTTGTTGCGTCATCGCGAGGCCGAAGGCCGTGGCGATCCATGGATTGCCGCGTCGCTGCGCTCCTCGCAATGACGG
The DNA here is from genome assembly GCA_037132975.1 of Comamonadaceae bacterium. GTDB lineage: Bacteria > Pseudomonadota > Gammaproteobacteria > Burkholderiales > Burkholderiaceae_C > Rhodoferax. Next base: position 1,606 of record JBAXOZ010000275.1, read on the forward strand.
TGACGCACGCTGATGATCATTTTCTCCCACGCCAACAGCTTCCCGGCCAGCACCTACGGCGTCCTGTTCAAGAGCCTGAAGGCGCGCGGCTTCGCGGTGCGCGCCATCGAAAAGTTCGGTCACGACCCGCAGTACCCCGTCACCAACAACTGGCCGCATCTGGTACAGCAACTGCGTGACTTTGTGCAAGCCGAGGTCACCCGCGTGGGCCAGCCGGTCTTTCTGGCGGGTCATTCCTTCGGCGGTCTGGTCAGCCTGATGGTCGCGGCGCTGGCGCCTGAACTGGCGCGTGGCGTGCTGCTGATCGACTCCCCCATTCTGGGCGGCTGGCGCGCCACCACACTGGGCGTCATGAAGAGCGCACAACTGGTGGGTTCCCTCTCGCCCGGCGCGACCAGCAGCCGGCGCCGCAACCACTGGCCCAGCCAGGCTGCCGCTCTGGAACACTTTCGTCACAAGAAGGCCTTTGCCCGCTGGGAGCCGCAGGTGCTGCAGGACTACATCGCCCACGGCACGCACGACGAGGGTCGTGGCACGGAGAAAAAGCGCGTGCTGAGCTTTGACCGCGCGGTCGAGACCGCGATCTACAACACGCTGCCGGACAACCTCGACCAGCTTCTCAAGCGCCATCCGCTCAAGTGCCCGGTCGCCTTCATTGGTGGCACCCACTCCGCCGAAATGAAGCAGGCCGGCATGGCCATGACCGAGCGCATTACCAAGGGCCGCCTCATGTTGCTCGAAGGCAGCCACCTGTTCCCGATGGAAAAGCCACTGGCCACGGCCGCCGCCATGGAGGCGGCGCTGCTGACCATGTAGGTCATGAGCCGACCTGCTCATCCGCTGCGTCATCCCGGACCTGCTTGACTGTCATCCCGGACCTGATCCGGGATCCATGGATTGCGGATCAAGTCCGCAATGACAAAACAGCTAGGCAGCCCACGTAACGCTGCCGGTCCAGGCCGTCGCCAGAACGACGACGCCAAAGGCGATGCGGTAATAAGCAAAGCCGGCAAAGCTGTGCGTCGCAATGTAGCGCAGCAGCCAGCGAATGCAAAGCCAGGCACTCAGGAACGACACCACCAGCCCGACAGCAAACAGCGGCACATCTGCCACTGAAAGCAAGGCGCGCTCCTTGTACAGGCTGTAGACGCCGGCACCGATCAGCGTCGGAATGGCCAGATAGAAAGAGAAATCTGTCGCCGCCTTGCGCGACAGCCCCAGCAACATTCCACCAATGATGGTGGCGCCGCTGCGGCTGGTTCCCGGAACCATGGCCAGACACTGCGCCAGCCCCACCTTGAGGGCATCGAGTGGTGTCATCTGCTCCACTTCCTGGATACGCGCCAGCGTCGGGTTCTTTTGCTGGCGGCGTTCGGCCCACAAAATGACGAAGCCGCCAATGATGAAGGTGCT
>JBAXOZ010000276.1:0-3013 GCA_037132975.1 Comamonadaceae bacterium
AGATGACAGGGCCAGTGCGGTCATGGGTCGTTTAAGCGGGCTTGAGGGCTCGATAACAGGGTGGATGCAAAACTGCGGGGCTTTAACGCAAAGTCCATGCCATCCATTTTTGACAGCGGTCATGGCGTCCAACCGGGCCGTGGCACAGCGGCAAATCCTGGCCCGTCACGCTTCTTGCATGGTGTTGGGCCTCCGCCACGATGGCGCTTCCTTCAAGGTCAAACAGCTGTGGATGCAAACCAATTTTTTACCATCGCCAATCAGTCCACTTCGTCGTGGGATTCGCTGGGGCAAGGCAATCCAGCAGCAACCGTGCCACCTGCCAAGACCGGGTTTGCGGACCTGTTCAATGGCCAGATGATCGGGCAGGTGCGGCAAGACTTTGCCGCTCCGGCGTCAGGGCAAGTCGATTTGCAACTGGTTTCGCTCGGGCCGAAGATGAACCTCATCACCGCCGCCGCGCCCCTGCCTGACCTCAATAGCCTGGCGTCGTTTGCGCGCGCCCAGGGCTTGGACGAAGAAGCGGTCCGAACACTATTTGGCAATGCGGCCGCAGACGCTGCCCCTGCTACGAGCGCTCTGGCCGGACAAAATCCGCCCCAGGTGGCGATCGATAGCGCGTCGGCGCTCGCAAATGCGCTGGGCGTGGCGCCCGACACCCAAGGCGCTGCGTCAACCATGAGCGCCAACGTGCAGGGAATCTTTCTGCGACCCGACTCGGTGGCAAACGCAGGCGTACTGCCACAAGCTGCCAGCGAACTGGCGCAGGATGTTGCACTGGCTGTGGGCTTGCCAGAGATGCCGCGACAACCAGACAGCCATCGCACTTACGGGGTGGGTGATCGCGAACAAAGTGCGGCACAGGAATCATTGGGAGCTGCATTAAGCCTTGTGGGCTCGCTCGGTGGGGTGGCGGCTGCGCTGCCCCAGCCAGCAGCGTTTCAGGTGGCGGCCAAGCCGACTGGAGAGATACCGATTACGCCCGTAGCCGTGCGCGCAGCAGATGTTTTGGCGCACAGCCCGGCACCAGGCGGGCAAGCCGCGCAAATCCCGCAAACCCCGCAAACCCCGATGCCGCTGGCACCGATTCCATTGGCCAAGCCGGTCGACCCAATGGTTGCGTCGCTGGTTTCCTTGCAAGTCGGTGCCGGGGCGCAACCATCGCTCAAGCCCGCCAACGTGGCAGCCGCGGAGCTGGTTCCCAAGACGGTCGAGGATGTTCCCCAAGTCGCCATGCGGGTACGGCTGGACGTCCAAAGCCAGGACATCACGCGCCGCCTGGCGCTGATGTCGGGCAGTTCCCAAAAGGCGCGCTGGTCCGCGATTTCGACTGCCGCCACCAGCGCAGGCATGGCCCAGGCGGCCCTGGATAAATCCTGGGAAACACTGAGTCTTGAGGTGCCTTCGACCCTGTTGGAGAGCCTGGAGAGTAGCTCGGCGCTGCCTCTGGCAGACGCCAATGTGGGCGCAGCGGCGCTAAATCCAGCGCCTGCCGATGCGGCCAAGTCTGCAGCGGTCAATTCCGCTGCAAATTCAGCGGCCGATCCCCTGTCGGAAAGCGCTCTGGCGAGCCAACGCAGCGCGCAATACCAGCAGTTGGCCGATCGGGTCGGGCAGGCCTTGGGCGAGCGCCTGCTGTCGCAAATCGAGCGCGGCGAGTGGAAGCTGCAGCTGCGTCTGAAGCCCGAGAGTCTGGGACGCATTGATGTCGCCTTGGCGATGCACTCGGGCGCACTGGATGCGTCGTTTGCCTCGGATAACAGCATGACGCGCGACCTCATTTTGCAAGGCTCCGGCAGACTGAAGGATGCGCTCGCCCAGTCTGGCATGGCTGTTGCTAACGTGTGGGTGGGCGGGGATCAGGCCAGCAACCGTGACGGAAATCCGACACCCGGCAGATCGTTCAAAGGATCGTCAGGTGCCGTCCGAAGCGACGAAGCTGAAGCTCTACCCGGTGTGAATCCCTTGAGGAGTACCTCGACGACATCCGATGGGCTTGATGTCCTGGCTTGATCGTGATGGGTGTGCATTGATTTGATTCGTAAAGACGAGGTGTTACATGGCTGAAGAAACTCCAAACCCGGAAGAAAAACCAAAGAGCAAGAAACCCATTGTGATGATCATCGTCGCCGTGGTGGTCGTGCTGCTCCTGGTGGTAGGTGCTGTGGTGGGGACGCTGTTTGCGACAGGACAGTTCTCGCACAAGCCGCCGCCGACAGCCGATGAAATGCTCGATGCCGAAGCGGGTGGTGGCGGTGGCGACCATGGAGCGCCTGCGGCCGATGCCCACGGTGCACCTGCAGCCGATGCCCATGGCGCACCCAAAGCCGATGCCCACGGTGCCCCCGCAGCCGATGCCCATGGCGCACCCGCAGCCGATGCCCATGGTGCCCCCAAGAAGGCCAGCAAGGACGGCCCTGGCGGCAAGATGAAGTCCAAGTCGCCCGAGCTTGCACGCTTTGAATACACCTACCACCAGCTTGAGCGCGAATTCCTGGTCAATGTATCGGGCTCGCGCAAGGTGATGTCGGTGCAGCTTGCCATCATGACGCGCTATGACGAGCGCGTGATCAACAACGTCAAGAAACACGAGTTTGCAATCCGCTCCGTGGTCATGGATGTGATGCGCTTGACCACCGAGGCCGATCTTGCCAAACCGGAATTCCGCAAGGATCTGGCGGTGCGCATTCGTGACGCGATGAACGGCTTGATTGAGAAATACGAGGACTTTGGTGGCATTGAAGAGGTCCACTTCACCTCGTTCATCGTCCAGTAAGACAGCCTGCAACACGAGATCTGACTGCAATGGCCAACAATCTGCTCAGTCCCGAAGAGATGTCGGCGCTTACCGAGGGCGTCAACGACGGGTCGATCGCGGTGGACACGGGTTTCAATACGGCTGCGCGGGTCAAGAAGCATGACCTGGCCACCGAAAACAGCAACCTGGGGGTGAATGTTGCGTCGATCGACATGATCAACGAGCGTTTCATCCGCCTCTTCAGACTGAGTTTGA
>JBAXOZ010000277.1:0-3008 GCA_037132975.1 Comamonadaceae bacterium
GGGGTGATGGTGGCACTGCTGACAGCCGTGAGTCGGCCTTTGGCATCGAAGGTGATGACCGGCACAGCCGAGGCGCTGCCTATCGGGCCAGCCGCTGTGATGATTGCGGCCAGAGTCAGTATGGTGGCCCCGGACACATCACCCGTGTGGGTGGCGTTGCTCACCAGGCCAGAGTAAAGACTATTGACGGCGTTGTCGCCACTGTTGGTGCCGCTCAATGCGTCGAGCTTGGCCTTGTCCGATCCAAACAGCAAGCCGTTCTGGCCCCCTGCCACTGCGGGTATCAAGCTCCCTGCGGTCAGCCGTGCCTCTGCCTTGGCCCCGGCGCTCCATGCAGCGGCCGATGTGCTTTCCTGTGCGCGGACGATGGTCAGCGTGTCTGTGGTTCTAGCTGTGACCTTGACGATTTCCCATGAGCTTTCAATACCCGTTGCTTGCGTGAGTGTCAGCAGGAACCAATCGCCGCCAGTTGGGCTGGGAAACAGCGCACCCTGCCCCGTTGCCAGAGTCAGCGAAGTGGAAACATTGGTGATGCCAGATGCAAGGCTTGAACTGGCGTTGTTGGCAAACAGTTGCGTAGCCATCAGTATTCCTTCACCTTGACTTTGATTTCAGCCTGTTTGGTTCTGTTGCCCAAGGTGGTCACGGTGGCGCTGATCTTGTAGGTTCTGCCGTCAGTGCCGCCGGAGGTCCAGACTTTTGCAACTCCGTTGTGCAAGACCGATGCCAAAATGGCGATCCCGACTTCTGCTTCAACAGACAAACCATCTGGTCCAGGCGCTGTATCGTCCATACCGATCAGCCACTCAGAAAAGTCAATGTCAAAGTCCTGCACGTCAGCAGGTTGCTTTTCAAACTTGGCAAGAATGGTCATAGCGTCGCCTCATGGATTTGAGTCGGCACAACAGCCTTGTTTGGTTGCACCGCCACATAGGCAATGAAGACGGATGGATCACCTGAGCCCATCCACGTTTCAATCGCGTCTGCTTGCGCCTGTTCGCTGGAACCATCGAAGAACCGATACCGGTTGGCTGCGGCTGCTGCGCCCTGCGCTTGCGCTAGTTCTGCGAAGGCGTAAACGTCCCGCATGAAGGCAGCCTCAAAGCTCTCGGCCTGTGCGCTCTGTGACTGTCCGTACACAGTGTTGACTGTTGCGCCACTGGCCGACTGGCCTTGCGCGGACGCATGGGCCGAGTACACATCCCGGCGCATTTCACCGGACAGAGACTGCGTGATGCCGTCCTCGCTGGTGAAGTACAGATCGCGCCGGGTAGCGGCCTGAACAGACTGCGACTGGAACGTGATGCTCCAGCCCGACAGATCGCGCCGTGTCGCACCATCCGTCGCGTTGACTTGCGAAGATGCGCTGACCGTGTACACATCGCGCAGGGCCGCACCATTGGACCCTTGGGCCTGTGCGGATTCGTTCGTCCAGTACTGCGTCCTGATCGCGGCGATTGCGCTTTCCTGCGACTGACCAGACGCCTGATCGAAGTCGACCGTGCGTACCAGAGCGATCTGTGAACCTTGGCTCTGCGCCGAAGCGCAATTGCAAGAAACCGTGCGAACCGTTGCTCCATCAACAAACTGGGCTTGCGCGGTGGCAAACGATCCCTCGACCAGCCGCTCCATCGCGCCAACGACAGACTGGACGATGCTGTCCGAGCCTTCCACATAGACCGAGCGTTGCATCGCCGCGTCAAACGACTGCGCCTGTTCGCTGGCCGACTCACTGCTGACATCACGCTGGGCTTCTGCGCTGGCCGACTGAGCCTGAGAAGCGTCCACAGACCCGACCAGATCGCGCCCGGTTGTGCCATCGGACGATTGGGCCTGACCGGGTTCAGCCGTGAAGTACCGGGTGCGAACTGCATCAGCATATTGCGCTTGAACTTGGGCCGACTCGGCACTTGAGGACAGATCGCGCTCGGTTTCGCCAGTGACAGATTGGGTCTGTTCCGAGGCCGATCCGAACGCCAGATCGCGTACCGCCGCTGCCGATGTGGATTGCGCCTGTTCCGACGCCAGATCGCAGTAAATATCACGCGCCAGTGCAGAAGTTGCGGTCTGTGCCGTGCTGCCATCCAGAGCAAAGAACAACTCACGGGAAGCAGCGGCGTCAATAGACCCGGCCTGAGAAGATTCGTTGGTGGACTCAAGCAGCCGCGATGCTGCAATCGAGGCAGTCTGCAACTGCGATGTCGCGCTATCGAACAAAACCTCCCGGCCAAAATCAGCCGAAGTGGATTGCGACTGACTGGATTGCGAGGCGCAAGAAACATCCCTCCCAGTGTCACCAGACAGGCTCTGGGATTGCGAACCTTCCCCGGCAAGAGTAATGCTGCGCTCTGCTGCCGATTGCGCTCCTTGGGCCTGTTCTGCCGCTACAGCAGCCGGAGCCGTGCGCTCCATTTCAGCAGCGAAGCACTGCCCTTGGGACGAGACTATCGTTACTTCAAACCGGACAGTGGCGGCAAATGATTGAGCCTGACCAGACGCCGACGCCGCATTAACCGCACGGTCTGCATTTGCACTGGCTTGCTGGCTCTGGCTTGTCGCAGAGTCGCAGTTGACCGTGCGCGTCAACGCACCAGCGGCGGTCTGGACAATGCTGTCAGCGTCAGAGAAATACTGGTAGCGTTCGATCGCTGCAGCGGAAGACTGCGCTTGGGAGGACGCGCTGGCGCAGGATACGGCGCGGACCAGCGCAACAGAAGCGCCTTGGGCCTGAGAAGACGCGCCTGAACACTCGATGGTTATCCCAGACGACCCATCAAGGGCCGCCGAGTTAAGCGCGGACGAGTTCAGGCGCATGGTTCACAACCCTGCGCGGCTTAGTAGTCGGATGTGCTGTTGCGAACGTCGTGCGTGAAGCTGGTGGCCGAAACCACAGTACCCGCAGTGAACGGGCCAATGGTCAAGTTGCAACCAGAAGCGCCAGCAGACACGTCCATCACCACCGTGGTGCCATCGGATTTGAAAACCCGAGCCCAGGTCGGCGTGATCGC
>JBAXOZ010000278.1:0-3001 GCA_037132975.1 Comamonadaceae bacterium
TGAGAGCAAATTCTTCCCGATGGTGGCAGCCCAACACTATCGCTACCTGCTGCGCGAAGCCCAGTTGATCCGCGACGGTGACCGGCGCAACGCCAATCCCGACATGGTGAAGGTCATCAAGCCCTACAGCACCGGCGACCTGGAAGCGGTATCGGACTACATGGCCGCCTTCGCGCCACCGAAGAAACAATAATTTTCAAAGACCTGACTGGCGGGGCGTTCAGCGCAGCGGCATCAAGGAGGAGTCCGAAGGACGGGGGACAGCCGCGAAGCTGAATGCGCCACCAGTCAAGCGGCAGCTCGTTGCAATCGATCCCGCACGGCGTCCCACTCCGGGCCCATCGGTGGTGTCTCAATCCAGATCAGCTTGACGCCCTGCTGGTCAAATTCGCGCAGCACGGCAAACAGTTGCTGCGCGGTCTGCGCAGCGCCCTGCGGCATGCGCCGGCTCAGCAACTGCTTTGAGATGATCTTCAGACGGGAACGTGAATAGACGGCAATAGTGGGCGCGGTCCCGCTGACACTCTGCAAGCCCTGACCCAGCAAGTCGATCGCCATCTGCATTTCCCTTGCATCCATCAGGCGCACTTTGGCGTGCGGCGCGTAGTGCGACGCCAGCGTGCCGGAGGCGCGTGGCGCTGCTGCCTCGGCGGGAATCCACTCATCGCTCAGGAACACCTTCTGGCCACACACGGCCTGCGCCTGCTCGCGCGTGACCGCGCCCGGGCGCAGCAACACCGGCACGCTGCGGGTGCAGTCGATGATGGTGGACTCGATGCCAACAACGCAGGGACCACCATCAAGAATCAGCAAATCATTGCCAAACTCGCTCTGGACATGTTGCGCCGTGGTCGGACTGACGCGCCCAAACTGGTTGGCGCTCGGCGCTGCGATACCCCAGACCAGCGGCTGCGCCGCGCTGCCATCGGTCTGGCGGCACGCTTTGAGCAGCGCTTGCGCCACCGGATGCGACGGGCTGCGCAGGCCAATGGAATCCTGGCCACCCGCAGCCGCAGTAGCCACGCCCTGGCGGCGCGGCAAGATCAGGGTCAACGGCCCCGGCCAGAAACTTTTGATCAGTTGATCCGCAAATTCCGGCACCGTCGCAGCAAAGTGGGTAACGCTGGCTGCATCCAGAACGTGCACGATCAGCGGATGGTCTGGCGGACGCCCTTTGGCGGTAAAGATCCGGCTGATCGCATCAGCGTTGTCAGCGTCAGCGCCCAGACCGTAGACCGTCTCCGTGGGCAGACCAAGCAATTCACCCGCGCGAATGCATCGCACGCCCGCTGCGATCGACTGTTCCGCTTGGCCATCCAGAATCATGGCGAGCTGCGCGGTCAGAACGGCGCTATGCCAAGCAGCGCTGCGGCGCCCAGCGCGGTCGCGCGAACTTCCGGCACGGTGGCGCCGGTGATGGTCAGGTGCCCCATCTTGCGGCCCTTGCTGGCCTTGAGCTTGCCGTACAGATGCAGATGCACGCCCGGCAGGCCCAGCACCTGGTCCCACGCCGGCGTGGCGCCATCGCGCCACAGGTCGCCCAGCAGATTGAGCATGAGGGCCGGGCTGTGCTGACGCGGTTGTACCAGTGGCAAGCCGGCCAGCGTTCGCACCTGCAGATCAAACTGCGACAGGTCGCAGGCATCCATCGAATAGTGCCCGCTGTTGTGCGGGCGCGGCGCCATTTCATTGACGATCAGACTGTCGTCCTGCAGCACAAAGAACTCGACACACAGGACACCCACGTACTGCAGTTCCTGCGCAATGGCTCTGGTAGCTGCCACCGCTTTTTCGGCAAGCGCTGGTGGCACATTCCCCTCATGAACCTCAGTTACTGCCAGAATTCCTTCCCGGTGCAGATTGAGCTGCAGTGGCAGGTTCACCATCACGCCATCCCAGCCGCGCGCCACGATCACCGAGCATTCAGCCTTGAGCGCGAGCATCTTTTCCAGCACGCAAGGCACGCCTGCCAGTTGCTGCCAGGCGGCCGCCAGTTCGGCTCGGGTCCGCACGCGAATCTGGCCCTTGCCGTCGTAGCCCAACCTGGCAGTCTTCAGGATACCGGGCAGCAAGTCGTCTGCCACGCCCTCCAGCTGTGCTGCCGTCTCAATCGCTGCGTAGGGCGCGCACGCCACGCCGCAGCGCACAAAATGCGCCTTCTCGCGCGCACGGTCCTGCGCAATCGCCACCGCCTCGGCGCCAGGCGCCACCGGTCGCGCTGCGCCCAGCGTCATGAGGGCGGCAGCGGGTACGTTTTCAAATTCGGTAGTGATGGCAGCGCAGCGCTGCATCAGTTGCGCCAGCCCGTCTTGATCCAGGTAGTCGGAGCGGATGTGGTAGTGGCTGACCAGTCCGGCCGGGCTGATCACGTCCGGATCCAGCACCACCGTGAAGTAGCCCATGCGCTGCGCCGCCTGCACAAACATGCGCCCGAGCTGACCACCGCCCATCACGCCCAATGTTGCTTGCTGCCCACTGCCCGAACCCGTGCCAGGCAAGATCGTTTGTCGGCTCATAGCACCGGCGGCAGTGTCATGCCACGGGCATGTTCGGTCTGCTCGGCGCGAAAGGCATCAAGCTTGGCACGCAAGGCGGCATCCTCATTGGCCAGCATGGCCACAGCAAACAGGGCCGCATTGGCGGCACCTGCCGCGCCAATGGCAAAAGTCGCCACCGGCACGCCCTTGGGCATTTGCACAATGCTGTGCAGTGAATCCACGCCTGACAGATACTTGCTCGGGACCGGCACACCGAGCACCGGTAGCGTGGTCTTGGCTGCCAGCATGCCCGGCAGATGCGCCGCACCGCCGGCACCGGCAATGATGGCCCTGAGGCCGCGCTCCCGCGCCGCTTCGGCGTAGGCAAACATTTCATCGGGCATGCGGTGCGCCGAAAGCACGCGTGCCTCGTGCGCCACCCCAAACTGTTGGAGAATGTGGACTGCGTGTTGCATGCTGTCCCAGTCCGAACTGGAACCCATGACGACGCCGATTTGAATGGT
>JBAXOZ010000279.1:0-2974 GCA_037132975.1 Comamonadaceae bacterium
GCCGCTACAGGCTGTGCGAGGTCAGATGGGCCAGCGCTCCGGCGGCACTGACGCCTGGGCTGCTCAGGCTGGTCGTGGGGCGCGCGGAGCCCGATTCGTCGAGCGCAGCGCTGGCTTCGGTGCCCAGAGAAGGCAGACTCTTGACACCGCGATGCAGGCTCACGCCAACCACCAGGATGTCTATCATCAGCAAATGCAGAATGCGGCTGATCATGGGCACCTGTGTGGCCACGTCTTCCACGTGGTCAACGATCAAGGCCAGATCGGCCTTGCGCGCCAGCGGTGACTGGCTGGCGGTGATGGCAATCACGGTGGCGCCGCGCTGATGGGCCATTTCAACCACGTCCAGCAGTTCGCTGACACGGCCACTGCTGCTGATGACGACTGCCACCACTTCGGGGCGCAGCAGATTGGCCGCCATCATCTGCAAGCGCGGAGCGGTATAGGCGACCGAGGAAACGCCCATGCGCAGGAACTTGAACTGCGCATCGTCGGCCACCACGCTGTAGTGACCCACGGCATAGAACTCGACCCGTTGCGCGGCGGTAATCCATTGAATCGCCTTGTCAATCGATTCGCGATTGAGATGATCGCGCACCTGCAGGATGGCAGAGGCGGTATTGCCCAGCACCTTGACGCCGAGCTCAAGCATGCTGTCTTCGCCGGTGACTTGCGCGTGGGTGATCGGCATGGTGCCGGTCAGCCCGGAAGCGAGCCGCAATTTGAAGTCGGACAGACCTTCGCAGCCCAGCGATCGGCAGAATCGGATGACGGTCGGCTGACTGACCTCGGCGGCGCGGGCGATCAGGGCGATCGGATCATTCAGGGTGGAGCGGGGGTGCGCCAGCACATGGTCGGCGACGCGCTGCTCGGCTGGCGATAAATTGACGCGCACCCGGCCGATCTGGCTCAAAATGGCCGAGCCCTGCGCCGAATCCAGACTGCGCAACTGGGCCGCAAGAATGGCAGACACGCCCAGCAGCGTCGCGTTGTCGGCCGTAATGACGAAGGTCGGAATGCCCCTCAGATAGTCGGCGAATCGACCCTTGTCCTCAAAGCGCTGCCGGAAAATGGAGTGGTCAAAGTGACTGCCCAGCCTTGGTACGATGCCGCCGCCGATATAGATGCCGCCAAACGCGCCTTGGGTCACCGCCAGATTCGCTGCGGCCGTGCCCAGCATGCCGCAAAAAACTTCTATCACTTCCAGGCACAGCGGGTCACTGGCGTCCAGCGCGCGCTGCGTGATGTCGGGTGCACTCAGGATCTGCTCAGGATGGCCGTCGCGCTCTGACAGCGCGCGGTAAATCAGTTCGATGCCCGGACCCGACACCAGGCGTTCAAAGGATACGTGGCTGTAGTGGCGCCACGCGTATTGAAGGATGGCCAGCTCGCGGGCGTCGCGCGGTGAAAAGCTGGTGTGCCCGCCTTCGGTACCGAGTGCCACCCAGCCATCGTTGGCTGGAATCAAACCCGATACGCCCAGGCCGCTACCGGCACCGATCAAGCCGATCACGCTGCGCGGCAGCGCTGCGCCGGCACCCACCTGGCGGCGCTGGCTGGGCAGCAAGCTTGGCAGCGCCATGGCCAGTGCGGTGAAGTCGTTGACCAGCAGCAGATTGTCCAGATGCAGACGCTGGCGCATCTGTTCGATGGAAAACTGCCACGGGTAATTGGTGATTCGAACCTGGTCGCCCGAGACCGGTGTGGCGATGGCAACCGCTGCATTCTTGATGCGAGCCGTCGATGCGCTGGCTGGCAAGGCAGAAAGATAGGCCTGCACCGTGGCATGGAAGTCCTCATAGTCGGCACAGCGCAGCGACGCCGCATGCTCAAAAATGCCCGGCCCCGTTTCGAGGGTGAAGCGCGCATAGGTACCGCCGACGTCGGCCAGCAACCTCGGGTTCTCGAAAAGTGTGGATGACATGGGGGACTCCATACGGAGGCAGCTTAGCTCAGTCAGCCACCAGCAGGTCGAGCGCGCGCGAGGCACCCAGCAGGGCAGGTGCTGAGGCCGTGATGATCCAGCAGGGGATGGCGCGCAAGTAGTCCTGATAGCGTCCCTTGTCTTCAAAGCGCTGGCGAAACAATGCTTCGTCAAAGACGGCACCCAGGCGCGGAACCACGCCACCTCCGATATAGAGCCCGCCGAGTGCGCCCAGCGTCAGCGCCAGATTGCCCGCTGTGGTGCCAAGAAAGGCGGCGAAGTGGTGTGCGCTGGCAATGCAATCCGGGTCGCTGGCGTCAAGGGCTGCTGCGCTTACCTCGGCTGGTGTCAAGTTGCGTGCAGTGCGCCCGTGAAGTTCACAGGAGGCCCGGTACAGTTCGACCAGACCCGGCCCGCTAAGCAGGCGTTCGGCGCTGACATGGCCGAAGCGTCCACGCAGCACAGACAACAGCGCTGCCTCGCGCTCGTCACTGGCCGCCAGTGTCACATGACCGCCTTCGCCACTCAGGGGGCAATAATCGCCGCTCGCTGAACGCAGCAGGCCAGAAACGCCCAGACCGGTGCCAGGGCCGATCAGCGCGATCGGAGCGCCAGCCACTGCGACGCCGCTGCCCACAGAGCGCAGGTCGGACGCAGCAAGCCCGGGCAAACTCAGGGCCAGCGCGGTAAAGTCATTGAGCAGCAGGCAGTGCTTCAGGCCGAGCGATTGTTTGAGCTCCTTGATGGAAAACGTCCAGGGGTTGTTGGTCATGTGCACCACATCGCCTGTCACTGCCGTCGCAATGCCGATACCAGCGGAGTGCGGCTGAGCGTGGCCGGTGGCTGCCAGATACGTTCTTGCCGAGTCGAGCAGGGTGGGGTTGGCGCGGCAGGCTTGCACTGAAACATCCTGAAGGGCTGAGTCGACGCTCTCCTGCCAGGCCCAGCGGGCATGGGTTCCGCCGATGTCGCCGAGCAGTCTGGGGAAACTCTGGTTGACGGTCACGCGTCTCACTCCAACTTGAAGTTAAATTCCTGAGTCGCCAGCAC
>JBAXOZ010000280.1:0-2968 GCA_037132975.1 Comamonadaceae bacterium
CGCTGGAAATTTGCTATCGATGGCGCGGGCGATGGGCTTTGGGACTGGAATACGCAGACCGGCGAGGCGTTTTACGCGCCGCGCTACAAGCAAATGTATGGCTATGCCGACGCCGACTTTGGCACCAGCTCGGACGAATGGAGCAAACGCATCCACCCCGACGATGCGCCCGGCGTGTTTACCGCGCTCCAGCCCTACATCGAGGGTAAGCCCGGCGCAGCCAGTGTGGAGTTCCGTATGCTGTGCAAGAACGGTAGCTGGAAATGGACCTTGGGCCGCGGCATGGTGGTCAGCCGCGATGCTGATGGCAAGCCCTTGCGCATGATCGGCACCAACAGCGACATCACAGAACGCAAGGCACATCAAAGCCAACTCGAGCACGTTGCCCACTTTGATGCACTCACCAATCTGCCCAATCGGGTGTTACTGGCCGACCGCTTGCAGCAGGCCATGGCGCTGGCGCTGCGGCGCGCTCAGCATCTCGCAGTGGTCTATCTTGACCTCGATGGTTTCAAGGCCATCAATGACCAGCACGGCCATGACATTGGCGACCAGGTCCTGGTCGCACTGGCCCAGCGCATGAGGCTGGCATTGCGCGAAGGCGACAGTCTGGCACGACTCGGCGGTGACGAGTTTGTGATTGTGCTCATTGATGTGGACGATAGGGTGGCCAGCCTGCCCATGCTGACCCGGCTGAAGGCTGCCTGCGCCCAGGCCGTTCAGGTGGGAGCGCTCAGCCTTCAGGTTTCAGCCAGCGTGGGCATCACCTTCTACCCGCAAGCGCAGCAGGACATCGACGCCGATCAACTGCTGCGCCAGGCCGACCAGGCCATGTACCAGGCCAAGCTGGCGGGCAAGAACCGTCTGCACTTCTTCGATGCGACACAGGACAGCAGCATCCGGGGCCGCCACGAAAGCGTGGAACGCATCCGCCTGGCGCTGGAACAGCAAGAGTTCGTCCTGCATTACCAGCCCAAGGTCAATATGCGAAGCGGCCAGATCATCGGTGCCGAGGCCCTGATCCGCTGGCAGCATCCCGAGAAAGGCCTTTTGTTACCGGCCATGTTCCTGCCCTTCATCGAGGATCACCCACTGGCGGTCGATGTTGGTGAGTGGGTGCTCGACACCACCTTGACGCAGATCGAGCGCTGGCACGCAGCGGGCCTGGACATGCGGGTCAGCGTCAACGTGGGTTCGCGCCAGTTGCAGCAGAGCGACTTCGTCGATCGGCTGAAATTCATATTGGCAAAGCATCCCCTGGTGGATCCGACCGGTCTGGAACTCGAAGTGCTGGAGACCAGCGCGCTCGAAGACATTGCTCAGGTGTCCGACGTGATCGAAGCCTGTCAGCGGATCGGAGTGAAGTTTGCACTGGACGACTTTGGAACCGGCTATTCGTCGCTGAGCTATCTCAAACTTCTTCGCGTTGCCATGCTCAAGATCGACCAGAGCTTTGTGCGCGACATGCTGGAAGACCCGGACGACCTGGCCATCCTGCAAGGGGTGATCGGTCTGGCTACTGCGTTCAAGCGTCAGGTCATTGCCGAAGGCGTGGAGACCGTCGCGCACGGCACCTTGCTGTTGCAGTTGGGTTGCGAGTTGGCACAGGGCTACGGCATTGCCCAGCCCATGTCAGCCGAACAGATGCCAGCGTGGTCCACTGCCTGGCGGCCTGATGCGGCCTGGCGAGATTCCTGCCAGAGGACGACAAAAATTCGTGCTGCGAGGAGGGCAAGGTGACCATCAAACCAACACCCCATCTGGCAGGCCGAACTTACGCGATGGTGCTGGCGGGAGGACGTGGCCGTCGGCTGCACCAGTTGACGGACTGGCGCGTCAAACCAGCGCTGCCTTTTGCCGGACACCTGAGCGTTATTGACTTTACGCTGAGCAACTGCGTGAACTCCGGCGTGCGCCATATTGCCGTGCTAACGCAGTACAAGGCCCAAAGCCTGATTCGCCACATTGAGCACGGCTGGGGCTTTCTCGCAGCCAGCCTGGGTGAATACGTGGATGTCGTACCGGCGCAGCAGCAGCACGGTGAGTCGTGGTACAGCGGAACGGCCAATGCGGTCTATCAAAACATGGCCTTCATTGACGAGGCCAAACCGGCCCTGGTGCTGGTGCTCGGCGGCGACCACGTTTACAAGATGGATTACTCGATCATGCTGGCCGAACATGTGGCGCGCGGCGCTGAAATGACCATCGCCTGCCTTGAAGTGCCAACAGCGCAAGCGAGCGAATTTGGCGTGGTGTCGGTGGATGCCGAGCAGCGCATCGTGGCCTTCGAAGAAAAACCGATGCACCCGATGGCGCTGCCGCAACACCCAACCCACGTACTGGCAAGCATGGGCATCTATGTGTTCGACGTTGACCTGCTACTGACCGAACTGGAACGGGACGCGACTGATCCGACTTCACACCATGATTTTGGCAAGGACATCATCCCCTCGCTGCTGGCTCGGCATCGAGTCTTCGCCCACAGGTTCGAGGAAAGCTGCATCAACGCGGTCGAGGCGACTCCCTACTGGCGTGACATTGGAACCGTGGACGCCTACTGGGAGGCCAACATGGACCTCACATCGGTGGTACCTGAACTCAACCTGTACGACGACGAATGGCCTATTTTGAGTCTGCAACGCCAACTCACGCCGGCCAAGTTTGTTTTTGAGGAGGCCAAACGCAGCGGGGTGGCCTACAACTCGCTGGTATCCAGCGGTTGCATCGTCAGTGGGGCCAAAGTGCGGCATTCGATCCTGTTTTCCAAAGTGCGGGTGGGCGAAGGCAGTGTGATTGACGACTCTTTGGTATTGCCGGCCGTAACCATCGGCCAAGGGGTAACACTGCGGCGCACCATCGTCGACAACTACTGCCACTTACCAGACGGTTTTAGCGCCGGCCTGGATGCCGGGTATGACAGGGCTCGCGGCTTTCATGTCACTGAACGCGGTGTGACCCTGGTCACGCC
>JBAXOZ010000281.1:0-2955 GCA_037132975.1 Comamonadaceae bacterium
TTGCGTGAGGCTGCCGCGAAACAATTCTTCCATCGCCAGCAGGCGGTTTTGCACATCCAAAAACATCACCGCAAACACCTCGTGCCCGCGCGCTGCCAGGTGCAGCTTGATGTACTCCATCACGGTGGTCGGGTCAGAAAACACCGCCCGGTCCTGCAGGCGCTGGGCCATGGCGCGGCGCGCCAGTTCCAGCACCGCCAGCAGCTCGGCGCGCTTGGCAGGGCCCAGGCCCTTGACGCTGCGCAGATCGTCGGCGCTGGCGTGCAGCAGCCCGGCAATGCCGCCAAAGCCCGTGCCGGGCACCCCTGCCTTGGTGCGCGGCACCTGCAGCAGTTCGTCTGCCAGTTGCAGCACGCCCTTGCCCTGGATGCCGGTGCGCAGCAGCAGCGCCAGCAGTTCGGCATCGCTCAGCGCGGCAGCGCCGCGCGCCAGCAGCTTTTCGCGCGGGCGGGCGTCAACGGGAAGGTCTTTCAAGGGCATGGCGGTCAGGGCGGCGGCACAAGCCTGCGGGTTTCTACAATAGGGCCCAGTTTATCGGGACTTTTATGACCACTACGCTTGCCCGGGTCCAACCGGACTCTTTTCTCACACTGCATTACCGCCTGGGCGGCCCCGCCGGGGACATCATCAACACCTTTGCAGGCCAGCCCGCCACGCTCAGCCTGGGCACCGGCGCGCTCGCCCCCGCCGTCGAGCAATGCCTGCTGGGCCTGGAAGAAGGCCAGCGCAGCACCTTCGAGTTGCCGTCTGGCGCTGCCTTTGGCGAGCGCAACCCGGCCATGCAGCAGTGGCTAGCGCGCGAGGTGCTCACCGAGATGGGCGACGCCAACGAGCGCTACGCGCCGGGCGACGTGGTGCAGTTTCCCACCCCCGACGGCGTCGGGCGCTTTGCCGGTGTGGTGCTGCAAACGCGCGCCGACGGCGCCGTGCTGTTTGATTTCAACCACCCGTTGGCGGGCAAGAGCGTGACCTTTGAAGTGCACGTGATCGGCATCCTGTGAGCAAGGAAATTTTGCTGGCCGAGCCCCGCGGCTTTTGCGCCGGGGTCGACCGGGCGATCGAAATCGTGGAGCGCGCGCTGCAAAAATTTGGCGCACCGATCTATGTGCGCCACGAAATCGTGCACAACACCTATGTGGTGAACGACCTCAAGGCCAAGGGCGCCATTTTTATCGAGTCGCTTGACGACGTGCCAGCGGGTGCCACGCTGATTTTTTCGGCGCATGGCGTGCCCAAGGCGGTGGAGCAGGAGGCGCGCGCGCGCGGCTTTCGGGTGTTTGACGCCACCTGCCCGCTGGTGACCAAGGTGCATGTGGAAGTGGCCAAGCTGCACCAGGAGGGCTATGAGTTCATCATGATCGGCCACAGGGGCCACCCCGAGGTGGAAGGCACCATGGGGCAACTCAGCGGCGGCATCCATCTGGTGCAGGACGTGGCCGATGTGGCGCAAGTGCAGCTGGCGCAGTCCGACAAGGTGGCCATGGTGACGCAGACCACGCTGAGCGTGGACGACGCGTCGCAGATTGCAGCAGCGGTCAAGGCGCGCTTTCCCAAGGTGCGCGAGCCCAAACAGCAAGACATTTGCTACGCCACGCAAAACCGCCAGGACGCGGTCAAGATGCTCAGCCCCCAGGTGGACCTGGTGATTGTGGTGGGCAGCCCCACCAGTTCCAACAGCAACCGCCTGCGCGAAGTCGCGCGCAAACTGGGCAAGCCCAGCTACATGATTGACAACGCCGACGAATTGCAGCCGCAGTGGTTTGAGGGCGTGCAGCGCGTGGGCCTGACGGCCGGTGCCTCCGCC
Source organism: Comamonadaceae bacterium (assembly GCA_037132975.1). Taxonomy (GTDB): domain Bacteria; phylum Pseudomonadota; class Gammaproteobacteria; order Burkholderiales; family Burkholderiaceae_C; genus Rhodoferax. The sequence continues at coordinate 1,805 of JBAXOZ010000281.1, forward strand.
CCCGATGTGCTGGTGCAAGCGGTAATAGACCGGCTGCGCGACCTGGGGGTGATTGCCGTGCGCAAGATGCACGGCGTGGCCGAAACCGTGAAGTTTCCGCTGCCCAAGGGCCTCAAAATACCGCAGTGATGCGTGGTGCTTGGCGTGCCCTTGCTGCGGCGCTGCCGGGTGCTATCGGATCGATAGCGGCTTGCACAATAAAATAGCGCGCTGGCGCACTCTGGCGCTGCTCCCGTTTTTTTGATCTACCCAAAGATTTCCCATGCTTGATATCACGCTCCTGCGCAAAGACCTTGACTCGGTGGTTGCGCGCCTCTTGACCCGCAAGACGCCGCAGACTTTTTTGAACGTGGAGCAGTTCCGCGCGCTCGAGTCTGAGCGCAAGACATTGCAAATGCGTACCGAAGAGCTGCAGGCGCGGCGCAACAGCTCGGCCAAGCTCATCGGCCAACTTAAAGCCAAGGGCGCAGCGGCTGCCGACGAGGCGCAGGCCGCACTGGCCGAAGTGGCCGGCCTCAAGACCGAGCTGGAGGCATCGGCCACGCGGCTGGAGCAGATCCAGGTGGAACTGCACGCGCTGCTGCTGGCCGTGCCCAACCTGCCGCACGAAAGCGTGCCGGTGGGCGCAGACGAGCATGGCAATGTGGTGGTGCGCACCTGGGGCGATGCCCGCAGCTTTGACTTTGCCGTGCAAGACCATGTGGACCTGGGCGCGCCGCTGGGGCTGGACTTTGAAATGGGCGTCAAGCTCAGCGGCGCGCGCTTTACCGTGATGAAGGGGCCGGTGGCGCGGCTGCACCGGGCACTGGCGCAATTCATGCTGGACGTGCAAACCACCGAGCACGGCTACACCGAGTGCTACACGCCCTACATCGTCAACGGCGACACGTTGCGCGGTACCGGCCAGTTGCCCAAATTTGAGGCCGACCTGTTTGCCGCCAAGAAGGGCGGGCAAGAGGGCGAAACCCAGCCCGACAACACCGCGCTCTACCTCATCCCCACCAGCGAAGTGACGATGACCAACTTTGTGCGCGACGAGGTGGTGCCCGAATCGGCGCTGCCAATCCGGCTGACCGCGCACACGCCGTGTTTTCGTTCCGAGGCCGGCAGCGCCGGGCGCGACACGCGCGGCCTGATCCGCCAGCACCAGT
>JBAXOZ010000282.1:0-2953 GCA_037132975.1 Comamonadaceae bacterium
GTCATGGAAACCGATTGCGGCATCTGGCTTTGCAGCTTGGGTAACGCTGCGCGCACCGCGTCAACCACCCGCACCGTGTTGGCACCGGGCTGGCGCAGGATCGCGATCGTGATCGAATTTTCTCCATTCAGGGTGGCCCAACTCTTGAGGGATTCCAGCGAGTCCTCGACATTAGCAACGTCGCGCAGGCGCACCACGTTGCCACCGCGACTGCTGACAATCAAATCGGCAAAGTCGGCAGCGTTCTTCAGCTGTCGATTCGCCTGCAGCGTCAGCATCTGTCGCGGGCCCTCGAAGGTGCCCACGGGCGTGTTGACGTTGGCTGCGCGCAGCGCCGCACTCAATTCATCGAGTCCGAGGTTGCGTGCCGCCAGCGCGTCGGGCTGTACCCGCACGCGCACTGCGTAACGCTTGGAGCCGAAGATGTTGACCTGGGCCACACCATCGACGGTGGACAGGGTGGGAGAGATCAGATGTTCGGCGTAATCCTGCAGATCGGACGGTGTCAGTGACGGCGAGGTCAGCGCCAGCAGCAACACCGGGGCGTCCGCCGGGTTCACCTTGCGATAGGCTGGCGTGGTCGTCATCTCGACCGGCAGTGAGCGCTGCGCGCGCAACAGGGCCGCCTGCACATCGACCGCCGCAGCGTCGATGTTGCGACCTTCCTCGAATTCAAGCGTCAGGGAAGTGCTGCCGAGCGTGCTGGTAGAACTGATGGTCTTGAGGCCCGGTACGGTCTGAAACTGTTTCTCCAGCTGCAGCGCCACCGAACTTGCCATGGTCTCCGGATTGGCGCCAGCCAGCGCCGCAAAGACATTGATCACCGGTGTGTCGTAGCTGGGCAGGGCCGCCACCGGAATGCTGCGAAAGCCGATCACACCGGCCAGCACCACCGCCAGATTGAGCAGCACCGTCATCACCGGACGACGGATAAAGATTTCGGAAATGTTCATGGCGCTGCCGGCCGCCTGGCGCCCGATGCTGCAGAAGCCGCATCCCGCGCCCGCTCCACCACCGGTGTGCCGGGACGCAGATTCTGGCGACCATCGAGAACGATCAGGTCGCCTGCCTTGATGCCCGAGACCGCAGCGTCATTGTCCTGCGCGTACAGGACCTTGACCGGTTTCAGGTTGGCCTTGCCACCGTCCATCACATAGACAACGGTGCCGCGCGCTCCCTGCACAATGGAGGCCTGCGGTATTACGACGGCGTCCTTGAGGGTGCTCACGGTTTGCGAAACTTCAACAAAGGCGCCAGGCCAGAGTTTGCCATCGCGGTTCTCGAACACTGCCTTGACCTTGAGCGTGCCGGAGCCGGCATCGACTGCGTTGTCAACAAACTTCAGATGTCCCTTGAACGTACCGGCGCCGTCGGCCAGCGTGGCCGTTACTTCGGCACCGCCGTCCTTGAGCGAGGACATGGCGTCGGGCAGATTGCGCTGTGGCAGGTTGAAGGACACCGCAATCGGATCGAGCTGGGTGATGGTCACCAGGGAAGTCAGGTTGGCCTGCACAGCGCTGCCCGGAAAAACATTGACAGCGCCGGCGCGGCCGGCGTGCGGTGCGCTGATGCGGGAGTAGGAGAGCGCGACCCGGCTGGCGTCGAGCGCCGCCTGATCCGCTGCCAGCGTGGCTGTGAGCCCTTCCACCTGGGTGATGCTGGTGTCCAGTGCGCCCTGCGATATGAAGTTTTGTGCCAGCAGCTGGCGCGAGCGCGCTGCCTGTCGCTGCGCATCATCCAGCGCCGCCTTGTCCTTGGCCAGTTGCGCCTGCGCCTTGGCTACGTTGGCTTCGTCGCTGCGGGCGTCCAGTGTAAAAAGCAGTTCCCCCGCCTTGACGAACTGGCCCTCGCGGAAATGCACCTTGGCAACCACGCTGCTGACCTGCGGTCGGATGTCGACGCTGGTCAGTGCGGAGACGGTTCCATTGGCCTTGAACAGCACCGGCAGGTCGCGCTGTTGTGCCTTGACCGTGCTGACGGTGACTGGCGGTGCTGCAGCTGATGCCGCGAGCGCTGGCGCGCTGGCGGCGCCGGAACTTGGGGCGACATCCGTCTTGCCACTGCATCCGGCAAGCCATGCCAGCGCGAGGCCGCTAACGAGAGTGAACAAAAACGGGACTGTCTTCATGATTTTCCTGTGGCTGGTCGGGGTTCTTTGACCCCGTTTTCGACCCCGAATGCTATCAGAGATGCAGGAACTCTCTTCCGACAGGCCCCCCCGTGTTCAGTTGTCCCAGTCGCCACCGCCGGCGTCAGCGCCACCGGCATCATCCCAGGAGGCAGCGTCATTCACGCCAAAATTCTCACCGCCCATGTCCGGATTGTTGTTGGCACTCTGGAAGTCGTTGCCAGCCGGAGCGTCTGCGGGTCGATCATGATTGCCCGTCAGGGTGCGGCCAATCGCCTGCGCCGCCATCATGCCGGCACCGACCGCCAGACCGGTGGCCACGCCACCCATGATTTTGCCGCCAAGGCCGCTACCGGCTGGCTGACCATAGGGTTGCTGCATCGGTGTAGCGCCCACGGTGTTGGCCGCGCCAAAACCTTGCGGTCCACTCAAACCACTGGCGCTGGCGTAGGCTTGCGGCTGTGGCTCATAAACTGGCGCGGGCTTTCTGCGCGTCAAGTAAATGGCCAGACCGATGGCGCCGCCACCCAGTGCCAGCGCCATTCCCCACGGAAACGAGGAAGTAGGAGCACTGTCCTGTGCCACTGCGGCGGGACGGTGTTGTACCGCGCTGTTGGCAGGCGCTGGTGTTGGCCTGGCCGCGAGCTGCGTGCGCAGGCTTTGCAGCGCTTCGGGTTTGATCGAAGGCAGTCCCGGCGCCAGCTTTTCTGCCGTGGCCAAAGACTCGCGCGCCAGGCCCAGCTTGCCCTGGCGTGCAAAGAGCTCCGCCTGCACGAAATGCGCCTTGCCGCTGGCCGGATGGGCCACCAGCACCTGCTGCATCAT
>JBAXOZ010000283.1:0-2949 GCA_037132975.1 Comamonadaceae bacterium
AGCCGGTCTGGCAACTCGGCAAGACTTGGCGCATCACCACCAAACCCCACAGCAAGCCTTTCGGCCAGTGCGGGAAGGTCCGGCTTGGCGACTGTGTAGATCGTGGATACGTCACTACCAAAGGCAGATTTCGCCCCTTCGCTGTGATCGTACAGCTCGACCTCAATGTCTCCGTTGTCCATGACACGGACGAAGCCTGACATCCCGCGCTGAGGTCCCGGCATACTCAACCAATGACCGTCGTGTTCTGTTGGTGGGGTCATCGCCGTCGTAGCAGGTCGCGCGGCGTAGGCCTCGACGAATGCAGCCAGCATCGGTGCATTGACTTTGGGAAGGTCATCAACGACTCGCTTCGCCCAATCAAAATACTCCCGACGTCGGGCAGTTGACCAATCTGCTGGCGGTGCGGCGGCGATATCGCGCAAGTTGCATGTCTTGTCCGCCAGTTTCACCAGAGCCGCACCACTGCTTTTGTGCGGTGCATGTTCGACTTGCAATTCCTTGCGGCGCTGCTTGGGTAGTGACTTGTCATCCGTTACCTCCATGACAATAGCGGCCACGGTGTCGCCAAAGCGGTGACGCAACTCCACCTCACTGGTTTCTGTGTCTTCGACGGTGTCATGGAGAATGGCGGCCCTCAACACGTCCAAGTCATCCACCTCACCAACCGTTGCCAGCAAGTGAGCCAACGCAATAGGGTGGTTGATGTAGGGTGATGCTTCGGCGTCCTTGCGGCGTTGATTGCGGTGCCGCTCTGCAGCAAACATCACGGCGTCTAACAATTCAGCTGCATAAACTTTTCTCTGCATATCAGTATCTCCACACCTAAAAATTCAGCGTCGAAATTTTCCAGACTCCAATGGTCTTTCGCGCGGTAAGCGCGGTGAAACGCCAGTTCAGCCTACGCCGTCAGCGTGACAACTCGCTCTTCACCCAGCATGTCGATGACCTTCAGGGCGACAACAGCGCCAACCGGTGGCGCTGACAATTCGTAGCGGCCAATCACGAGGTCTTGCTTGCGCTCTGGCACATCGGCAAGAGTGACGTTGAAAACGGTGCCGTCATGATTCGCGTCGATCAGAATGCAATCCACTACCGCGCGCCAGTCTGGTATCTGCGCCCGGAAAATGCCTTCTTGCAAGTCCAACCGCGCGATGATGCTTGGCGAAACCACGTCGGCAATCGAAACGATCAACTTGTCACCCTCACGCTGAACGCTGGCCTGCACCGACATCGGCTCGTGCTTGATGAAGCCCCCTGCCTTACGGTCCGTGCGCAACTCAATCAAGTGAATTTTATTGATGGGCCGATTGTGGTTGTAGTGCTCCACCCATTCACGCGCTTTGTGCTCCTGACCCAGGCTCACCACCAACAGATCACGCTCCTCCTCGGGTCTATTCTTGAGTTCGGTCCGCAACGCTTCCAAGTCCAGCGGCGTGAGCGGATGGTTCAAAGGGATGATTTTGGTCAGCATCTTGCCGCGCGTACCGTCAAAGTACGGGTCGGTTCGGGTGCGTATGATGCCCAAGTGCTCGCATGCCAATTCAACGGCTTCGTTGTGCTGGATGTGCAGGTCGTAGTCGTTCACGCGCCAGGTTGAAAACATCAACTGGCTCGGTGGCGTTGGCACGTCTTCGCGCGCTAACAATTCACCTTGCGTCGCATTAGCTTGAGCAGTGCCTTGCACCCGCATTGCACTTTGCAGCCGCTTCGCTGAAGTCTGGATGGCCCCCCTATTGATATCGCAACCGATCCAGCGACGGCCCAGTTTTTGGGCTGCTAACGCTGTAGTTCCAGACCCAATGAAACAGTCAAGAACGATATCGCCTGGATTGGTTGAAGCACTGATAATTCGCGAGACAAGTGATTCGGGCTTTTGAGTTGGATAACCAAGTAACTCTTGGGATTGGTTATGAATTGGTTTGATATCTAACCAAATGTCTTGCGCCGTTCCACCCTGCTCAAGCGCTTCGTCAAGATATCGTTTGAGGCGCGGCATCCCGCCTTCGACCTTTGGCCAATGTATACGGCCTTCAGCTTCCCATTCATCTAGTTTGGACACACCCACCTTCCAGTGATTGCCCTTCTCACCAGGATTGATGCCATGCCATGACTTTCCAGTTTCGCCGTTGCGAAGACCCCGCGCAGTTAAATCCGAGCGGGAGTACTGCCTGCCCGTGCCCTCTTCGACTTGATCAAAAAACTGTTGAACATATATCTCTCTCAACTCGGTTCGCTGCGGATTCCAGACTCTGTCAATGCCACCGTAGTAATAAATCGTGTCATGAATAATCCCGTATCGGGCAGAGTCGTTGTGCGCGCTCAAGCGTTGCCAGACAATTTCATTGATAAATGCATCTGGGCCGAATACCTCATCCATGAGGATTCGCAAATAGCTATTCCGTGAGGGGTCGCAATGCAAATATATTGCACCGTCTGGACTAAGCAGTTCCTTCAGCATCAACAGCCGCTCATACATGAACTGCAAGTAGTTATCGTTGCTCCAGATGTCGGTGTATTGAACCTGTTCACCCAAGGCGTAATCCTCTCCATCAATTTTCAGCGTGCCCTTGGGGCCGCGTAATTGAACCTTGCGCACGTAATCCGCACCACTGTCAAACGGCGGGTCGATATAGATCAGTTTGACTTGTCCGCGAAAACCGTTTGCCAGCAGGTGCGCCAAAACCTCCTTGTTGTCGCCGTGATACAGCAGGCCGCCCTGCGGCAAATCCTTGGGCCACTTGGACCAATCGGCAGAACTCGGGGGCAACGGGTGCGCAGCATCTTCCGCACTGAAACGCTCAATATGCTGGGCGGGGAACGCAGTGACACGGCCAAGCGGCTTCTTCCCTACCCAACTCAACATAGGCCGCCCTTTGGCGCGGCCCACCGTCACATCTGTCGGCTTCTTCTTGGTTTTGGCTTGTTCGGTCATAACGGTCTATCAGG
>JBAXOZ010000284.1:0-2947 GCA_037132975.1 Comamonadaceae bacterium
GACCGCTTGCGCCAACTGGGTGCCAGCGTGGTGGTGACGGGCGCCGCCTATTCGGAGGCGCTGGAGGCCTGTCTGCTACGCCAGCGCGCCAGCGACGCCCTGTTGCTGCACGCCTACGATCAGGTGGAAGTGGTGGCGGGTGCCGCTACGCTGGCCGCCGAAATTGAAGCTGCCGAGGGGCTGCCCGACAGTGTGCTGGTGAGCGTTGGCGGTGGTGGCCTGATCGGTGGTATTGCGGCGTGGTTTGAGAACCGCGCGCGCGTCGTGGCGCTGGAGCCGACCCTGGCACCGACCCTGTTTCAGGGGCGTCAGGCCGGGCATGCGGTTGACGTGTCGGTCAGCGGCATTGCGGCCGATTCACTGGGCGCCAAACGTATTGGTGAGATCGCATGGAATGTCACGCAGCGTTATGTGGCGGATGCTCTGCTGCTCAGCGACGAGGCGATTCGCGCCGCGCAGCTATGGCTCTGGACCGAGCTTAAACTTGCCGTGGAGCCCGCTGCCGCGCTGGGTCTGGCAGCCTTGCAAAGTGGCGCTTACCGACCGCAAGCGCAGGAGCGTGTTTGCCTGATACTGTGCGGTGCCAATCTGGATCCGGCCAGTCTGTCGGGCTATTGACAGCAAGCCCATCATTTCAAAAATTACAATCTGACCATGCTAGACATTACGCTTCTCCGAAAAGACCCCGCCTGGGTGGTTGAGCGCCTGCAAACGCGCAAGAATCCCCAGAGCTTTCTCAACGTGGACGGATTCACGACGCTGGAGGCCGAGCGCAAGACGATCCAGATCCGGACCGAGGAACTGCAGAGCCGGCGCAACAGCCTGAGCAAACAGATCGGTCAGCTCAAGGCCAAGGGTGCGGCCGCTCAGGCGCAGTGCGATGCAGTGATGGCCGAGGTGGCGGGATTGAAAGCCGAGCTGGAAGCCTCGGCGGCGCGGCTTGAAGTGATTCAGGCCGACATGCAACTGCTGCTGTTGGCGGTGCCGAATTTGCCGCATGAAAGCGTGCCCCTTGGTGCGGATGAGCACGCCAACGTGGTGGTTCGCAGCTGGGGTACGCCCAAGGTTTTCGACTTTGCAGTGAAAGATCACGTGGATCTGGGCGAGCCGCTGGGGCTCGATTTTGAGATGGGGGTCAAACTTTCGGGTGCCCGCTTTGCTGTCATGACAGGTCCGCTGGCACGCCTGCACCGGGCTTTGGCGCAATTCATGCTCGATGTGCAGACACAGGAGCACGGTTACACCGAGTGCTACACACCCTACATCGTGAACGCTGAGACGCTGCGCGGCACCGGCCAGTTGCCCAAGTTCGAGGCCGATCTGTTTGCTGCCAAAAAGGGTGGTCAGGAAGGAGAGGAGGGGCTTGAAGATGCTGCCCTGTACCTGATTCCGACCAGCGAAGTTCCGCTCACCAACTTCGTTCGCGACGAAGTGGTCGCCGAATCAGCACTTCCCATCAAATTGACGGCGCACACGCCGTGTTTCCGTTCCGAGGCCGGCAGCGCCGGGCGCGATACCCGCGGCCTGATTCGCCAGCATCAGTTCGACAAGGTCGAGATGGTGCAGATCGTGCATCCGGAGAAGAGCTATGCGGCGCTGGAAGAAATGACAGGTCATGCTGAAGCGATTTTGCAAAAACTCGGCTTGCCGTACCGGGTAATGTCGCTGTGTACCGGTGACATGGGTTTTGGTGCCAGCAAGACCTACGACCTGGAGGTCTGGCTGCCGGCGCAAAACACCTTCCGCGAGATCAGTTCTGTCTCCAACTGCGAAGCTTTTCAGGCGCGCCGGCTGCAGGCACGCTTCAAGAACGCGCAGGGCAAGAACGAGCTGGTTCATACCCTCAATGGCTCGGGTCTGGCTGTCGGGCGCACTCTGGTGGCGGTGCTGGAAAATTACCAGAATGCCGACGGATCCATCAGCGTACCGCAGGTCTTGCAGAGCTACCTTGGTGGGCAGACGATATTAGGTCTGACGCCAGGCAAGTCTTAGCCAGCGATGTTGGCTTCATTGGCCCCAAATATTGTCCTGAATCAAGGTTTTGCCTTAAGTTTTCAGGACGAGCGCGGTGATAATACCGGCTGTGTGATAGTCGGCGGTCTTAGGGCGCGCCGACGTCCCGTGCCCTTTTGAATCCCAAAGGAAAACTATGCCCGCCTGGTTGCTGTATACCGTTGTTTCATTGTTTTTCGTTCTTGCCGCGACTGCACTGTTTTTCTTCACCGTGACGCGGGGCGCTTTGCTGATGCGCGGCGTCATGTCGGGCCCGGCCAACGACGCAGATCACGTCTATCCGATTTACTCCAATCTGCGACTGATCCGGCTGATCGATTTTCAGCCCATCATCGCTGCCATTTTGCTGTTTCAGTATGACCGTCTGGTGTCAGCCATCACGCATGGCCTGCAGCACATGAATTTGCGCGGCAAGAATGTGCTGATCACCTCATGTGCCTTTGGCAACGTGATTCCGCGTGTGGTGAACGCAGCACTCGACACCGGTGCGCGCCGCGTCCTGATTGCCGACATCATCAAGAACGAACTTGACCATGCCCAGGGCAAACTGCTCTCGCATGCCGGCAAGATCGAATTCCTGCAAGAGAACGCCATTGCCATGAAGCAGGCCGATAACTCGGTTTCCGCCAACGTGATCTTTTTTCTGCTGCACGAACTGCCGCACCACCTCAAGGGACAGGCTTTGAAAGAAGCGGGTCGCGTGCTGGAGCCGGGCGGCAAGCTCTATCTGGCTGAATTTCACCGTCCTGACCTGTGGGTGCTACGCGCCCTGAGCTGGACCTATTTCAAGGTCTTTGAGCCGCTCGGTCTGGCGCTCTGGGATACGCATGACCCGCTCAAGCAGCTTGAGGCCATGGGCGGCTTTACCTGCGAACGCCGCACGGTGTTCTTCGGGAACTTTCAGATCATTGTGGCGACCAAAGATCTGAAGTGA
>JBAXOZ010000285.1:0-2889 GCA_037132975.1 Comamonadaceae bacterium
ACTGGAAGCAGGGCTTGCCAGGGGACCAAATAGTGTTGTTGAAATTACTTGCAACGTAACGTTAGCGGCACGATGACGCGGGCCCACTGCGAGCCTTGCGCCTTGCGCCTTGTGGAGGGTGATGGCATAGACCGTTCTAAGCTGGCGCGCTGGCTGCCGTCAGCCACAAGGTCACCGAGGTGCCAGCGCCGAGCTGGCTTTGGATTTCGACCTGGCCGCCGTGCAGCTCCATGATTTCCTTGACGATGCTCATGCCCAGGCCCGTGCCCGGGATGTTGCCTGAGGTGTCCACCCGGTAAAAGCGTTCACAGACACGGGCTGCCTGCTCGCTTGTCATGCCCAGACCCTGGTCGGTAACGCGGATGCCGACGGGCGCCTGGGAGTTTGAGTCAGCGTTGATCACGCTGATTGCGACCACGCCGCCGCCAGGCGAGTACTTGTAGGCATTCGAGAGAATATTGCGCACGGCCTGCATCAGTTTGCTGGGGTCGGCGCGCACCCAGCAGGGCTGGGCCGGCGTATCCAGCACAACGGCCTGCTGACCCGAAGGAATGCCGAAATCGGCAATCACCTCGCGCACCAGTCGGCCAGCGTCGATGCTGGAGAACTTGAAATCCTTGCCGCGCCTGTCGTCAATGCGAGCCAGATCCAGCAACTCGTTGATGATCGCGATCATCAACCCGCACTGGCGGTGGATGATGCCAAGAAACTCGCTCTGTTCCTCCTCGGTGAAGCTTTGCGCCATCATCAACTCGGCGTAGCCGAAAATGCTGGCCATCGGCGTGCGAAGTTCGTGCGCGGCGTGCGACAGAAATTCGCTCTTCATGCGATCCACTTCGGTTTCGTGGGTCACTTCACGGAAATAGAGGATTTGCGAGACTGTCTGAGCCGCCGACAAGCGCAGGCTGAGTTCCAGCACATGATTGCCGGGGCCTGCGATTTCGATTAACTGGCGCTGGCGTTTCATCGCTGGCTGGGACGACTCGCCACTGCCAGGCGGGTTGCAGGCGGCAAGCTCGCTCTTGAGTTCCGCAAGGTTCGGGAAAGCACCTGGATCCAGGCAGCCCTTGGCCAATCGCGCAGAAAAGACGGCTTCATCAAGCCCGATGATCTCTGCCGACTCCAGACCTGTCATGCGAAAAAAGGCAGGATTGGCGTACTTGACGTGACTCTGCGCGTCAAAGGAGACAAAACCATCCGGGCTCAAATCAAAGATGGCGTTGAGCTGCTCCGTGCGGTCCTGCAGGGACGCGGCAATGCGGGCTGTTTCTTCGTTGGCGCGGGTCAACTGTTCAACGCGCTCGGCAATGGCGCGCGACATGACATTGAAAGCCGCGCCCAGGCGACCGACGTCGTCCAGCCCCTCGGGCACCGGGGCCGGCGTCAACTGTCCCTGCGCGACGGTCAGGCTGGCTGCGGTCAGCAGCGAGAGCTGGCGGGTGATCAGCAGACCCAGCAGGGTCAGCAGGCCCGCCGACAGCAGCAATTCGGCGATCGCAATCAGCACGCCCTGGGTCAGCAGATTTCCTCGTGCGATCAGGATGCGCTTCAAATCCAGACCAAATTGCAGCGTACCCAGCGATTGGCCAGCCAGCTTGATGGGCAGTGCCAGGTCATAGCGCGGTGGGTTGTCATCGTCGTCCAGCGAAAAACGCGCGTCAACCGGTGGCAGCGGCTTGCCAACGGGCCAGCCGCTGGTAGCGACGATAGCGCCGACGGCATCGGTCACCGCCAGGTAATCGATGCCGCGAATCGCCTGGCTTTCGTTCAGAATCGCCTGCACTGTGGCGTAGTCATACTGCGCCAGCGGTGCCACCAGCGCGGCCGAGAGCACCGGTGCGATCTGTTCGGCCTGCTCGCGTGCCTGTTCTCCCATCGCCTCGTGCAGCAGGCGCAGACTGTTGCCGACCAGAATGGCCAGCATGACCAGTTCCACCAGCAGCGCTGCCAGCACCAGTCGGCCGCGCACCGTGCGCCAGGGTGTGAAGTGCATTACCTGGCCTGTTTCAACACCAGGCGGACCTCATTGGCATAGGGGTCCAGCTCGATCAACTCGCGTGCTTCCAGGGCGCGATAGCCACCCAACTGGTGCTTGGCAAAATATTGTTTGGCTTGGGATGTTTCGGCAAACGCCCAAAGGGCTGCCAGGATGCCCGCGTGTTGCTTGGCATGGCGCGCATTGAGAACATAGACGCGACCCGCCATGGGCAGACTTTCGGCCGCCACCCGCAACTGTTCGCGCACAGGCGGGGGCAGGTTCTGGAAGTTGGCCAGCGACATGAAGCCGGCGCTGCCCTCGCCCTTGAGCAGCAACTGGCCGACACTGTCGGAGGCGCTGACATACTGCAGCGTGGCGTTGGCCACGGCGTTGCGCAGCAGCCAGTGCTGGCCCCATAGCGTTACCAGTGATGAGGGCGAGAGACCGATCACCGTGCTGCCGGCCAGATCCTTGGGCTCACGGTAGCGACTCTTGGCAGCGACCAGTGCAACGGCCTTGAAATCGGCCTGGTAGGTCAGCAGCGTCAGGTAACGGGCGTCGGTCTGCAGCAGACGCGCCTGGTGGCCGGTGGTGATGGCAATGTCGTAGTCCTGCGCCATGGCGCGCCGCGCAAATTCGGTGAAATCGGGTGCCGTGACAATTTCCACGGGTCGCTGCAGGACCTGCTCCAGGTGCAGGCGCAAGGGCTGGTACATCTCGATGATGACGCGCGCACTCGAATGCGGCGCGACACCGATACGAAAGGGGGTGGCCGCCGCCGTTGCCGCCAGAGCCAGCGCTGGCAGCAGCAACAGCACGGCAAAAATCCAGCGCATGCAACGCATTGTGATTACCTCTCAGATGGGAAAGAACGCGACGGCCGTCGCTTCGCGCTGCATTTTACTTGAGTG
>JBAXOZ010000286.1:0-2885 GCA_037132975.1 Comamonadaceae bacterium
TGGCTGCGCCGTGAAACGGCAAAGCCCTGCTGCGTCATCAGCGCGGCGACCTCATCAAAGCGCTGCGGATGGCGTGGCACCACCAGCCACTGCACTGCGTTCGCTGCTTGTGCCAGATCCGGCGCGGCAAGCGCCCGCAGCAAGGCTGCCTCTTCGCCGTCCCGCGAACTGGCAAACATGACGACCGGGCGCCCAATCCTGGCATGCCAGGATTGGCCCCGGGACAACTGGGCAGCATCCGGTGTGGCGTCAAACTTGAGGTTACCCAGAACACCCTGCACCGGCGCGCCCATCGCGCTCAGGCGCATCGCATCGTCCTGCGTCTGCGCCCACACTGCAGCCAGACTGCGATAAGCGGGTCGCGCCAGCCAAGCCAGGCGCCGCGACCAGCGCAAGGATTTCTCGCTCAGACGGGCGTTCGCCAGCACCAGCGGAACGCCTGCCTGGGAACTGGCAGCGGCCAGATTGGGCCAGATTTCGGTCTCCATCAGAATACCGATGCGCGGTCTGAAATGCTCGATGAAACGCGCTGTGGCGCCGCGGGTGTCCCAGGGCTGCCAGCACTGCAGGTCACCCGCTTGCAGCAATTTTTGGCCTTCCATGCGACCGGTGGCAGTGCCATGCGTCAGCAACAAACGCATGCCGGGCCAGCGAGTTCGCAAGGCAGTCACCAGTTGTGCGGCAGCGCGGGTTTCGCCCAGCGAGACGGCATGCAACCAGACCGTGTTGCCGTCGACGGCAGGCGCGATCTGGTCGTAGCGGCCAAAGCGCTCTTCGATCCCCTGCAGATAACCTGGCTCCTGCGCGCCCCGGCGTACCAGCTTGCGCCGCAGCAGCGGCTGCGCCAGCCACATCAGAAAACTGTAGAGCAGACCTGTCATGTCGAACCGGCCTTCTGCGTCAGCCCGCACCATGCCTGCCAAACCGCATCGACTGACGGCGCCGGGCTGGCAAAGACGCTGCACTGATGCGGGCAGGCTGGCGGACCGGTGCGCCAGGCGGTATCAAAGTTGTAGATCTGGACATGAGGCAAGTTCAACGCCACCGCGATGTGGCTCAGACCGCTGTCAACACCGATCACACCGGCGCAGCCGGCCAGCGCATCGGTCAGTGCGTCGAGTTCAAGACGAGGCCAGACCTCGGCATCAACCATGCCACTGACAATTTGCCGCGCCACCCGTTCTTCGGCGTCGCTGCCACAAGGCAAGGCAAGGCGGTATCCTTGCTGAATCAAGTTCTGACCGAGCGTTTGCCAGGAGGCCACAGGCCACTGCTTGTCGGCCCGCGAAGTGCCGTGGATCAGGGCCACCCGCGGGCGCTCGCTGACCTGCGACGGGGCGCCGGCTAACAATCCGAACGATGCATCGTGCATCAACTCGTAGCCAAGGGCTTTGGCGCACAGCTGGCGCGAACGATCGACGGCGTGAATGTGCGTTGGCAACTCAATGGCGACATCGGCCACCCAGCGCGCCGGGGCTTCAAAGCTCGAGCCCTCGCTCTGCACTGCCAGACCATAGCGCCGGCCCTGCGGTGTCAGCACCGCCAGCCAGGAAATCAGGGCAGACTTGGTCAAACCCTGCAAATCGATGACCGCGTCGTAGCGGTCCCGCTGCAGCTCAGAGTGAAAGCTGCGCCAGGCGCGTCGGGTCACGGAAGAAAATGGGGATTTACGCCAGCGCCTGAGTTCGCACTCAATGACACGGCTGACGCCCGTGCAACGCCGCACCAACGAACCAAAGCCGCGCTCCACCACCCAGTCGATCTGCGCCTGCGGCAGGGCGCGCCGAATATCCTGCAGCGCCGCCATGGCATGCACCACGTCGCCAAGCGAGGACAGCTTGACGATCAGGATCTTCAAAACGGAGCCCCGGCGCTACGGCTCAATGCGCTGCCTCGTCCAGTTTGGCGCCGGGCTTGACCGAGCGCAGCAGCGCCAGCATGTCGCCCTCGATGCGCTGGAGTGCCGCTTCGGTCTGGCCTTCAAAGCGCAGCACCAGCACCGGCGTCGTGTTGGAGGCGCGAATCAGGCCAAAGCCATCGGGCCAATCTACACGCAAGCCGTCGATCGGATTGACCACAGCGGGCGCCGCGAAATTGGCCGCTGCCAGCAGTTGATCCACCAGCGTGTGTGGCTCACCCTCGGCACATTTCACGTTGAGTTCGGGCGTCGAAAAACTGCTCGGCAGCGCGTCAAGCACCGCATTGCCGTCGGGTGAGCGGCTCAGGATTTCAAGCAGACGGCAGCCCGCGTACGTGCCATCATCAAAGCCGAACCAGCGTTCCTTGAAAAAGATGTGCCCACTCATCTCGCCACCGAGCGGCGAATTGACGGCCTTCATCTTGGCCTTGATCAGCGAATGCCCGGTCTTGAACATCAAGGGCTTGCCGCCAGCCGCTTCGATCGCCGGTGCCAGGCGTTGCGAGCACTTCACATCAAACAGAATCGTGCCACCGGGTACCCGGCTTAAAACGTCCTGTGCAAACAACATCAACTGCCGGTCCGGGTAGATGTTGTTGCCGGCGCTGGTGACGATGCCCAGGCGGTCGCCATCGCCGTCAAAGGCCAGGCCGATCTCCGCATCGCCGGCGGCCAGCGCCGCAATCAGGTCGCGCAAATTTTCCGGCTTGCTCGGGTCCGGATGGTGATTCGGAAAATTGCCGTCCACCTCGCTGTAGAGCTCGGTCACTTCGCAGCCAATGGCGCGCAGAATCTCGGGTGCCGACGCACCGGCGATGCCATTGCCGCAGTCCACCACAATCTTCATGGGGCGCGCCAGTTTGATGTCACCCACAATACGCTCCCGGTACGCCTGCTCAACGTTGATCTGGCGCAGACTGCCGCCGCCCTGCAGCGACCAGGACTCGCCCTCCATCATGCGCCGCAG
>JBAXOZ010000287.1:0-2854 GCA_037132975.1 Comamonadaceae bacterium
ACGATCACATCGGGCATGCAATAGTCCCAGAACATCTCCGGCACCAGCACCAGATCAAGCCCGGCCATATTGCGACGCAGTTGCGCCGCACTGGCTGCCTCACGCACCAGATCGAGTTCGTCATGCAGGTATTTGTCGAATTCGGCCACGACTTCGCGCGGCTTCAGACGCCGGCCGACGCTGGAAAAACCATCCACCCAGCCCGCCATCATGCGGATCAAACTCAGGTCTTTTTCAATTGCCAGCAGCATGCCAGGGCGCAGCACCTTGACCGCAACCTCCCGAGTACGCCCATCGCGATCTCTGAGTACTGCAAAGTGAACCTGTGCAATGGACGCGCTGGCAATCGGTTCACGCTCAAAAGAGACAAAGATGTCAGCCAGCTTCTTCTGGAACGAGCGCTCGATGGTGGCAATCGCCAGGTCACTGTCAAAGGGTGGGACCCGATCCTGCAACTTGGCCAACTCGTCAGCAATGTCGGTCGGCAGCAGATCACGCCGGGTCGACAGCACCTGCCCGAACTTCACAAAAATCGGTCCCAGGCGCTCCAGCGCCTGCCGAATCCGCTGACCCGGCGAGGCTTCAAGATTGCGCCCCAGCGCCAGGACTCTGGCTAGCCGGTCCAGCCAGGGCTTCTGAAAAGCGGTCAGAAACAGCTCATCCAGACCGTAACGGAACAACACCCAAAAGATGAAGGCTCCGCGAAACAGGCGCGTCATCTCGAAGCCTTGTCAGCGCCTGTCGCCGGAGTCGAACCCATGAACTGGCGCAAAGCACCGGCCATACCGCGGGCCGCCTGCGCCAAGGTATGGGCCTGGGCATCGCCCAGCACACGCGCCAGATCTTCCTCGATATCCCATCGGACATGGTCGACCAACCAGTTGACCTCGGCGGCCAGTTGCACATCGCCCGCGATGCGCACTGCCGGTCGCTCGCCGCGCAGCACCTCCTGCGCCAGCGCGACGGGAGACTCTTCGCTCACTGCCAGCACCAGATCAGCCTGCGCGTCTGGAGGCGCGAGGTCCAGCAGACCGGCTGCGGTGGCCACCAGTCGCATCGAAAAGGAACGCCACTGCAGTAGGACCACCCGCCCTTTTTGCCGCGTCAGGCGACTTGTGGCCTGCGGTTCCTGCAGCAAGATGTGGTTCAGCAGCAGAACGATGCGGCGTTGCACCTCATCGACAACCCATGCAGGGGGCGGCAAATCCGCAAAAGGAAGGTTTTGCAGCAAACCTTCAAGCAAAGAAAAAGGGGACGGTGTTGCCATAGTCCCCTATTATTCCCTGAATCGCGTTGGTCTTACTGCAGGGCCTGCACTCCAGCCACCAGCCAGCCACTCTTGCCACTCTTGGGTTTGGTCATGTTCCACGCTTCACGGAACGGGCTGGCACCGGCCGACGGTTCCTCGCGAATCATGCCGGAAAACTCCACGCTCGCCATGTACTCGTCATCCAGTTCTTCAATGCCCAGAAGTTGCGCTTCTATCATGACCACCTCGGTCAGATGAGCCTGGCCGCTGGCCTGAGCCTCACGCTCGGCGATTTGCGCCTGGATTTCCTTGAGCATGGTGTCGGTCATCATGGCGCGCAGCGTTTCAATGTCGGATTTGTCCCACGCAGACTGCAGGGAAATGAAATTCTTCTTGGCTGCCTGCAAAAAGCCGTCCACATCGAAGCCGGCCGGAATGCCCCAGGTTTGCGAACCGGTCAAGGCCGAACCGATGATGGAGCCGGATGCGTCTGGCACGGCGCGCAGCGAATCAAAGCTTGAATTGTTGCGCTCCCAGGGACGAGCGGACGCATCGTTGCCGACGTTTCCCGGGTTGTAGGTCGCCGGCGTCTGCGCAACAGCGGCTGGCCCCGCCCCCTGGAATGCAAAAGGAGCGCTGGACGGATCACGCACAGGAGCCTGCCCCTGCGCAGCCTTGCGCGACCGCATAAACCAGCCAATCGCCATCATGACGATCAGAGCCAGCAGCGCAAACATCATGAACTCCGCGACGGCACCGCCGCCAATGCCCAGCGAACTCGCCAACCAGGCCAGGCCCAAACCAGCCGCCAGACCACCCAGCATCGCGCCCCAGGGCCGTTTCGGCGCCACCGGCGCAGCTGCAGGGGGTGTAGGCGCAGGTGCCGCCGGCTTGACCGCATTCTGCGCCGGCGCCGCCTGGCGCTGCGTCACATTACTCGATTGCTGTCCAACCGACCTGCCGCCGCCCAAGCGTTTCGCCTCGGCGTTGACACCCACGAGCAGCAGGAACACCGCAAACAGCAAGGACCAGAATTTCATGACATCTCCCAAAAATATTTAGAGGCTTATGTGAGGCCCGCGGGCAAAATCTCAAGCTTCAGCATTTGATTCCAACGTGCAGAGCCACCAGGCCAGCCGTCAGATTATGGTAATCCACGTGACCAAATCCGCAAGTTTTCATTAATTCCTTGAGCGCCTGCTGCCCCGGGTGCATGCGGATGGACTCAGCCAGATAGCGATAACTGGCGTCGTCCCCTGCCACCAGTTTGCCCAGCTTGGGCAGGATATTGAAGGAATACCAGTCGTACGCTTTTTCCAGCGGCGGAGCGACTTTGGAAAATTCCAGCACCAGCAGTTTGCCGCCCGGCTTGAGCACCCGATTCATCTCGGCCAGCGCAAGATCCTTGTGCGTCATATTGCGCAGACCGAAGGCCACACTCACAAGATCAAAATGGTTATCTGGAAACGGCAACTTTTCGGCGTCGCAAACCAGGGTTGGCAAGACCACACCGGCATCGAGCAAGCGGTCGCGACCGGTGCGCAGCATGGCTTCGTTGATGTCGGTATGCACGACGCATCCGCTCTTGCCCACCTTTTTGGAAAA
>JBAXOZ010000288.1:0-2841 GCA_037132975.1 Comamonadaceae bacterium
TAGCTGTTGCTGCCGTGCTGCCAGTGGCAGTGCCAGTCACACCAGCGCTGCTGGCATTCTCACTGTTAACGAAACCGCTGATGGCCTGCGTGAAGGTCGGGTTGCTTGCACCATACAAGCGGCTCTGGTTGTCCGCCGTAACGGTCAGGTGGGCTTTAGTGATGGTTCCGATGGTGCCGCTGACCGAACTCGGCAGCGTGTAGTTCGTCAGCGTGGTGCCGCTGTTGGCGCTGTAGTCGCTGCTGGCCAGATTGACGGTGACGGTCTTGCCGGTGCCCGCATTGGCCGTGTCATACGTGCCGCTGGTCTTGGTCACACTGGCGCCTTCGCCTGTGGCAAAGCCGCTCAAGCTGAAATTGCCAGGTGCAAGCGTTGCAGTGGTGTTGCCGTCGTAGACCTTGGAGCTTGTCCCGCTCAGACTGGCCACGATGGCCGAGAGTCCTGCCTGGTTGATGGTCAGCGTGCCATCAACAAAGCTCACCGTGTAGTTCGCGCTGGTCAATCCATTGGGCGTGATGACATAACTGCCGGCGTTCCGGGCACCCTGGCTGGTTCCCGCGTAGCCCAGTGTGCCGCCCAGAACACTGGAGCTCTCGCTGTTGACAAAGCCGCTGTAGGCCACGCCGTTACCGCCGCTGTAGGCTGCGCCGTCGTAGGTCTTGCTGGCGTTGCTGGCCGTCACCGTCAGTTGCGCTGCGTTGATGGTGGCTGCGACTGAGCTGATGGTGGGCGCGGTGAAGCTGTAGTCGCTTGTGTTGCCGGCCACTTCGTTACCTGCGCTTGCGCCTGTGCCGGTTCCCTTGGCCGTGCCGCTGAAGTTCAGCGTCGGGCTGCTCGTGGCCGTCACGTTGCGACTGCCCGCATGGGCACTGTCAAAGGCCAGGCTCACGCTGTTGAGGCTGGCACTGTCGGCGCCCACAACGCCCGTCACGCTGCCACCCGAGAGGCTGCTGCCGGTGGCTGCCACGGTGCCGTCGTAGGTCTTGGCGGCAGCCGTGATCGTTGGAGCCGTGGCCGTCAACGTTTTGGTGTTGATGGTGCCCGCTACGCTGCTGATGCTCGGCTGCGCGGCCAGTACGTAGTCGCTGGCGGCGGAGATGACCCGGTTGCTGGTACTGCTGCCGCTCAGATCGCCACTGCCACTGTTGCTGATCGTGCCCAGTGCGACGCTGCCTGTGGCAGCGATGGTCTTGTTGGCCGTGGCAACGTGCGCATCGCTGTAGGCCAGGCTCACAGCGCTAGTGTCGAGCGCAATGCTGTCGCTGCCAACTGCGCCGCTGGTGCTGCCGCTCACACTTGAGCCTGTCGCCGCAAGCAGACCGTCGTAGGTCTTGGCCACACCGGTAATGGCCGCACTGGCCGTCAGACTCCTGGCGTTGATGGTCACCGGCGCATGGCTGCTGTCGAGTGAAGGCAACTGATAGTTTGCCGCCAGGCCGCCAACGCCATTGACCAGCGTGATGGCGCTGATGTACTTGCCGGCCGTGGCGACGTGGGCATCGCTGCTGCTCGCGCCGGTGTAGGCCAGCGCCTCCGCGCTGATCCCGGTATCGATCGTGACCGCATTGGCCAGGCTGGTGCTGCCGTCGTAGGTTTTGCTCGCCGACAGGCTGACCGTCCTTGCCGTGATCACCCCGGTATTGCCGGTCAGACCAGCACTGATATCGCTGGGTGTGATGTAGTAGTTGGCTGCTGCCGTGCCGGACAACTGCAGGTTGTAGACACTAAAGTTCTTTGCATTGCCCGCGTCCTTGTCGGCAAACACACCCACACCCGACACGCTCACATCGTCGCCGACTACCTTGTTACCAATGGTGACGCTTGCTCCCGAGGCATTCGCCGTACCGTCGTAAACCTTTGTGACACCGCTGCTAGCCGACAGGCTGATCGGCCGCTGCGCGATCGCCAGGTTGCCGTTGGCAAAGGCGACGCTGCTGAAGTTGCTGTTGACCTGGGTCGGTGTCCCGCTCAAACCGATGGCAAAGTTACCCGCGCTGGTGCCAGTTGCCGCCAGGTCGAAAGTGAAGGTGGTGCCCAGACCGTCATCGGCCCGCCAGGTGTTGCCGCCGGTGTTGCTGACGATCAGGGTTCGCAGGGCCGCGCCAGTGCTGGAGTAATACCTGGCACTGGTGATGGCAAAGCTCGGTGCCGTGCCGTAGGTGGTGCTGGCGTCGGACACCTGCACCAACAGTCTGTCGGCAGGCTGGACGGTGAACGAGCCGGTTACCGGTGTGACGGTGTAATTGCTGGCGCTGGCGCTGGGCGTGATGGTGTAGCTGCCGGCGGCCTCACCCGCAGCGCGGATGACGCTGACGCTGCTCAGTTCGCTGGCATTCTCCCCCGACACAAAGCCGCTGTACCTGGCGCTGAGCGTAGGGTCTGCGTCGTTGATGACCTTGGCGTTGTCAACCGCCGTCATGGTCAACGCCGCCTTGTTGATGCTGGCTGTGGTGCTGCTGGCGCTGGCGCTGTAGTTGCGCGCGTCGGGCCCGCTGAGGCTCAAGCCCGAAACGGTGATGGGCTTGCCCGTACCCACATTCTTGTCGGCGAATGCCGCGCTCAGATTGCTGACGTTGAGGCTCACGCTGTCACTGCTCAAGATACCCGATAGCGCAGGCGTCCCGCTGATGCTGGCGGCAACGGTGCCATCGTAGGTCTTGTCGGCCACGCTAAGATTGGTGATCGACAAGCTTGCCGCAGTGATATCGGCTGTAAGCCCGTACTGCTGGATCAGCGTGTAGTTACCGGCGTCGGCCCCACCGAGGGTGCTGCCACTCACCGTAACCGTCTTGCCCGTGCCAACGTTCTTGTCTGCGAAGGCACCGCTGGCCGTGCCGCCGA
>JBAXOZ010000289.1:0-2793 GCA_037132975.1 Comamonadaceae bacterium
CCGAAACCGTCCGTCGTCTGTTTGCCTCCTGGCAGACCAACGCCGCTGTCGCTCACCTCCAGCTTCAACTCGCCAGCCTCGTGAATGGCGCGCACCGTGATGCTGCCGCCCTCGATCTTGGGTTCCAGACCATGCTTGATGGCGTTCTCGACCAAGGGCTGCAACAGGAGGGGCGGCACCGGTATGCTGGCCAGCGCCTCGGGTAGCTCCAGCGTGTAGCAAAGGCGCGGTCCCATGCGTACCTTGAGCAGTTCGAGGTAGTCGCGTACGCGGTCAAACTCGGTTTGCAGTGGATGTGCCGTGGCGCGCGACGCGTTCAGCGTGGCACGCAGGTAGGCGTTGAGGTGGTCGAGCATCGCAATCGCCGCATCCGGCTTGCTGCCAATCAGCGCGCGCAGATTGGCCAGCGTGTTGAACAGCATGTGCGGCTCAATCTGGCTTTGCAGCAGCACCAGTTTGGATTCGGCGGCGTGGCGCTGCGCCGCTTCGGTCTGCGCGCTGGCATAGGCCATCTCCTGGCCGGCTGCGGCCAGCTGCTCGCGGCTCATGAAGTAGTAGGTCAGGGCGCCGCCGGCTGTCAGGCTTAACAGCAGATAGCCCAGCACCATGCGGGGTTGCTCGGTCCACAGACCGTCGGTCGGGAAGCCCAGCAGCCAGGCCGCCAGGTAGAGCCCGTTGACGTAACCCAGCACAACGCAGGCCGGAATGATGAAGTACAGGCGGCGCCACTGTTGCTCCGGATCGGGCAGCAGGTAGCGCCGTGTCAGCTCAATGAGCAGCCAGATGCTGATCCCGATGCAGTGCGAATAGACCAGATTCGGGCCAAACGGGGTGTCGCCAAAGGCCGTCAGGTTCAGGGCGATGAAAGTGTTGACGGTCAGGCCCGGCAGGCTGCGTTGCAACAGCGCCAGCGGCGTCCATTGCACGACGTATTTTGAGGCGATTGGCATCAGCGCCGGTTCTGCTCTTGCAGGCGCTCGCGCTCGCGTTGCACCAGGTTTTCGCGGAACTGGCTGCCAGGGGGCGCAACAAATACGACGAGGCCGTGGATCAGCAGCCCCAGCCCCCAGCCCAGCGCCGGAAAGACGGCCCAGTGGCGACCGGTGAAACTTGACAGCAGTGCCAAACCGATGTTCACGGTGATGTACACAAAGGCGTGGATATACCAGCCCATTTTCTTTCCGGCACGCTTGCGCGCCAGGCGTTCAATGTCTTCGGGTGTCATGTTGGAGCTCATGGAGATTTCCTCGAAATAATACAGGCAGTCCGGACTATGCCGGTCGGCGCCCCATCTCCCTACCGAAATGCGACCAAACCGCCAACAGAGCGCGCGAGATGCGCTCAGCTGGCGCGAACTTCTCCCGCCGTCCAGCTGAATTGGCTCAGATGGGTCTCCAGCGCCGCCATCGGCATGGGACGGCTGAACTGATAGCCCTGGTAAGCGTGGCAACCCAGCCCAGCCAGAAAGTCGCGCTGGGCTTCGATTTCAACGCCTTCGGCGATGACGGACAGGCCCAGACTGTTGGCCAGCGCCACGATGGTTCTGGCGATGGCGCTATCGTTGGGATCGGTCAGGATATTTTTGACAAAACCCTGATCTATCTTGAGCTGATCAATTGGCAGCCGCTTCAGGTAGGACAGTGAGGAGTAGCCGGTGCCAAAATCGTCGAGCGAAAAACCGACGCCCTTCATCTTCAGCGTGCTCATCTTGGTGATGATGTCCTCTATGTCCGCTACCAGCATGCTCTCGGTGAGTTCGAGCTTCAGGCGTTTCGGGTTGGCGCCGGTGCGCTGCAGCACGTCAAGTACCTGGTCAACAAACTCCTTCTGGTGGAACTGGCGGGCACTGACGTTCACCGCCACGGTCAGGTGCTCCATCTCGGGCCGGCTGGCCCACAGCGCGAGTTGCCGACAGGCGACTTCCATGACCCATTGACCGATCGGCAGGATCAAGCCGGTTTCTTCGGCCAGGGGAATGAACTCGGCTGGTGCCACCAGGCCTCGCGTTGGGTGCTGCCAGCGAATCAGGGCTTCGACACCCGTCAGGCGGCCGCTGTCAACGACCTGCATCTGATAGTAGAGCGCAAACTGCTGGTTCTGCACGGCTTCCCGCAAATCAGCTTCCAGAGCGAGTCGATGGGCTACCTCGATCTGCATCTGCGGGTCGAAGAAGCGCATGGCATTACGGCCGGCGGCCTTGGCCTGATACATCGCCAACTCCGCGCGCTTCAAGGGTTCCTCGTTGTCTCCTGGCCGCTGGCCACCAAACAGCGTGATGCCGATGCTGCAACTGCCGCGATAGGCGCTATGGCCGAGTTGATGTTCCTGGCCAAGTGTCGCGAGTATCTTTTCGCCGATGGCCCTGGTCTGCGTGGCGGCTTCGATTTCGTTCCTGCTCAAGTCTTCCAGAATCACGACAAACTCGTCGCTGCCAAGTCGGGCTACGGTGTCGCCTTCACGCACACAGGTGCCCAGGCGCTGCGCCACCTGCGCCAGCAGGATGTCGCCCTGCAGGTGCCCCAGGGTGTCGTTGAGGCTCTTGAAGTTGTCCAGATCGATGAACAGCAAAGCGCTCATCTGCTGATGTCGTGCTCCAGCCGTGCAAGCCTGCGCCAACCGGTCCATCAGCAACCTGCGATTGGGCAGATTCGTCAAGGGATCGTAGTAGGCCAGACTGTTGATTCTGGCCTCTGCCTGTCTGCGCTCGGTGATGTCGCGGTGAAAGGCCTGAAGCAGCGATTCTCCGTTGGAAACAATCAGGCTGGAGGTCACCTCCAGCGGCACGACGTGCCC
>JBAXOZ010000290.1:0-2734 GCA_037132975.1 Comamonadaceae bacterium
TAAAGACGATGGTCTGCCCATTGTGCAAAAAGGTCTGCTGGTGGGCTACCAGTTAGAAGACATCCAGGCCTTTGAGCAGCGCGAGCTATTTGCCATTGTGAAACAGGTGTTGGCGGCGGATCGTCCGCTACCGCTGATCCGTGCGATCGCCAAGGTGGTGATGGCGCCGCCGGTCAACGATGTCAGCACCTCACCGCCCGCCCCGATTTCGGTGTCTGACGCTGCCATTGCTTTGCCGTCGAACATCCATCGGCTGCCGATTGCCAAGACCGATAGCGAGCCAACTCCAATGCGGCAGCCTGCGGCGCCGGATGCCGAGCCTGTCCGGTCAGGTAAACCGGCATCGCCCTCCCCTGTCTCCTCATCAGCATCGCCGGCCACTCTGTCTTGGTACGTGGTCCACACCAAGATACGCCAAGAAGCACTGGCCATGACCAATCTGAACCGTCAGGGTTTTGAATGCTACATGCCGATGCTCAAAATGGAGAAGATGCGCCGGCACAAGGCCAGACTGGTTGAAGAGCCGATGTTTCCGCGTTACCTCTTCATTCGACTCGACACCAGTGGCTCAGGGCCAAGCTGGTCGCCGATTCGCTCCACCTTGGGGGTGAGTCAGTTGGTCCGGTTTGGTGGTCAGCCAGCGGTGGTTGATTCCAAACTGATCGAACTTCTTCGCACGCGCGAGCAACTGTGCCTGCCTGAGCGGCTTTTCAAATCCGGGGAAAGGGTTGTTGTGGCCGATGGTCCGTTTGCCGGCATCGAGGCCATTTTCAAGACGGCTGATGCCGAGAGCCGGGCGATGATTTTGCTGGACATGCTGAGCAAGCCGGTGGCGATGCGCATTGAGACTGCCAGTTTGCGCCGGGCAGGGTGACTTACCGACTCGAAAGATCCTCGCTCACCGGGGTGTGGCTTGGGCTAACCGTTGATCGTCGCTTCCAACACACGCAAACGCTCGATGATGCCATCAAAGGCGGGAGCTTCGCCAATGAACATTCCCGCACCAATCATGCGCTGAAAATCGGCGCGCAAGGCGACCAATGCGGCTTCGTCCGGTAGCAGCCGGAGTTGGCGAGCAAGGCATGCATCGTAGTTGGCATAGCTGGTGTTGTAGAAGGCTTTTTTGTGCTTCACAACATCAGCCAGGAGATCGCGGTTGGCCAGGGCAGCATGCCCATACTCGAGGTCCGCCAACATGGCAAGGTCGTACCAATGGCGCGACAGGCGCTCTGCTCTGGTACGAAACTCGCCGCGCTGACATTCAACATGCATTAATGTCGCCTTTTCCCAGAACGTACGCGCCGGGGACAGCACACTCACCTGCGAGCTTGGAAACTCGAGCGTGGCAACGTGCTGGGCAATATCAGGCCGAACAACATGGAGCTCATTGGGCTCCGTGATATTTCGACCACCGAACTCGATCAATACGCTGTTGCCAACGTAGTCTGCAGCGGCGTCCAGCACGCTCGGATAGTGCACACGCAACTGCTCGCCGTCGTCACTGATCTCAATCCTGCCATGGTCAACACCGAACTCGGTGGCCAGTTTTTCTTGAAAATGAGGGCCAACGACGCCGTGGGCGTGCTCGCCCACAAAGGATTTCAACGAATCACTGAACTTGCGCAATTGGCGGTTCGACACATCGGCGGCAAACGGATCGAAGCTGCTGTCCAGCCCCCGGTAGTCAAGTGTGATGTCGACGTCCTCAGAAAACCGGGCGATTGCACCGAACACCTTGGACAGTGATGTGCCACCCTTGAATGCCATGGGCAATCTTCCCGGCATTGTGAACAAGGTCTGCAGCACCCAGCACACCCAGACATCTTTTTCCAGGACCACAGGGGAGCGGGAGAGTCGCGGCCCCAGCGCGCGGTAAATCTGCGATTGCTCACCCTGGCTCAGGTGCAGGAACGACTCAGGCATGAACACTCCATGCGGCACGCCCATGCCGAAGAAAAGCATCGCTCATCCACGCGGGCATCGAACTGGTCGCGGACTTCAGCGCCTCAAACTCACTGCCTGATATCTTGCGGCGGATCTTCTCAATCAACAAGGGGGTCACTTCTGACTTGCCCAGGTACCACATTGCGGCCAGTGCCAGACCGGCAGGCCGACCGGCCAGGGTCAATTTGCGCTGACAGACGTGCTGCAAGCGAATCTCCATCTTGCCAACACGAATGCGTTTGGACGGACCCGAGGTCGAGAACACAGACTGGGTCGGAACCTGTGTGGTGAGTTCGAGTCGGCGAGCGGCTTCCGCGCCGTGAATCTGGACGATGGAACCGGTGGTTCTGGCGACCGTCTCGGCCACCTTGATCGGCTCCGGCATCACCTTATCCACAAAGCGGCTTACCTCAGGGCGTACGAATACACCACGCGTCACGCGCTCGACGCAACCCGCCTTGACCAGGCGAGACAGCGTCTGATCAACCGACGCACGCGTGCCAAAAGCCAAAAAGGCCGTCGGGGTGAAGGGCTCCCCAACCGGCATCCCTTCGATGCACTGGCGAATCAGCTCAGCGGTTTTGGTGCTTGTAATCATGTACGAAAATATACGCGAGTTTCTGACAAATAGCAACTGCGAGGATTCTTCGGACCCAGCAGCGGTTCCCGGCGCGCGACCACCCCATCACCGAGATCAGTCGCTGTTGTGCGACTTCTTCCCATATCTCGCCGGAATTGACTTGATAGCTCCTCGCCTGTAGAGCCAACATGCCTCAACCGCAAAAGGAAT
>JBAXOZ010000291.1:0-2729 GCA_037132975.1 Comamonadaceae bacterium
TGCCGCTTGAACATACCCTTGCGGTAGAACGGGAACATCTGCAGATAGGTGCGAATCTTCAGCCAGCGGCCATACAGACCCTGCGGCTCGAACAGCACAAAAGCCACCAGCACCACGCCATAGACAAAGCCCTGCAGGCCGGGTGCCTGCCCAATGGAGGCAGGCAGATAGTCTTTCACCATGGCGATGATCTGCGGCATGCTGATCAGAAAAATGGCGCCCAGAAACGCGCCGTGCACCGATCCCAGGCCGCCAATCACGATCATGAGCAGGAGGTCAATCGACTGCAGGATGTTGAACTGATCCGGCGAGATGAACTGCAGCTTGTGGGCATACAGGGCGCCGGCAACGCCGGCCAGCGCGGCCGACACGGCAAACGACAGGGTCTTGTAGCGCGCCAGGTGGATGCCCATGCTCTGCGCCGATATTTCGGAATCCCGAATCGCCACAAAGGCGCGCCCGGTCGGTGAGCGCAGCAGATTCAGGATGCCCAGCGTGGCCAGCACGGTGATCAGCAGACAAAGAAAGTAGAACTTGTCGCCCGAGTCCAGCGTCCAGCCGAAAAGAACGGGCTGCTTGATGTGAACGCCAGCGTTGCCACCTGTGACAGACTCCCAGCGTGCCAGCACTTCTTCCACGATGAAGCCAAAAGACAGCGTGGCCATGCCCAGATAGATGCCCTTGACGCGCAGCGCCGGCAAGCCCACGACCACACCTACTGCGGCCGACAGACCGGCGGCGCAAGCCAGCGCTATCGGAAACGGCCAGCCAGCGTTGGTCAGCACTGCCTGTGTGTAAGCGCCGACACCCAGAAAGGCAGCGTGACCGAGCGAGAACAGACCGGTAAAGCCGGCCAGGAGCATCAGACCGAGACCGGCGATCGCATAGATCAGGACAAAGGTCAACTGCGCCAGCCAGTACTCGGCTATCAACCAGGGCGCTGCCAGCAACACCAGCATCAGCGCGCCGTACCAGAAGACGTGCCCGCCGTGCTTGGCAAGACGGATGTCCTGCGCGTAGTCGGTTTTAAAAATGAATCTCATACTTTTTTGCTGAGCTTCTCGCCAAACAGACCGTTGGGCTTGACCACCAGCATGATCAGCACCACCACGTAGGCTGCCGTATCCTTGAAGCCGTCGGGCAGGTAGAAGCCAGACAGCGACTCGACAATGCCAATCGTCAAGCCGCCGACGATGGCGCCGGGCAGGCTGCCGAAGCCGCCGACCACGGCGGCGGGCATGGCCTTCAAACCAATGAAGCCCATGTTGGCGTGAACAAAGGTGATGGGTGCCAGCAGCAAACCCGCCACTGCTGCCACCGCCGCCGCCAGGCCCCAGGCGATGCCGTTGAGTTGCTTGACCGGGATGCCCATGTAGTAGGCCGCCAGTTGGTTCTGCGAGGCCGCCTGCATGGCAATGCCGAGTTTGCTGTAGCGAAACAGCAGGTACAGCAGCAGGCACATCACGGCGGTGACGGCAATGACCATCATCTGTTCGACGTTCAGTACCAGACCGGCCAGGTTCCAGATCTGGTCCTTGTAGGGCACCGGCAGGGCATGGGTCTCGGTGCCTATGGTCGGGATCATGGTGATCAGGCCGCGCGTCACGTAGCCAATGCCGATGGTCAGCATGACGATGGAAAAGGCCGGTTGCCCGAGGATGGGACGAATAACGATGCGTTCAAGCAGCACGCCAAACGCAGCCATGCCGGCAATCGTGGCTAGCACCGACAGCCAATAGGGGAAACCGAGCATGGTCATGCAAGCCAGGCCACAGAAAGCGCCCAGCATCATCAACTCGCCCTGGGCGAAGCTGACGGTCTCGGTCGCCTTGTAAATCAGAACAAAGCCCAGCGCAATCAGTCCGTAAATGCACCCTTGTGCGATTCCGCTGATCACCAGTTGTAAAAGCTGCACCTTGTCTCCCGTTGTGTGGCCCTGCGTTTATAGCGGTAATCACCGAAGTGGCCGACAGGGTTTGTACCGACCATGTGTCGGCCGGGAGACAAATGCGCTGGAGTTTGGCTCAGCGCAGGTGATGCCGCACGCCGCGGTGTGCGGCGGGCAGGGCGCTGCTGATCAGCGTGGCACCAGCCCAGAGCAGCGGCGCCACACCAAGCGGCCCCACGGCGAGGCCAAAGGCAATTGGCACCCAGACCGAGGAAGCATTGCCGATCAGGGAACGAAAACCCAGCGCCTCGCCACCACGCCCGCTAGGTGCCGCTGCGTGCAGCAGTGAAAGCATGTTGGGTTGACTCAAACCGATGGCGCAGCCGAACACAAATCCCAGCAGCATGAAAACCAGGGCCACACTGGCCCAGGGCAGTACCACATAGACAGCAGCGATGACAACCAGCGCCGAGCGCATGATCTGCCATTCCCGAAAGCGGCTTGAGAGCCAGGGCATCAGCGCGCGGCTGACGAAAGTGCCCAGCGCAAAGAGTGAAAACACGGTGCCGATGATGGAGGCCGAAAACCCGAGTCGAGTGCCCAGCACCGGCAGCATCACGATGAACAGGTCCCAGCAGCACGACAGCGCCATGCTGACGTAATAGATGCGCCGCAACTCGGGCGCCGCCAGCAGGTCGTGCCAGGCCTGGGGACGGGCTTCGGCATCAGTTGCTGGCGGGGACTTCGCGGCTGCCGGCAGCTTTTGCAGGCGCCGGAAAACCAGCCAGCAGGCGACGCAGCTGAAACCTGCCATGCAGGCAAAAGCCGCTCGAAAACCCGC
>JBAXOZ010000292.1:0-2696 GCA_037132975.1 Comamonadaceae bacterium
GACCCGACCGCCATGGGCTGGCCGCAAAGTGTGGCGCTGATGGGCGAGTTGGAGCTTTCCAAACTGATTCCGCAAACCCGGGTGCACAGCGGTCTGCTCTGCGGTATTGCACTGGCCGTGGGGCTGTGGGCGCTGCTGAAATACACGGTGCTGGGTTTTGACATCCGCGCCGTTGGCGCCAATGCGCGCGCCGCCTCCTTTGCCGGCGTCTCGGTGACGCGCACCGTGGTGCTGGTGGCCATGCTCTCGGGTGCCCTGGCGGGACTGGCCGGCGCGATTGAAGTCGCTGGCCGCACCAGTTACCTCACGCTCGACATGTCGCCCGGCTACGGTTACACCGGCATCGTGATTGCCATGCTCGCCGCCCTGCATCCGCTGGGCGTGGTGGCGGCCAGCGTCTTTGTCGCCGGCGTGCTGGTCGGTGCCGACAGCATGAGCCGCGCCATCGGTGTGCCCACCTACATCGCCGACGTCATCGTCGCCGCCTCGCTGATCTCGGTGCTGGTGGCCACACTGCTGACGCAGTACCGGGTGAGGTGGAAATGATGGTCATCACGGCGAGCCCGTTTCTGTCAGTGCAAGGAGCCAATTTTCGTCATTGCGAGGAGCGAAGCGACGTGGCAATCCATGACTGCATGGATTGCCACGCTTCGCTCGCGATGACGAGGGGAGGCTCCCAATGACGAAGCAGTGCTCGCGATGACGAATTCACAAAAGTGCCAACATGGAACTGCTTGACATCCTCGCCAATCAGGCCTTCTGGGTCGCGGTGCTGCGCATTGCGACACCGCTGATTCTTGGCACGCTGGGCGTGCTGCTGTGCGAGCGTGCCGGTGTGCTCAACCTTGGCATCGAAGGCATCATGGTGGCAGGTGCCTTCAGTGGGTGGCTGGCGGTTTATCTGGGTGCGCCACTCTGGATGGGCGTGCTGGTGGCGGCGCTCACAGGTGCTGTGTTCGGCCTGCTGCACGCCTTTTTGACGGTCGGTCTGGCGCTGTCGCAACACGTCTCGGGCTTGGGCATCACGCTGCTGGCAACGTCGCTCAGCTACTACGGCTACCGCGTCAGTTTTCCCAAGGTCACAACGCCGCCCACCATCACACCGTTTGGCGAAATGAACTGGATTGGTGTGCCGATTCTGGAACAGCAGACCCTGCTGACGCTGCTGGCGCTGTTGCTGGTACCGCTCATCAGCTACCTGCTGTACCGGACTCCGGTCGGGCTGGCGGTGCGCATGGTGGGCGAGAACCCGCAGGCGGCAGAAGGTCAGGGCGTCTCCGTAGCAGCCGTCCGAACCGGCGCCATCGTGGCGGGCTCGGCGCTGATGGGCGTGGCCGGCTCGTTTCTGACGCTGGCTGCTTTCAACGCCTTCTTCTTCAACATGGTCAACGGGCGCGGCTGGATCTGCGTGGCGCTGGTGGTGTTTGCCTCGTGGCGCCCCGGCAAAGCGCTGTTGGGTGCGCTGCTGTTCGCCTTTTTCGACGCGCTGCAACTGCGCCTGCAACAGTCCGGCGGCGCCGTATTGCCCTACCAGATGTACCTGATGCTGCCCTATGTGCTGTCGATCGTGGCGCTGATTCTGGTGGCGCGCAAGGCCAGCTACCCGCAGGCGCTGATGAAACCGTATCGCAAGGGAGAACGCTGATGCTCGATCTGCTGCTCACGAATGTGACGCTGCCCGATGGCCGACAAAACATGTCGGTAGCCGTGCAGGATGGCCTCATCAAAGAGGTGAATGCTTCATTGGTGGCCGAGGCCCACCAGATCATCGACGCCCAAGGCCAGCTGCTGAGCCCGCCTTTTGTCGACGCCCACTTCCATATGGACGCCACGCTGAGCTACGGCCTGCCGCGCGTCAACCAGTCGGGCACGCTGCTCGAAGGCATTGCGCTGTGGGGCGAGTTGAAGCCACTGCTGACACAGGAGGCACTGATGGAGCGCGCGCTGGCCTACTGCGACTGGGCGGTGGCCAAAGGGCTGCTGGCCATTCGCAGCCACGTTGACGTCTGCGATCCGCGCCTATTGGCGGTGGATGCCCTGCTGGAAGTCAAGCGCCGCGTTGCGCCTTACATCGACCTGCAACTGGTGGCCTTCCCGCAGGATGGCGTGCTGCGCGGCGCACAAGGGCCCGAGCAGCACATGAACAACCTGAAGCGTGCGCTCGACAAGGGCGTGGATGTGGTCGGCGGCATTCCGCATTTCGAGCGAACCATGGCGGACGGCGCCCTGAGCGTCAGGCTGCTGTGCGAACTCGCTGCCGAGCGCGGCCTGCGCGTGGACATGCACTGCGACGAATCCGACGACCCGCTGTCACGCCACGTCGAGACCCTGGTTTTCGAGACGCAGCGCCTGGGCCTGCAGGGACGCGTGACCGGCTCGCATCTGACGTCGATGCACAGCATGGACAACTACTACGTCTCCAAGCTGCTGCCGCTGATGGCTGAGGCGCAATTGCAGGTGGTGGCCAATCCGCTGATCAACATCACGCTGCAGGGCCGGCACGACACCTACCCGAAGCGCCGCGGCATGACGCGTGTGCCGGAACTGCTGGCCGCTGGCGTCAACGTCGCCTTTGGTCACGACTGCGTGATGGACCCCTGGTACAGCCTGGGTTCCGGCGACATGCTCGAAGTCGCGCACATGGGCCTGCACGTGGCGCAGATGACCAGCCAGAGCGCCATGCGCCAGTGCTTCGA
>JBAXOZ010000293.1:0-2673 GCA_037132975.1 Comamonadaceae bacterium
CTGTACAGTCGCAAGTTGTTTGCGCCGCCCTGGTGTGACATCGCCTCCGGTAACCCGAAGGGAGTCAAAGCCCCTTTGGCGCCACTGCTGCGTGCCGCCATGGACAATGCGCTTGTGACTGCCGAACTGTACCGTGGCGCCTGGACCGACATCGGTACACCCGAGCGACTGCAAGAGCTCAATCAAACAAGAGAAATGGACAAACCATGAACGCGTCTTCCTCTACACCTTACGCGCAACGCCGCGCCCGACTGGCTGCTCTGCTGGGATCCAAAGGCATTGCCATCATCCCGAGCGCGCCCGAGCAGCAGCGCAACCGGGATTCCGATTTTTTGTATCGGCACGACAGCTACTTTTACTACCTGACCGGCTTTGCCGAGCCGAAAGCCTGGCTGGTTATCACGGGCGACGGCAAGAGCACGCTGTTTTGCCAGCCCAAAGACCTGGAGCGCGAAATCTGGGATGGTTTTCGGCTCGGGCCCGATGCTGCACCGGCGCAACTTGGCGTCGATAGCGCGTTCTCAGTGACCGAACTCGACCAGCAGTTGCCGGCTCTGCTCGATGGCCGCGATGCAATCTGGTACCCGTTTGCCACCCACAAGGCGCTCGAGACCCGCATCGAAGCATGGCTCGGCAGTTTGCGCTCGCGGGTCCGCTATGGTGCTTTGTGCCCGCAGCAGCAACGCGATCTGTGCGCTTTGCTCGACGAAATGCGTTTGTTCAAGGACGGCCATGAACAGGACATCATGCGGCGTGCAGCGCAAATCAGCGCTGGCGCGCACATCCGTGCCATGCGCTTAAGTGCCCGCATGTTGCGCGCTGGTGAGTCAGTGCGTGAATACCATCTGGATGCAGAGTTGTTGCACGAGTTCCGTCGCCATGGTTCGCAATACCCGGCCTATGGCTCGATCGTCGCGGCCGGTGCCAATGCCTGTGTTCTGCACTACCGGGCTGATGCGGGTGAGGTGCGCGACGGCGAACTGGTGCTGATCGACGCCGGCTGCGAGCTTGACGGCTACGCCAGCGACATCACGCGCACCTTTCCGGCCAATGGCAGGTTCAGCGCACCCCAGCGCGCCCTGTACGAACTGGTGCTGGCATCGCAGGAGGCCGCCATCGCGGCAACCCGCGCCGGTGCGCGCTTTACCGATCCGCATGAAGCCACCGTCAAGGTGCTGGCGCAAGGCATGCTGGACCTGGGTCTGCTCGACCGGAACAAGGTCGGCAGTCTGGAGGATGTGATCGAAAAGCGCGCCTACTTCCAGTT
Organism: Comamonadaceae bacterium; assembly: GCA_037132975.1. Taxonomy (GTDB): domain Bacteria; phylum Pseudomonadota; class Gammaproteobacteria; order Burkholderiales; family Burkholderiaceae_C; genus Rhodoferax. Next base: position 1,268 of record JBAXOZ010000293.1, read on the forward strand.
TTACATGCACCGCACCGGCCACTGGATCGGTATGGATGTGCATGATTGCGGCAGCTATATTGAACCTTCAGAAGTGGGTACGGTGAGTGAGCGCAAGGATCCGCTCAGCGGTGAAATCATCAAGGACCGACCAGCGCGCATCTTGCAAAGCGGCATGGTGCTGACGATTGAGCCCGGCATCTATGTACGCGCCGCCGAAGGCGTGCCGGAACAGTTTCACAACATTGGCATTCGGATTGAGGACGATGCCATCGTGACCGCCGGCGGTTGTGAACTGATCAGTCGGGATGTGCCTGTGACCGTCCAGGAAATTGAGGCGCTGATGCGGGGGTGAGACTTGCGCAGATTATTGATGGAACAGATTTATGATTCTCTTGAACGTTGTCAAGAATATTCTGGGGCGCAAAGAATCGCAGCAATCACCTGCTGCACCTGGTGATAACGCGACCCCGCGGGTTCTCAATGTGGGGGGCGGCAGTAAGGAAATCCCCATTTCGCCGTGGTACCAAAACTGGTCCCATCTGCTGTTGGATATAGACCCTTTGACCGGCGCGGATGTCGTATTGGACGCGCGCCAACTCACGACGCTGCCGGACAGTTTGTTTGACGCGATCTACTGCTCTCACAACCTCGAACACTATTATCAGCACGATGTTGGCAAGGTTCTCGCAGGCTTCCTGCATGTCTTGAAACCCGACGGGTTTGCCGAAATCCATGTGCCCGATATGCTACTGGTGATGCGGCATTGCGTTGAGAATGGGGGAGACATCCACGGCATCTTGTATGAGTCTGCCGGAGGACCGATATCTGTCCACGACGTCATGTATGGATGGGGCAAACAGATAGCTGCCAGCGGCGTCGATTTTTACGCCCACAAGACCGGATTTACGCCGAATTCTTTGCGCGAAGTGCTGCTCGCGACGGGTTTTTCCGAGGTTTGGATCAATGCGTCAACAGGTGGCTTTGCCATTGGGGCGCTGGCGTTCAAGCAGACTCCGACGGCGGCGCAACGCGCACTGCTGAACCTGCCTCTCTAATGAATACGTTTCATTGCCGACACCAGTGTTGCCAGATATTGCGCAGAGCCTGTTCAAAGTGATGGGCAAAACGTTCGGCATTGAACAGGGGTGACGCCAGCACTTGCTGCCGCAAACTGGCGCGCAGCAGTGCCAATCGTTTGAGATCGCTGGCATGCGATACAGCGCGAGCCACATAGTCTTCGGCATTGTGTGCAATCCATTCGGGCAGTCCCGCGTTCATCATCAACCCGACTCCCTGGCGCGACAGAAAACGCTCCCCCGCCAAGGTCAACACGGGCACGCCCATCCACAGGGCGTCGCAGGTCGTGGTGCCACCCGTGTAAGGAAATGGGTCGAGTGCAATATCCACGCGCTGATAAGTTTTCA
>JBAXOZ010000294.1:0-2668 GCA_037132975.1 Comamonadaceae bacterium
ACTTCAATCTGAATCAGGTCGGAGCCAACGGCCATCACCTGGCCGACGGCGCCACCCAGCAAGAGCACCTTGCCAGCCACGGGTGATGGGATCTCGACGGTGGCCTTGTCGGTCATGACATCGGCCAGAATCTCGTCTTCGGTGACCAGATCGCCGACCTTGACATACCAGGCGACAAGCTCGACTTCGGCAATGCCTTCGCCAATGTCAGGCATCTTGATTGTGTGAATTCCCATCATGCCTCCATCGTGCGTTTGAACGCGGCGCCGACACGCGCTGGTCCAGGAAAGTAAGCCCATTCCTGGGCATGCGGGTAAGGGGTGTCCCATCCGGTGACGCGCTCAATCGGTGCTTCCAGGTGATAGAAGCAATGCTCCTGGATCAGCGACACCAACTCCGCCCCGAAGCCGCTGGTGCGTGTGGCCTCATGCAGCACGACGCAGCGTCCGGTCTTCTTCACCGAGTTGACGATGGTCTCCAGATCAAGCGGCCAGATCGAGCGCAGGTCGATGATTTCAGCGTCGATGCCGGTCTCGTTGGCGGCGGCCTCCGCCACAAACACCATGGTGCCGTACGTAATGACTGTCAGGGCCTGGCCCGGCCTGAATACGGCGGCGCTGTCCAGGGGGACGGTGTAATAGCCCTCGGGCACATTGCCCATCGGGTGCTTGGACCAGGGCACCACCGGCTTGTCATGGTGACCATCAAACGGCCCGTTGTAGAGGCGTTTGGGTTCCAGAAAGATCACGGGGTCGTCGTTCTCGATCGAGGCGATCAGCAGACCCTTGGCGTCGTAGGGGTTCGATGGCATCACCGTGCGCAGACCGCAGACCTGGGTGAAGACCGCTTCCGGGCTCTGGCTGTGGGTCTGGCCACCATAAATGCCGCCGCCGCAGGGCATGCGGATCGTGATCGGTGCCGTGAAATCGCCGACCGAGCGGTAGCGCAGGCGCGCTGCCTCCGAGACGATCTGATCGGTTGCCGGGTAAACGTAATCGGCAAACTGGATTTCGATCACCGGGCGCAGGCCGTAGGCACCCATACCCACTGCCGTGCCGACGATACCGCCTTCAGAAATTGGAGCGTCGAAAACGCGCGAGGTACCGTACTTCTTCTGCAGACCTTCGGTGCAGCGAAAGACGCCGCCAAAGTAGCCCACGTCCTGGCCGTAGACAACCACGTTGTCGTCACGCTCCAGCATCACATCCATGGCCGAGCGTAAGGCCTGGATCATCGTCATTGGGGTAGTACTCATGTTGTTTTCTTTCTTCATGAATTCGTCATTGCGAGGAGCGCAGCGACGCGGCAATCCAGGAAGTCCGGGGTCATGGATTGCCGCGCTTCGCTCGCAATGACGAAAGGGCAGCAATACGTTTTTTTTGAAGTTTTCATAGTCAGATACCCAGTTCCTGGCGCTGCCGGCGCAAATGAGCCGGCATGTCCTTGTAGACGTCTTCAAACATGGCGGCGGGACTTTGCATGTGACCATCGGCCAGCGTGCCATAGCTCTCCGCTTCTTTTTGTGCGGCGGCGACCTCGGCCTGCACCTGCTCCTGCGCGGCCTGATGCTCGGATTCGGACCACGCACCCAAGACAATCAAGTGCTGTTTCAACCGGGCGATCGGGTCGCCCAGCGGAAAGCGAGCGGCATCGCTGGCCGGTCGGTATTTGGTCGGGTCGTCAGAAGTCGAGTGGGGGCCGGCGCGGTAGGTGACCCACTCGATCAGTGTCGGCCCCAGGTTGGAGCGAGCCCGCTCCAGCGCCCATTGGGAGGCAGCGTACACCGCCAGAAAATCATTGCCATCGACACGCAGTGAGGCGATGCCGCAGCCAACGCCGCGTGCCGCAAAAGTGGTGCCTTCACCGCCAGCGATGGCTTGAAAAGTCGAGATGGCCCACTGGTTGTTGACCACATTCAGAATCACCGGTGCGCGGTAAACGTGGGCAAAGGTCAGGCCGGTATGAAAGTCGGCTTCTGCGGTGGCGCCGTCACCAATCCAGCTTGATGCTACCTTGCTGTCGCCCTTGATGGCCGAAGCCATGGCCCAGCCGACGGCCTGAATCACCTGTGTTGCCAGGTTGCCGGAGATCGAGAAAAAGCCCTGCTTCTTGCTCGAGTACATGACCGGCAACTGGCGCCCCTTGAGCGGGTCGTGCTCGTTGGAAAAGAGCTGGCAGATCATGTCCACCATCGATGCATCTTCGCGCGCCAGCAGCAGGCCCTGCTGGCGGTAGGTCGGAAAGCACATGTCGCCCTCGCTCAAAGCCAGTGCATGGGCGGTGGCGATCGCCTCTTCGCCCAGACACTGCATGTAGAACGAGATCTTTTTCTGCCGCTGCGCAATCACCATGCGGGCGTCAAAGGCGCGGGTCTTCATCATGGCGCGCAAGCCGCGGCGCATCAGGTCCACGTCGAGCTTCGGTGCCCAGGGACCCAGCGCCTTTCCGTCGTCGTCGAGCACGCGGATCAGCGTGAAAGCGAGGTCGCTGGTCTGCGCGGGTGTGGCATCCACCGGCGGGCGTCGCACGCTGCCGGCTTTGGAGATAGGGAGGTAGGAAAAGTCTGTGTCATGGCCTGGTCGCCCGGTGGGCTCTGGAACATGCAGACGAAGGGCTTCGTGCTGTGGCATCGGCATTTCTCCTTGCAGGGTCGTGTCCTGCGGCAGAT
>JBAXOZ010000295.1:0-2663 GCA_037132975.1 Comamonadaceae bacterium
CCCCGTTGGCCAGGCAAAATCCCCCATCCCTGGCCAGGTGAAAATCCCCCACCTGACCGGGGTGTAATCAAGGAAAAACCGCCCTTTTTTGCATCTTCGGCTGGACTTTTGGCAGGACGTAACCTTTGCCCCTCGATTGAGGGGAACTGGATTGAACGTCTTGAAACCGCATTTACGAACGACGATAGTCACGCTGCTTGAGGCGGGTGCCAGTCAGCGCGAGATTGCGCGCGTTGCCGGCTTTGATCGCAAGACGATTCGGGCCTACCGGCGACGATGGCTGGCCGAGCGGGCAAAATCCCCCACCCTGGCCAGCGGCACGGAAGATCAAAATCCCCCACCCCGGCCAGAGGCTTCGGAGCAGGCGCTGGCGTCGGGTCAAGAGCCGGCCTCAGTCCAGGGACCGGCGTCGGCCTGTGAGCCGCATCGCGAGTTCATCACCGCTCAGTTAGCCCTGCGCCGGAACTACACCGCGATCTACCAGGATCTGGTCGATCGGTTCGGTTTTACCGGGGCCTACAACAGCGTCAAGCGGTTTGCAGGCAAGTTGCAGGCGCGCGAGCCAGACCAGTTTGACCGGTTGGAATTTGCCCCTGGCGAGGAGTGTCAGGTCGACTATGGCGAGGGCGCGCTCACGCGCGTGGCGGGAACGGATCGGTATCGGCGGCCGCGGCTGTTTGTGATGACGCTGCGCTACTCGCGGCGCTGTTTCCGGCGCGTTGTCTGGAAATCCAGCCAACAGGTGTGGGCGCAACTGCATGAACAGGCGTGGCGTTACTTCGGTGGCAGCACGCAATACGTTGTCCTGGATAACCTCAAAGAAGGGGTCATCAAGCCGGACTTGTACGAGCCGCGGCTCAATCCTGTCTACGCAGCAACGCTGCGCCACTACGGTGTCGTGGCCGACCCGGCTCGCGTGCGGGATCCCAATCGAAAGGGGGCTGTAGAAAATGCGATCGGCCATACCCAGGCGACAGCGCTCAAGGGTAGGCGGTTCGAGTCCGTAGAGGAGCAGAACGAATTCCTTGGAAAATGGGAAGTCAATTGGGCGGCAACGCGCGTGCACGGCAGCATGCGTCGCGTGGTCGAGGCGATGTTCCAGGAGGAGCGTCCTCACCTGAAGGCCTTGCCCGTGACTGGCGTGGAGTACTTCACCGAGGTGAAGCGCACGGTCTGCGATGACACCTGTATCCGGCACGATCACAGCAGCTATGCGGCGCGGCCAGCCAGGATTGGCAGTCAGGTTCTGGTGCGGGTATTCGATCGCCGACTTGAGATCCGTGACTTCAAGACCCAGGCGTTGTTGCGCACGCATGCCCTGGTTGAGCGCCCCGGCACGGTCGTCCTGCCCAACGAGGAGCGTCTCTTTAATCCGTCGCGGGAAACCCACCGAATCCTCAAGCAGGCTCAGGCCATTGGGCCATCGGCGCTTGAGTTGTGTGAAACCCTGTTCGGCAGGGAAGGACGTGTCGGCCAGCGCAAGCTCTGGGGCGTCGTCGGACTCGTCAAGCGCTATCCGCGCCGAATCGTTGACCAGGCCTGCCAGATGGCCCTGCACGATGGCATTCATGGTTACAACGCCATCAAGACGCTCACCGAGCGCCTGACCAACGAAGCACTCGAACATCTGGAGTCACCCATCCAGAATGAACTGGCGCTGACCCAGCATCACCCTCTCATCCGCGGCGGAGAAGACTACGCCGACCTGTTCTCCCTGGGCGCCCAGCAAAGCGCCAACCTGTCACTGACCCACAAGGATTACCAATAAATGACCATGACCATGGTGGAAATCGGCCGCACGCTGCGCGAATTGCGCCTGTCCGGCATCAGCGCCACGCTGGAAACCCGCATCGTTCAGGCCCAGTCCTGCCAGCAACCGTTCATCGAGACGTTCTCGCTGGTGTTGCAAGATGAACTGGACCGGCGACGGTCGCGACTGATGGATCGACGGTACAAAAAATCCGGACTTGACGAGCGTGCCACGCTCAATGACTTCGACTGGCGGTTCAATCCAAAACTGCCGCGCCAGGCGTGCTTCGAGTTGCACACGCTGAAGTTTATTGGCGACGGCGCCAACGCACTGATCATCGGCAAACCCGGCACCGGCAAAAGCCATATCGCGAAGGCGGTGGCCTATCAGGCGACACTGCAGGGATACGACGTCCTGTATCTTGAAGCCGACAGCGCGTTCGCCAATTACAGCCTCGCGCCCGCTGAGGAGCAAAGCAAAATCCTGCGCAGTCTCGTTGAACCAGACCTGCTGATACTTGATGACCTGTTCCTGGCGCGCCGCATCGCCGATGCCGGGGCTGAATTACTGCAGGCGGTTGTTCACCGGCGATACAAGCTGCGCCGCAGCATCGTCGTGACATCAAACCGGGTTGTGCAGGACTGGGGGAAATATCTGGGCGACAACACGATGAGCGGCACGATCCTTGATCGTCTGATGCACCGATCCGTGCTGCTCGAGTTCGAAGGAAAGAGCTACAGACTTAAAGAAGCTGCCGCGCGCCTTGCGCGCGACAGCACCGATGACTGATAATCGACCTGTCCTGCCTGGAGGATTTTGCCTGGCCAAAGGTGGAGGAATTTAACCTGGCCAACGGGGTTGGAGAGTGCCCTTCCCCGTACCACCGACCACGCACGGCTTTAAATATCGTTTG
>JBAXOZ010000296.1:0-2612 GCA_037132975.1 Comamonadaceae bacterium
TGTTCAGGCTGATCGAATATTGACCCACCCTGCTGATTCAATATTGACCCAGGACGGATAGTTGCTTTTGCATCGGGCAACTGTGGATAAGTTTACCCATTAACGGGCTTTAGAGTCTCCTTTTCTTGGTTGTTGCAGCCAGGGCAATGGAGTGAAGGGCGTAGCCCGTAACGCAATTGCCCTGGCTTGCCCGACTTTCAGAACGGGTCCTCCTCACCAGCGGCTTTGCTTGCCTTGCGTGTTTGCTCCCGGTCTTTGATCCGGGTCTTGGCCGCCATGCTGCTGTGCTGAAACCGGTATGACTCATTGCCGGTCTCCACGATGTGGCAGTGGTGCGTTAGCCGGTCCAAGAGCGCTGTTGTCATCTTTGCATCGACAAACACACTGGACCACTCCGAGAAACTCAGGTTGGTGGTGATCACCACGCTGGTGTGTTCGTACAGTGTGGACAGCAAATGAAACAGCAAGGCACCACCGGCCTGGCTAAACGGCAGATACCCGAGCTCATCAAGAATGACCAGGTCCGTTCGTTGCAATGATTGCGCAATCCGACCGGGCTTGCCCTGCGCCTTCTCCTGCTCCAGCAGGTTCACTAGATCCACCGTGGAATGGAAGCGCACCCGTTTTCCATGTAGGGTAATACCCGCCACTCCCAGGGCCGTGGCCAGGTGCGTCTTACCCGTGCCAGGCCCGCCGATGAGCACCACATTCTGTGCCGTATCGGTGAAGTCCAGTTTGGCCAACTGTTTGATCAATCCCGCATCCACCTTGGACAGGCTGAAGTCAAAGCCCGCAAGGTCGCGGTGAATCGGGAAACGAGCAGCCTTCATCTGGTGGCTTATCGAGCGCATCGCACGGTCGGTGTGCTCGGCTTGCAGAAGGTGCTCAATCAGCCATTTGCTTGCCGCCACACCGGTGTCACCCAGGGTCACCAAATCCGTCCAAGCGCCCGCCATGCCATTGAGTCGCAACTCCTTTAGCTCTTTGGGAATGTCATGCTGCATGGTCAAGCTCCGTTTGCACGCGCAGGCTGTCGTAGCGGCTGGTATTGGCCAGCGGCGCCTCGGACAACTCCAGAGGTGTCTCTACGCAATCGGGGTTGGGCTTTGCGCTCAGCCGGGCCAGCACGTTCAGAACGTGCTCGGCACTCAGGGCCCCGGACTCCACCACCAACTCCACGGCCACCAGCACCGCCTCCAGTCCGGCGTGGGGCACGCAAGACAGCACCTGCGCCATCACCCGGTCGCCACCCTCCCTTCGCAACAAGCCTTGGCGCAGGCGCTGCAGCGGTACCGGTATGTCTGCAAACGGCGCACCGTTTCGCAGAGCCCCGGGCTTACGTTGCACCAGTTCAATGTAATGCTGCCAGTCGTAATTGACGTGCCCGGAATCAGACATGCGTTCATGGCTTGCGACGATGGCGCCATCGATGGCTACCTCAACCCGACTCGGATACAGCCGCGTGCTAACCCGCTGACCAACGAACTCACAGGGCACGGAGTAGCGGTTGCGTGCTACCGAGACCAAGCAGGTGCTGCTCACGCGGGCTGGTTTTTCCACATAACCGTCAAACGCGGTGGGCATGGGCATCATCTGTGTGCGCTCTTGCTCGAGCATTTCCAGAACGCTGAACTCTTTGAACTCCGGGTGGCGCAGCTCTGCCCACAAGGCTCTGCAGCGCTCACCCAGCCAGGCGTTCAATTGTGCAAACGAGCCCCACTGGATCTTCTGCGCGTCAAGCCAGATGCGCCGTCGGCTGTCCTGCACGTTCTTCTCCACCACGCCTTTCTCCCACCCCGAGGCCACGTTGCAGAAGTCGCTGTCAAAAAGGTAGTGCGCGCACATGGCGTTAAACCGTGCATTGACGATGCGACCCTTGCCTTTCTTGACCTTGTCCACCGCCGTTTTCATGTTGTCATAGATGCCCCGCCGGGGAATTCCGCCCAGTGCTGTAAACGAACGGGTGTGCGCGTCAAATAGCATTTCATGGCCTTGGCTTGGGTAGGCCACCAGCCAGAAGGCGCGGCTGGCGCACAGCTTGAGGTGCGCTACTTGCATCTTGTAGTAAATGCCGCCCACCACCATGCCTTCTTCGCTCCAGTCAAACTGGAACGCCTCGCCCAATTCAAAGCGCAACGGCACAAACGCCTTGAGCGCCTTGCCCTCCTTGCCGCGCCACTGGCGGATGAAGGCTGTGAGCTGGCTGTAGCCACCGGTGTAGCCCTGTGCCTGGATTTGGATCAGGAGTGCCTTGGCGGTACGCCGGTTTTGCTTGATGCGGTGAGAGTCGGCCTTGAGTGCTTGCTCGATTTCAGCTTGGTAGGGCGCCAGTTTGGCTGGCATGTCCTGGCGCACGTACTTCAATGCGTCCTCAGCCTTGGGTTCTCGAACCCACTTGCGGATCGTGTTTCGCGATAAGCCCGTGTACTTGGCAATCTCGTGCAGCGACTTCTTGTCGCGGAAGTACAGACGTTTGATTTTTCCTAAAAGTTCCATGGTGATCACCTTTAATGCTCCTGCCTAAAAATTAGGCAGAGCCAGTAAAACACCTGGGTCAGTTTTGGATCAGCACATACCCCTTAAGTGGGTCAGTTTTCGGTCAGCGGCAACAA
>JBAXOZ010000297.1:0-2582 GCA_037132975.1 Comamonadaceae bacterium
ATGAAGCCAGCCAGCGATTGAGCAGCACGCTGGACCTGAATGAAATCTATCGAATCGTCAACGATTTCATGTCCACCATCGCACCCGATTGCGATTTTCTGGTGTCTGCGTTCGACCCGGATACGCAGCTGATCACCTGCCGCGCCTTCGTGATGAACAGGCAGCCGCTCGATGTCAGTGCTTTTCCGCCGATCCCCCTGGAGGAAGAAGGTAGAGGCACCCAAAGCCTCGTCATTCGCAGCGGAAAACCCCTATTGCTCAACGACTACCAGGCAGCGATCAAGACCGCACGCACCACCTATTTTGTAAACGACCAGACGCATGAGCTTGACGAACAAGTTGACCCCGAGGAAGAGGTCCCACAGTCGGCACTGATTGTTCCGCTCAAGGTCGGTGAGCAGGTCACTGGTGTGGTGCAGGTGATGTCTTACCGCCCGAACGCCTTCTCTGACGAACAGTTGCATCTCCTGGAATCATTGGCACTGCACATTGCCGTTGCCAAACAGAATGCACAACTGTATGCGCGCGTGCAATCTGAATTGGAACAGCGCAAACAGGCTGAAGCGGAACTGCGCGAAAGTGAAACCTCTTTGAACGAAGCGCAGGCGCTGGCGCAGATCGGCTCCTATGTGACGAACATCGAGAGTGGCATCTGGCAGGCTTCGCCCACATTACGACAGATTTTTGGCATTGATTCCTCGTTTGTCACCAGTGTTGAAAACTGGGGCAAGCTGATGGCGCCGGGTTATCGGCAGAAGATGCTCGACTACTACCAGAGGGTGGTCGAAGGGGATGGCAATTTCGACATGGAATACGAGGTCATCCGCCCCAGCGATGGCCAGAGACGCTGGGTTCACGCCTTGGGCCGATTTGTCTACGATGGGAACGGCAAGCCTATCGTTCTCAAGGGAACGATTCAGGACATCACCGTGCGCAAACTCGCCGAAGAATCCCAACGCATCGCTGCGGTCGCCTTCGAGTCGCATCAAGCCATGTTCATCACCGATCCACGACAGGTGATTCTGCGGATCAACAAGGAATTCACCGGAATCACGGGTTACACGGCCGAAGAGGCGGTGGGCCAGACACCTCGCTTGCTCAGTTCAGGTAGACATGACGCAGACTTTTATGCCGCCATGTGGGAGTGCGTGTCCCGCACCGGCCAGTGGCATGGCGAAATATGGAACCGGCGCAGGAATGGCACGGTCTATCCGCAACAACTCACTATCAGCACCGTGAAGGATGCACAGGGCTTGCTGACGCACTATGTGGGTACCTTCCGCGACATTACAGATGCCAAGGCCGCAGAGGAGCAAATCGAGAGCCTGGCGTACTCCGATTTGCTGACCGGTTTGCCCAACCGGCGCAGGCTGATCATTCAGCTTCAGCAAGCCATGATCGCCGGGGAACAAGAGAAGCGTCAGGGAGCGCTGCTGCTGGTTGATCTGGACCGTTTCAAAAGCCTCAACGACGCCCTGGGTCATAAGCGGGGCGATCTGCTGTTGCAGCAGATCGCCATGCGCTTGCAGGCTTGCGTTCACGAGGGCGAAAGCGTGGCCCGCGTGGGGGGTGACGAATTCGTCGTGCTGCTGAAGCAGTTGGACCAGAGCAAACTGGAAGCAGCCATGTACGCTGAAACGACGGCCAACAAGATTCTTGCTGCGATCAGGCGACCCTATCCGATCGAAGGTACAGAGGTCTCCTGCAACGCCAGCATTGGCATCGCCTTGTTCGGCGAACAGCACGAGGACACGGTCGAACCCCTGAAGCGGGCCGAGCTGGCCATGTACGAGGCAAAGGAGCGCGGGCGCAATACGCTGCGCTTCTTCGACCCCGGGATGCAGGCTGTGGTCAACTCCCGTGTCGCTATGGAGGCTGCTCTTCGTGAGGCCATCACAAGCAATCAGTTTCTGCTGCACTATCAGGCGCAGGTAACCGAACTGGGTCGGATCACGGGCGTCGAGGCCTTGCTGCGCTGGCTGGATCCGAATCGAGGCATGGTGTCACCGGCAGAGTTCATTCCGCTGGCGGAGGAAGACGGACTGATCCTGCCGATTGGCGACTGGGTGCTGGAGACTGCTTGCAGGCAACTGGCGCGCTGGGCCAGCCAGCCAGAGATGGCACACCTGACGGTGGCGGTGAACATCAGCGCACGGCAATTTCACCAGAGGGACTTTGTCGATCGGGTGTTGCTGACGCTGGAGCGCACAGGCGCAAACCCGTATCGACTCAAACTCGAACTCACGGAGAGTTTGCTGATAAGCGATGTGGCAGACGTGATTTCCAAGATGGATGCCCTCAAGGCAAGAGGCGTGGGCTTCTCCCTGGACGACTTTGGCACCGGCTATTCGTCTCTCAGCTACTTGAAGCGCCTGCCGCTGGATCAACTCAAGATCGACCAGAGCTTTGTGCGCGACATCCTGATCGACCCCGACGATGCTGCCATTGCGAGGACGGTGGTGGCGCTGGCCGAAAATCTGGGGCTGGTAGTGATCGCTGAAGGTGTGGAGACCGCGGCACAGCGTGACTTTCTGGCCAGTCTGGGCTGCCATAACTACCAGGGCTATCTGTTCAGCCGGCCG
>JBAXOZ010000298.1:0-2576 GCA_037132975.1 Comamonadaceae bacterium
TTTGGCCGAGAAGTTGTAACCCAGGCGCTGGCCCAGAAAGTCAATCAGGTCCTCAGCATCGTCCACAAACGGCAGACCGCTGCTGCCGGCCATCAGCATCAGGGTCCCGAGCATCAGCAGGGCTGCTTGTCTGCCTTCCGGCCCGCCCTGAGTCGCCATCCGGTGCAGCAGCTCCAGGTAGTTGACCGAATAGCTCTTGAAGGTCATCAGCGTGGCGCCGACCGGCCCCCGGGCCCAGTTGGCTTTGTTGGCCTTGTTGTTGATGAACTGGGTCTCGTTGACCGCCTGCGTGGCAAAGCCGGCCGGGTTGGCGATCTTCCTGTCCTGCGCCAAACGGTAGGCCGCAATGAAGGTCGAGCGCCGGTTAATCTGCTCGGCCATGCCAAACATCTTGCCCCAGCCCAGCATCAGTTTTGAGAAATTATTGGCCACACCGGTCATGGCTTCACCAAGCCGGGTGCCGTCGCCAATTCGCAACGTGGAGGCCCCCCTGGCCTGCGCCATCAGCTGATGAACCTCCTGCGGCGCTACTACACCCTGCTCCTCTGCAACCTTGAGTGCCTTGGCCAGACTGGCTTCCAGTTCCAGACCCGTGCTCATATCTTTCATGGCACTAATCAAGAATGACCCCGCCTTGCGCGCACCGCCAAACTGGCTCAAGTACGGAATGGAAACTGCAAACGGCTGCGTGATGTTGACAAAGGCCGACGCCACCGAGCCACCCAAATACTGGGTAAACAGCATGGCGCGCAGGGCTTGCGCTTCCTCCCGCGGCTGCTTGATGTAGGTCGCCAGTTCAATCGCCGAGTCCTTGAGCTGACCCTGACTCTTGGGGATGTCGTTGACGGCGGATCCCAGTTCACCCATGTGCAAAGCAGCAGAAGTCTGGCGGGCATTGGAATAGACAAACGCCGCCAGCACCCGACCCATGTCATCGCTGTAGCCCGCTGTGCCCTTGCGGTGAATGAGTCGCTTCATGGCCGATCGGTTCGATTTGGTCCGTTTCAGGTAGGTCTGGAACACCTTGTCCTGCGCTTGGTCGCCGAGGGAGTCGAGGCCCAGCATGTTGCCAAAGAGTTCCAGACTCTCAGGCGTGATGCCCTGGAACATCTCGAATTCCTTTTCTGAAAGGGTGCCTTGGGCCACGTTCCTGGCGCCGAACTCGGCTTTCAGCCGGGTCGCCATCTGGTTGGCAGCACGCCCGGTCTCGAACAGGCCAAAGTACTGCCGCTCATCGCCCACCACCACATCCACCGAATAGCGCCCAAAGCGTGACAGAGGCGCATAACCCAATTGTTTCAAGCGCTCGGTCCGGTTGGCCCTGCCGACCAAACCTCTGGCGGTATCGATCAGCACGTCTGAGCGCTCCGGCATCAGATCTTTCTGGCGGTGCAGGTACTGATGCAGCAGGGTTGCCGCTTCAATCACGTCCTTGGCCGCCATCACCTGGTCCTTCAGATCAACAACATCCCGGCCGCCAATGCGCAACAAGTCCGCCTTGGCCATGTTGTCCAGGCTCTTGTCGGTGGCTGACCGGAATTCCCGGTACAACGCAATTCTTGGGGGCGTCAGGTGGAACATGCTGCTCAGTTCCGCATCGCTCCACACAATGCCCGGGGTGGTTTCCTCATCATCTTCAGCGATGCGCATCGGTTTACCGGCGCCGTCCCGGGTCCAGCTCAGCGTGCCTTCCAGAATGGGCACCGAGATCGCCTTGTTGTCAGCGGCCGAGATCGGGTTCTTGAGCAGATCGCTCCAACTCTCCAACTTGGGCAGCATCTTGGGCGCCATGTCTGCGGCTTCAGTGGCATAGAACGACACGTCGTTGATGAAGTTCTGGGCACTGGTAAAGACCGGCTTGAAGGCCGGGTAGCGCTGCGCCAGGTGGTAGGGCGAACCAACCGTCTTGTCCCACCACGACAATTTGCCGGGGTGGCTGAAGGTTTCGTTCAGCACGTCCGTGGCCCGCTGAATCAACGGGGTGTCGCTGCCAGCACGGCTAAACAGCACACTGGCAAAGCCCCTCGGCTTGTAGCTCATGACGGTGCCCGGGCTGGGCTGGGCGTAGATGTTGTCCGGGTGCGGTCGTGCTGGCTGGTTTGATCCGCTTGCACGCTGCAGAATGGCACCCAAACCCAGTTCAGAAACGAAGCCAGCACTTTGCAGCCGGCTGATGCTGGGCGTGCTCACCCCCGTCAAGTAAATGCCCAGACCGTGTTTGTCGGCAATATCAATCACTTCATCCGCAAAGATCGATGCGTCGTTCTTGCGCGCGTCGGCCAGAATGTTTCCCAGACCGTCGATCCTGAAGGTGCCCTCGCCTACCTTGGCATTGAGGGCTTCGAGTTCAGGTAGGGCGGCGTCAGTGTGTAGGTCCCAATCCTGGGAGGAGAGCGGTTCTTGCCGGTGTGGATCGCCTCTATAGGAAGCGGGTAAGAGACTGACCACGTCCTTGTACTCGGCGCGCGTCCAGTTCTTGTATTGGGGCCAGCCTTGGAATTTGCCATCTTTGGACAGCACGCTTGATTTGCCATCATTGAAGTTCTCAACCGCATGATTCTCCCTCTGCGCAATGC
>JBAXOZ010000299.1:0-2564 GCA_037132975.1 Comamonadaceae bacterium
GAGACAAACCACTTTGCGCCACTGTCCAAGTACCTTAGCGCGCCCCAAGGCGTCGATTCTATGGAGGTCGAAGCATGAGACAGCACTACAAACCCGAACCAGTAGCGCGCCCATGGGCCGGTGCCCTGCTGGCCGTGACCATTGGCCTGGCCCTGGCCGCTATCCTGCTGGAGTATTTATGATTGACGAAAATTTTGAAGAGGCGCATTACACTGCGCGCATAAACCACCTGGAAGACGTGCTGCGCGCGCTACTGGACGACGACAATGAGGCGACGCGCGAAGATGCTGAACGCGCGCTTGCGTGCTCATAATCGCAGCGGCCCTGGTGGCCGCGATCCTGGCGATCCTTTTCGATTTAGATTAAGCCCCTTCGGGGGCTTTTTCTATGGCCCGGCGCAGGTCTGACTTATTACTCTTGGCCATCTCAGGCGCGCAGAAAATGTGCTTCTTGGTTTGAAACTCACGCGATGCAAGCCTGCCCATATCTACCCATCCGGCCTCTTTGAGGGCGTGTAGCAGAGCCGGGGGGACGATCTTGATCCCTGCTGGGGCGTATAGCTGCAACTCATCGCAGATCGCGTAAAAGGGCGCGCCGACCACACCACTGGAGAACGCACGCTGGCGCGCCTTGATTAGGTTCACGAGGAACGACTCAGCGCCGCTCATGCCATGCTCGACCATGATGGCCTTTGCTTCGGTCATTGGGGGCGCTGCATTGGGGTTCCAGGCGCTCACGTCCCGGGTGTGCAAGTAAGCCGCCACGGCTGCAAAGCCGCCCCGGTGTTCGTACCAATTCCAAAGGCTAACCGCCTCTGCTTCGGGCAACTTGCCTGCTTCGGACCATAGGACAAACCAACGCCGGTCTTCGCTGGGCAGACTGATCGCCACGCGCTCATTGGAAAATGCAACCACGAAAACGCGGTTGAGCGCATAGTAGGGATGCAAGCCCTTGCGGTTAACCATCAACAACTCAGGCGGCGCTGCGATGATGGGCTTGAGGGTATTCTCCAGCGCGCGCCGGTCTTTGGCCTCTGCTTGGCGCAACTCGGCGATCTCCATCACTTCGCACTCAAGCGCATAGCCCCACTGCGAACTGAGGTCTTCATTCTTGACCAAAGAGCAATTGGCCTTGGCCTTGCCGCCTATGGCCCAAAAGAACGGGGCGAAAAGGGTATCCTTGCCCGACCCATGGTTGCCGCCTAGCAGGATCGCATGGTTGATCTTATGGCTGGGGAACTGCACTTTATGGGCTAGGGCGTTTAAAAGATGTTCGCGCTCGTACTCAATCGGCACCATGCGCTCGACATGGCGCAGCCACGCGGACACGTCAGCGGCCACCGGCTCGGGGCGGGCATCGCGCCAGCGGTTGCCGTACACCAAGCCCTCACGGGCGACCAGGACGGACTCGCCCGCAGCGTAGGTGATGCCGACCAGGGCGCGGGCTCCCTTGTCTTGGCGGTACTCATCAAAGGAATTAGACGCCTCGACCTTGGGGTGTTTGCCGTGGCGGGACTTGCAGTTGATATGCCGAAACAAGGCGTTGAAGGTCTTACGCATCACCTCGCGCCGGTCTTCCATGTCAAAGTAGGCGTCGTCGTTCTGTATATACGCAAAGCGCTCGAACCAGCCGGACATCTCCACGCGGCCTAACTCACGATGCTCCACCTCGGCGATGACTGTCGCCGCGTCGTCGGGGTACTCGACCGTCGGGGTTAGCTTGGACAGGGTATTCTCCATCACTGCGGCCAGCAACTCGTCACGCAGGCCGTGCGAGCGCTTAGGCCCACCCTGCTCTTCCACCCACGCAAGGTAGGCCACGCTGTCCAGATGGGCGCAATGCTCATGCAGGCAGCAATAGGCGCGGTTTACGGGGTGATAGCGGCCCATCGGGTTGCCGTCGCTATGCTCGGCGCTGTTCGGGCAAACGATGCCCCACCAGCCGCTGCTGTTGCCCTTCTCCAGTAAGTCGCCACGCGCTGCTGTCCACGCCAGCACGTCATCGCCGCCGTCGTCTGTGAGCCGGATCGGGCGCACGGTGGCCGTGTCGGCTGGGTTCGGGGTGACGCCCAGGGCGGTGCATATCTCTGCAAGGCTGAACTCACGCTCCGGGTGAAACTCGATCAAGTTGGATGCAAAGCGGTCGCGGCCAGGCTTGAGATTTATTGAGCCGGGCAATCTGAAATTGCGCACGGGGTTGATCGCGCCGCCGTCGGTGTAACCTGCCTCGGCAATGGCGACAATGGCCGCGCTGAACTCGCCCTTCATAGGCTGGTCGTCCAGCGCGAAGGTGTAGCCGTACTGGTAGTTGTTGGGTGATGTCTCCATGATCCACGTCGGGGCAATGGGCGGCACCTTGGCTTTGGTGCCCACGTCGTCCAGCACGAGGAAAGCCACACGCTCACAGGCGTCGGCCTTGGCTGCGGGTTTGCCCTCGTCGAATCGGTCGATGATGAAGCAGCCGGTGTTGCAGTACCACGCCTGGTCGGGCTTCCACTTCTTGGGCAGGAACGCAGGCCACGCGCATCGGACTGCGCCGTCTGCATGGTGTTGCACTTCGCCGTC
>JBAXOZ010000300.1:0-2561 GCA_037132975.1 Comamonadaceae bacterium
AGGACTAAACCGCTCGCGCGGTAAGGCGCTTCGCGGCGGTGTTGATGTTTGGCGCAGGGCGAGTTCGTGGCTATGTTGTGAACTGGGGCAATCGGCCTCGTTCACGACAGGAGCACAACCATGGAGTCACCAAGTCAAACCGTCTCGCCGCTACGCCAACGCATGATCGAGGACATGCGAATGCGCAAACTGATGCCAAGGACACGAGAGGCCTACATCCGGGCCGTCCGCAAGTTTGCCAAGTTCCTGGGCAGATCGCCTGAGACCGCAACCGATGAAGACTTGCGCCGCTTCCAATTGCATCTGATTGACCAAGGCACTTCACCCATCACCTTGAACGCCACCATTGTGGGCTTGAACTTTCTTTTTTCAGTCACGCTGGGTCGCCCTGAGACCATGGCCAAGATGCAATCGGTGCGGGTTCCGCAAAAGCTCCCGGTAATCCTGAGCAAGGACGAGATGAGCAGACTGATTGCCTGCGTCGGACACATCAAGCACCAGACGGCACTGTCACTGGCCTATGGCACCGGGCTGCGGGTGGGTGAGGTCGTCGCGCTCAAAGTTGGCGACATCGACAGCAAACGCATGACGCTGCGCGTGGAGCAAGGCAAAGGTCTCAAGGATCGGTACGCCATGCTCTCCCCGGTCCTGCTGGAACGCCTGCGCGTGTGGTGGCGCGTTGCACGCGCCCAAGGCAAGATGCTTGACGGGGGTTGGTTGTTTCCAGGGCTCGATCCCTTGCAGTCTTTAGGCACCCGCCAACTCAACCGCGCCATCCATGATGCCGCCACGATGGCCAAGATCGACAAGCGCGTGTCCATGCACACTTTGAGGCACAGTTTTGCCACACACCTGCTGGAACAGAAGGTGGACATTCGGGTGATCCAGGTCTTACTGGGGCACCAACGCCTGGACACCACGGCGCACTACGTCCAGGTCGCCACCGACGTCCTGCGTGAAGTGATCAGTCCCTTGGAAACCCTG
The DNA here is from genome assembly GCA_037132975.1 of Comamonadaceae bacterium. Lineage (GTDB taxonomy): Bacteria > Pseudomonadota > Gammaproteobacteria > Burkholderiales > Burkholderiaceae_C > Rhodoferax. Next base: position 985 of record JBAXOZ010000300.1, read on the forward strand.
AAGCCCACGTAGAGCAGTTTCGTGGGGCGCCTCGCCCTGGAGGTCGCCGACATCTTTCGTAGTCATGGTCCCGCTTGGCGCAAGTCCCAGCAAGGGCACTTGAGCCTGGGTCAACTCAAGGTCATGTCGGCCATCGAACAGTGCCGCAGCGCGGCGCTGGGGGGACACCTGTTGCATTGCCAAGCCTGCGAGCACGGTGAGATCGCCTACAACTCCTGCCGCAACCGGCACTGTCCCAAGTGCCAGGCCAGCGCGGCCAAGCGTTGGCTCGATGCACGCCAGGCTGAGTTGCTGCCGGTTGACTACTACCACGTGGTCTTCACCTTGCCAGCACCGATCAGCGCCATTGCGTTCTACAACAAGGCTGTGATCTATCGGCTTTTGTTTGAGGTTGCGGCAGAAACACTGCTCACCATCGCCGCCGACCCCAAGCATCTGGGCGCGCAGATCGCAGCAACGCTGGTGCTGCACACCTGGGGCTCGGCGCTGACGCACCACCCCCACGTGCATGGCATCGTGCCTGGCGGTGGTCTGACTGCGGATGGCCAGCGTTGGGTGGCGTGCCGACCGGGTTTCTTCCTGTCAGTGCGCGTGCTCTCGCGGCTGTTTCGCCGGCGTTTCCTCGAAGAACTTGAACTCGCGCATCGCACCAATCAGTTGCAGTTCTTCGGTGAGTACGCCCATCTCAGCGATGCGGGCGCCTTTGCCAAATGGCTGGCGCCGATGCGACGCTGCGAATGGGTGGTCTACGCCAAACGCCCGTTTGCGGGTCCGCAGGCCGTGCTGGCCTACCTGTCGCGCTACACCCACCGCGTGGCAATCGCCAACTCACGGCTGGTCTCGATGGACGAGCGCGGTGTGACGTTTCGCTGGAAGGACTACCGGGACAAGGGAGGCACGCGCCACAAGACCATGACGCTCGAGCCTGAGGAGTTCATGCGCCGCTTCCTGCTGCACGTGCTGCCTGGCGGCTTTCACCGCATCCGTCACTACGGGCTCATCGCCAACAATGCTCGCAAAGAGAACCTGGCGCGCGCAAGGGAGTTATTGCACGTGGTGCCTGCTGCGGTTGCCGACACCAATAGCGCCGACGAGTCGGTTGAACCTGTGCGACCGACCTTTGTCTGCGCCCACTGCGGCGCGCCAATGATCATCGTTCAAACGTTTGTGCGCGGGCAGGCCATTCGCGCGCCACCTCACGTTCAGGGTGCGCCATGAACACCAGAACTTTGAGATGCTCAAACTGCCTGCCGACTCAGCACTCGCCAGAGCCGGTGTGGATCAGCTTTGCCATGTCGTGCAAAACTGTTGATGACTGTGCAGATGGCCAGCGAAGAATGTGGTGTATCAAGGCAAGATCGAGAAGCTTGCGTGGCATTTCGGTCGGACTGTTCGCCTTGGTCACGGTATCAAACCGCGCTGTGGTTCATCAAATCCCCATAGCGCTGTAGCTCACTGCAACAACCGCGGTACTCGTCGCGGTTTCCTCCCTCGAGGTTTATACGACGCCCGCCCTCAGGCTTGTGTTGACTCGCTCCGGTCAGCGGTTACGGGCAGGCATCCTACAAACCTAAACG
>JBAXOZ010000301.1:0-2545 GCA_037132975.1 Comamonadaceae bacterium
ATGAACCCAGTCAAAATTTACACCACCGCCGTCTGCCCCTACTGCGTGCAGGCCAAGCAGATTCTCAAAGCCAGAGGCGTCGTGCAACTCGAAGAAATCCGGGTCGATACCGACCCTGCCCAGCGTCTGAAGATGATGGAGCTGACCGGGCGGCGCACCGTGCCGCAGATTTTTATTGGCCAGACGCATGTCGGTGGCTGTGACGACCTGATGGCGCTTGATGCTCGGGGTGGCCTGCTGCCACTGCTGGGCGCGCCCTGAGATAATCGGTTTCGTTTTCCTTTTCCGCTCGGAATTTTCCGCAGCGTTTTTTTGATCAGAAAGAAATCCCATGTCCGAACAACAAAGCCCCATTTTCCAGATTCAACGCGTTTACCTGAAGGGTGCTTCGCTGGAGCAGCCCAATTCACCGGCCATCCTGCTTGAGCAGGAGGCACCCACTGTCGACATCCAACTGGGCGTGAACGCCGGGCCGGTCGCAGAGGGCATCTTTGAAGTGACCATCACCGCTACGGTGCAGACCAAGATCAAGGACAAGACGGTCTTCCTGGCCGAAGCGACACAGGCCGGCATTTTCGAAATCCGCAATTTGCCGCAAGAGCAAATGGGGCAGGTGATGGGCATCGCCTGTCCGCAGATTGTTTACCCCTATCTGCGTGGCAACGTGGCTGACCTGATCCAGCGTGGCGGCTTTCCACCGGTGCATCTGTCGGAAATCAACTTCCAGGCCATGTACGAGCAACAGCAGCAACAGGCCGCTGCGGCTGCCGCAGCGGAGTCTGCACCCGCTGCCGTAACGCAGTAGATTTCTATTCTCCAGCTCCGGCTCACGGACCTCACTGACGATGAAAATTGTTGTGCTTGGGTCCGGTGCCTGGGGTACCGCGCTGGCTGTCAATGTCGCCAGTCAGGCCGACGCTGCGCACAGCGTGAGCTTGTGGGCGCGTGATCCCGCTCAAGCCCAAGCGCTACAGGCGCAGCGCGAAAATTCCCGCTATCTACCGGGCATTGCCTTGCCGTCAGCGCTGAGCGTGGGACCGGGCGGCGCAGCTGAATTGCGGCGTCTGGCAGCGGGCGCTGATTTGCTTGTGATCGCCACCCCCATGGCGGGCTTGCGCGCCTTGCTGGGCGAACTGAAGTCCTGCACAGTGCCGGTAATCTGGCTGTGCAAGGGCTTTGAGGCGGCAAGTGAGAAGTCCCCGGGCTTGTTGGCGCACGAGGTGCAAGCGCAGGTGGCGCCGGCCTTGCTGGCTGGTGTGCTGAGCGGCCCGAGCTTTGCGCTGGAGGTGGCACGCGCTCAGCCAACGGCGCTGGTGGCCGCCAGTGCTTCGGCCCCTGTTCGTGAACTGATGGTGCGCGCCTTTCACAGCCAGACCCTGCGCGTTTATGCCAACGACGACATCGTCGGCGTTGAAGTCGGCGGTGCGGTCAAGAATGTGCTGGCTATTGCCACCGGGCTGTGCGACGGCCTGAATCTGGGCCTCAATGCCCGGGCTGCCCTGATCACCCGCGGTCTCGCCGAAATGACACGGCTCGGTGTCGCACTGGGTGCGCGCGCTGACACTTTCATGGGCTTGGGTGGACTGGGAGATCTGGTGCTGACGGCTACCGGCGACTTGTCGCGCAACCGGCAGGTCGGTCTGGCCCTAGCGCGCGGTCAGACGCTGCAGCAGACGCTCTCGGCCCTGGGACATGTGGCTGAGGGCGTGCACTGCGCCAGAACCGTGCTGCAGCGCGCTAGCAGTGTTGGGGTCGAGATGCCCATTACGGAGGCGGTGGTGAACTTGCTGGATGGCAAATCCAGGCCGTCCCAAGCGGTCGCCCTGCTGATGGGGCGTCAGGCAGCCGGCGAATAGGCCAGTCGGACGTAAATCGGGGCAAACACTTCGGCCTGGGTAATTTCGATCAGGGTTTCCTTGGCCAGTTCGAGCAGGGCAATGAAGGTGACAACCAACACCGGCGCGCCCTTGGCTGGGTCGAACAACTCTTCAAACTCAACAAAACGCCTGCCCTGCAGTCTTTTCAGTACCAGGCTCATGTGTTCACGCACCGACAATTCGGCGCGCGTAATCTTGTGGCGTTGCACCAGTCTTGCGCGTTGCAGCAGTCCGGCCCAGGCGTCCTTCAGATCCACCACGTCGACGTCAGGAAAACGGGGTTGTAGCGACTGCTCGATATAGACCTGAGCCTTGAGAAAATCGCGGCCAAATTGCGGCAGGGCATTGAGCTTGGCGCCGGCCAGCTTGATGCGTTCGTATTCGAGCAGACGGCGCACCAGTTCGGCACGCGGATCCTCTGCTTCCTGTCCGGGCGCCACTTTCCTGGGTGGCAGCAGCATGCGCGACTTGATTTCAATCAGCATGGCCGCCATCAACAGGTATTCGGCGGCGAGTTCCAGATTGCGACCACGGATTTCTTCGACGTAGACCAGGTACTGGCGCGTCAGGCCCGCCATGGGGATGTCGAGAATGTTGAAGTTCTGCCTGCGGATCAGGTACAGCAGCAGGTCCAGCGGACCTTCAAACGCTTCCAGAAAGACTTCCAG
>JBAXOZ010000302.1:0-2538 GCA_037132975.1 Comamonadaceae bacterium
ATGCAGCAGTATCTGGCCATCAAGGCCGGATACCCCGATACGCTGCTGCTGTACCGCATGGGGGATTTCTATGAACTGTTCTTTGCCGATGCCGAAAAGGCGTCACGACTCCTGAACATCACGCTGACGCAGCGCGGCCAGTCAGGCGGCGCACCCGTCGTGATGGCTGGCGTGCCCTTTCACGCCCTGGACACCTATCTGGCACGCCTGATCAAGCTCGGCGAATCGGTGGCCATCTGCGAGCAGGTAGGTGAGGTCACGGGCAAAGGGCCGGTCGAGCGCAAGGTGATGCGCGTGGTCACGCCGGGCACCCTGACTGATCTCGAATTGCTGGGCGACAAGACGGAGTCGCTCTTGCTGGCCGTGCACCAGGGAACGCGCAACCAGTGCGGACTGGCGTGGCTGAGCATCACGCAGGGCGAGATGTGCCTGGCCGAATGTTCCAGCGATGAACTGACCGACTGGGTGGCGCGCGTCAGCCCCGGTGAACTGCTGTTCGGTGCCGGTGCCACGCCGGCTTTCGAAGCACGACTGCGCAGTCTGCAAGCGCCGGGGCGCCTGACGGTCACCTTGCGACCGGACTGGCAGTTCGATGCCGGCCTGGGCCAGCGCAAACTGCTGGAGCAACTCAAGGCCGCCAGTCTGGCAGCCTGGCAGGCACAGGAGCTGACACTGGCCCATGCTGCAGCAGCGGCGCTGCTGGCCTACGCCGAACACACACAGGGGCGCGCGCTGACGCATCTGCACAGCCTGCGCGTGCAGCGCAACGACGAGTTGATCGAATTGCCGCAAAACACCAGGCGCAATCTGGAGCTATTGCAGACCCTGCGCGGTGAAGACCAGCCCACCCTGTTCTCCCTGCTTGATACCTGCATGACCGGCATGGGCAGCCGTCTGCTGAAGAACTGGCTGCTCTCACCCCGGCGCGAGCGCACGCAGGCGCAGCAACGCCTGGGCGCCATCGGAGCGCTCAATCAGGGCGCAATGGTCCCACTGCGCGAGCAGCTCAAGGGCAGCAGCGACGTGGAACGCATCACGGCGCGTCTGGCGCTGCGTCAGGTGCGCCCGCGTGAGCTCATAGCACTGCAACAGACCCTGCGCAAGACCGAACTTCTGCTGCCCGGCATTCCCGCAGCCGAGCCCTACCTGCAGCAGCTGGCAGCGCATCTGCTGCGCCCCGAGGATTGCCTGGAGCTGCTGTCACGCGCACTGGATCCCGAACCCGCCGCGCTGCTGCGCGACGGCGGCGTCATAGCCAACGGGTTTGACGCCGAACTCGATGAGCTGCGCGCGATTCAAAGCAACGCCGACGCCTTTTTGCTGGACATCGAGGCGCGTGAAAAGGCGCGCACCGGCATTGCCAATCTGCGCGTGCAGTACAACAAGGTGCACGGCTTTTTCATCGAGGTCACGCAGGGTCAGCTTGACAAGGTGCCCGCTGACTACCGGCGCCGCCAGACGCTGAAGAACGCAGAACGCTTCATCACGCCCGAGCTGAAGGCCTTTGAAGACAAGGCGCTGAGCGCGCAGGAGCGCGCCCTGGCCAGGGAAAAGTATCTGTTTGAGGAACTGCTCGATCAGTTGCAGGCCTTCGTACCGCGATTGACGCAACTGGCGCGTGCCCTGGCCACGCTGGACGCGCTGTGCGCGCTGAGCGAGCGCGCCCTGACACTGAACTGGTGTGCGCCGCAGTTCTCTCGTGAGCCCTGCCTGGAGATCGAGGCCGGCCGGCATCCGGTGGTGGAGATGCGCTTGAATGAAACCAGCGCCGGGACTTTCATTGCCAACGACACACGGCTCGGTCCCAAGCAACGCATGCAGATCATCACCGGTCCCAACATGGGCGGCAAGTCGACCTATATGCGCCAGGTCGCAGTCATCGTGATGCTGGCCAGCATCGGCAGCTACGTGCCGGCTGCGGCTTGTCGTCTCGGACCGATTGACGCCATCCACACCCGCATCGGCGCCGCTGACGATCTGGCCAATGCCCAGTCCACCTTCATGCTGGAAATGCTGGAAGCTGCGCAGATCCTGCACAGCGCCACACCCAACTCTCTGGTGCTGATGGATGAAATAGGCCGTGGCACCAGCACCTTCGACGGTCTGGCGTTGGCCTCGGCCATTGCCAGCCAGTTGCACGACAAGACCCAGGCCTACACCCTGTTTGCCACGCATTACTTCGAGCTGACCGCTTTCCCGGCCACGCACCATGCAGCCATCAATGTGCACGTCAGCGCCGCCGAGTCCGGGCGCGACATCGTCTTTCTGCATGAAATCCAGAGCGGCCCGGCCAGCCGCAGCTACGGCATCCAGGTGGCGCGCCTGGCCGGCATGCCCGCCGCGGTTGTGAATCAGGCCCGCCACACCCTGGAAGCCCTGGAGAACCAGGCCACTCAAAGCGATACCCAGGTTGATTTGTTTGCACCGCCACCGGTAGCCGAAAACGTGCCACGGAGTAAGGTGGAGAACGCGCTGGAGGCCATCAACCCCGATGCCCTGAGTCCACGCGAGGCGCTCGATGCGCTGTACCAGCTCAAG
>JBAXOZ010000303.1:0-2526 GCA_037132975.1 Comamonadaceae bacterium
GCCATGAAGTCTGCATTGCTGATGCTGTGCGTGGTGGCTGCCAGGCCGCCCACATCGACACTGGCGCTGGGGGCAAAGTACATGCCGTTGGGGTTGGTCAGGAACACCTGGCCCGGCGCCGTGATCTTGCCGAATATCTGGCTCGGGTTGGAGTCGAGCACGCGGTTCAGGGTGACGCTGCTGCTGCCCGGTTGGTTGAAGTTGACTTGTGCCTGGCTGCCGACGTTAAAGGTGGCCCAGTCGATAGCGGCGCGGTTGGTGCTCTGGTTGATGTTGAGCGTGGCGGCGTTCTGGTTGATGCTGGCCTGACCGGCCACGACCTGACCTCCGGTAGGCAACTGGGTGGGTGCCGGTGCACTGGCAATGGCGGGCACGGGCGGTGCAGCCCATACCGGTGCCTGCAGCAGCGGCACCACTGCGCCGGCTGCGGCCAGCAGCACCGCCCCGGAAGCCCGCTTGCCGCGTCCCTTGACGTTTTCGGCAACAGCAACCCAGGTGTTGGTGATTTCGTTGTAAATCAGGCGGTAGCTTTTGTTCATGGTACGGCTCTTTGCAAGGGCTTGAATGACTGGGTATCGGGGGTTGTGACAGTGAAGTCGCTACGATTTGTATAGCTGCTCACGCAGGTTCTAAGGGGGCTGCAGGCTAAAACGGCAGACTGGCGGTAACCCAGAGGCGGTCTGTGATGAGCGAGCCATCCTGGTCGTTGCCGGTGGTGGTGGGGTTGGGGTTGTCGCCAATGCGCCGCGCCCAGGTGCCCTTGACGCTCAGGCCCGAAGTACCTTGCCAAGCCAGCGTCAGACCAGCGCCCTTGAGGCTGTAGTCGTTCAGGGCCGGAGCGCCGGTGAAGCTGTTGTCGTGGTTGATGGTGACCGAACCGCTGTCATAGAAACCGGTCAGGTTGAAGCCCTGGGGCAGGCGGTAGCGCAGCTCCAAGCTAAGCAACTGGCCGCTGGCACCGCCGGCTTCGCTGCTGGGGTAGGCCCGCACACCGCTGGCGCCACCCAGGTAGAACTTCTCGGATGAGTCCAGGTTCTTGTTGGCCCATTGGCCTGAGAGGGCGGCGTAGAACGAGAGGTCGTCGGTAATGACTTGCTGGCGGCTGGCGCTGTAGCGCAGCTTGCTGAATGCCCCATCGGTCTGGGCGCTGGCGGCATCAGCGGCCTGATTGGGCGATCCCGCCAGGTCTAACTGCCCGCTGGTGAATGCCATGCTGGCGGCGTTGGCTCCACCACCACCGAGCTTGTCAAAGAGGTTACCGTTGAAGGCGAGCGTCAGCGTGGTGGCCTTGTAGTGGGTGGCGGTGGCACCGTTGGCCTGGTTGTCGAAGTTCTTGAAGTCGGCATTGGCGTTGAAGTAGAGGTTTTGCAGACGCGAGCGCACCAGCGGGTAGCTGGCTTCCAGCCCGGTGCTGGTGGAGCTGCCTTTGGAGTCCAGCGCAGCAAACTCGGCAGAAACCAGCCGGTAGTTCATGCTGGAGGCATTGGCGCCTACGCGCCAGCCTGCATAGCCCACGGGAACGGTGCCTGCCACACGCAGGTAGTCGCTGCCTTCGGTGTGGATGAGGTTGGCGCTCAGGAGGTCGGCATAGCCGAACGGACTATTGAGGTTGAGGTTGGCGCTGAGCCGAGTCTCTCCAGTGGAGCGGGCTCCTGTGTTGTCGAGGTTTACTTCGCCCACCGCAAGGGGTTCATCGGCCATCTTGAGGACGAGATCTGTCTGCGCAGCTTGTGTGCCTTCGCGCAGGCTGCCCGAAACGGCCACACCAGGCAGGTCGTCGGCCAGCAGCAGGGCACGGTCCAGCGCTTCGGCGTTGAGCGGTGCACCCACCTTTTGCTGCGCTTCAAAGCCACGCTGGATTTGGGTCAGGCTCACGCGTGTGGCAGGTGCACCTTCGAGCTGCATGCCGCCAAACACGGCTTCGACGATCTGGATGGTGACAACGCCTTCTGCAATGTCTTGCTGTGGCAGGTAGGCACGCACGATCCAGCCGGCGGCGCGGTACACGTCGGCCACGGCAGCGGCGGCGGCCTGCAGTTGGGTGTAGTCCAGCGGCCGGTTGAGAAACGGGGCCAGCGCCGCCTGGAGCGGCTCTGCACCCAGCAGGGTGTTGCCTGCCAACTGGAATTGGGTGACGGTGATAACCACGCCGCTGAGGGGCCGCATGGCCTCCGGGGTGGCCGGTTTGGCTGGCAGCGCCTTGCGTGGAAAGGTGGCTTCGCGGCCCTGTTCGATTTGCTGGCGCAAGGTGCCAGCATCGGGCGGGGTTTGGGCCGCGATACCTGTGGAGAGAATCGCCAGCGCAATGGCGGCAGCGATGGAATGCTTGCGAATGTTATGCATGGTGGGGGCTCACAAAATCTTGGTTGCCAACGGCCGCAGCACCCTTCGCAGCCCACGCCACGCACCGGCACCCCTGACCATTTGCGACCAAGGTTAGTGGCCCGCGCAAATCAAAACCTACCAAACCCTACATGGATCGCCACGCTTCGCTCGCGATGACGGGGTGGTGTGTGCTCGCGATGA